>NZ_BAABLK010000001.1:0-522 GCF_039544305.1 Paeniglutamicibacter antarcticus
GCTTGCGGGCGAAGACCGGGAAGATCTCGGAGACGATGCCGAAGAACGGCAACGCGATGATGTAGACCTCGGGGTGTCCGAAGAACCAGAACAGGTGCTGCCACAGAATAGGTCCGCCGGCTTCAGGATCGAAGACGTGCGCGCCGAAACGGCGGTCCGCGCCCAAGGCAAAGAGCGCCGCGGCAAGCGGCGGGAAAACCATGACGACCATGATGGCGGTGATCAAGGTGTTCCAAGTGAAGATCGACATGCGCCACATGGTCATGCCCGGTGCACGCAGGCAAATGATGGTGGTGATGAAGTTGACCGAACCTAGGATCGTGCCAAAGCCCGACAGGGCCAAACCGAAGACCCAGAGGTCCCCGCCGACACCGGGACTGAACGTGGTGTTCGATAAGGGAGCATAACCAAACCAACCGAAGGCGGCCGAGCCCTGCGGCGTCAGGAAACCTGCAACAACGATCGTTGACCCGAACAGGTAGAACCAGAAGGCCAAGGCGTTGAGCCGGGGGAACGAGACAT
>NZ_BAABLK010000002.1:0-92711 GCF_039544305.1 Paeniglutamicibacter antarcticus
AAGACCCACTGCGCCGATGGTACTGCACTCGGGAGGGTGTGGGAGAGTAGGTCACCGCCGGACAATTTGTCCCGGAACCCCTGAACACTGTGTGTTCGGGGGTTCCGATGTTTAACCCCCAAAACCCCGGAATCACCGCCGATGACTTGCGGACGACCTTCCTGAAAAGACCCGTTAGAGTTGGGGCATGGACGGACTATTTTCACACGCGGCGTCAGCCAGCGACCCAGGCCACCAAGGCGACTATCGCTTGCCGGAACGTCGCCATACGGTGATCGTTCCGGTTCCCGCAGACCAGGCCTTCGAGGGCTTTACCGACTACATCCACCTCTGGTGGCCGGTCGGTGAGTTTTCCGAATTCGGTTCGGGCAGTCACGTCACCTTCGTGCGCGGGGACTTGCTTGAGGAATCTGAAGATGGCGAACAGCACCTTTGGGGCAAGATCGTGCATCTTGATGCGCCGCAGACCATCGTCATGGACTTCACCATGGGCTTTGAGTCCCTGCCGCCCACGCACCTAAGCCTGGAGTTCCACGAACAGGGGAGTGGGACCGAAGTGGTCTTGGCCCATGATGGATGGGCTTCGGGCGATGCCGGACAGGAACAGTACGAGGAGTATTCGCACTGGCCCGAGATCCTTGACTACTTTGCGCGTTTCATGGGCGGCAACGACCAACACGAAGGGTAGGCCGACACCAGTCATGGTCGCGGTGGCATGCCCGCTGCGCCGTTGCATCGACAGCACTTTGACAAGATGGAATGGGTCTCCAAACCGCGGATGCGTCCGTGACCGATGGCATGATGTTGCATATCGGCGAGGGCGCAGTGCCCCTTGGCCAACAGGTGCTCCAGTCCCACGGCCACGACTTCGGGAAGATCGTTGATCACCGATCACCGATTGCCGTTGTCGGTCGTCGTCGCTGAACGCGTAGACGATGTCCAGGCGGCCCCTTGCTTGCTTGGGCGGCCGCAGCCAGGAGTTGTGCCATGTGGAGCCGGCACGGCCATCTCAGGTCGGGTGCATGCGGAAGCACGCTGTATCGTACTGGCCATCAGGCGCAGGGGCGGGGCTCTGGAGATCCGGCCGATGGCGAAGGCGCAGTCGTCAAGCCAAGTGTCATCAATGCGGTGCTGAACAATGCGATGGCCAAGCCCGGACTCATGTACAGGCCAGGTCAGCTACAAGGACGCAACCATTGGCCGGAATGCTGCTTCCAACGCAACGCTCAACAACCGTGCCGCGATCACCACGAACCCCGTTCTGGGTCTCGATGTCTTGCTGGCATCCGGTACCTTGATCGGCACGGGGGGCAACACCTGCAAGGGGTTGCCGGTTAGGGCCTGACGTAGCTGTCGAAGTGTTTCGAAGGAACCCTGGGCGTCGTTTTCTCCGTAACCGCAGGGCTGCGTTACCTCCGCGAAGAAACCAGTTCGATCCACGCGGTCTTACGGGGTGTGAGCCAGGGTTCAGCCAGGGTGCGGCGATTGCCTCAACCCGCTTCCATCCCTTGATCCTGGAGGGGCTTGAACTCGGAGCAATGCACGTGCCGGATGACAACTACGGATTGGGACTCAGCGTCCGAGGGTGCGTGGTCCTGCCTATGCGTATCGATGGACAGAACGAGGAATATCGTGTGGGCGAATAAACCGCGCTGCCAAGATCGGCAATCGTCGACTGCATGGAAAAGCTGAACAAGGTAGCTGCCGGCAACAATGCCATGGCGCGCGTCGTCGCCCATGTCAAGGACGGGAACCTGTGCCCGAGATCCTGGAGGGAACCCCGACGATGGTGCGCTGGGAAAGAAACAGCTTAATACAGGACTGAACGAGTCTAGTTGGGCCGCGTTGTACATCAGCGGCACCGTCACCGCGGAACACGGCGTGGATACCGTGAAACAGGAGAGGTTAACTTCGGAGCAGTCCGTGGAGGTCTTGGAGCCGCAACGCAGGACCGGGGCAATCTTCGATCCCCAAAATATTTCCGGCCCTGGAAAGGCGATCTGCTAAGCCAAAAACCGTGACCCCGATTAGGTGGTGAGCCGAAAAGTCGGTAGACTTTTTACTCGTTGGTACATCACCGGGATATGGCGCAGCTTGGTAGCGCGCGTCGTTCGGGACGACGAGGTCGCAGGTTCAAATCCTGTTATCCCGACCAATGCGAGCCCCACTGGAAACTTCGGTTTTCTGCGGGGCTCGTCCCATTTAACAGCCGAATGGCCGCATCGACGCTCGATTGTTCGTAACGCAAATGCGTGCCTGGCCCGGGTATGCCGCCGCTGCATCCTTGGCGCTGCCGCTACTGGCCGCAGGGATCGATGCCGTGAGAGACGGAAACCTTAAGGGTGTCGTTTTTCCCTCGACCCGTACCTCAGACAGTAGGCAGGTGGAAAATTGGCCGAAGAGCGAGAAGCCACCGGCCCACAATGCCCGCCCCGCGCCGCCATTGCGCCAGACAGCCCCCGGGTAAGTCGCACTCGGGTATCCTGCCGCCGGACCGTTCTCCGTCATGATGCCGGCGAATGGGAGTGAGATCCCAACAACGAAAACCGTCATCGTGGCATCAGGAGGCAACTGCGCCCTTGTCTTGTAATACATGAGCCCATGGGCATCCGGACTGGGAGGTGCGCCGGGCAAATCCTTGCCTTGGTAGGTAAGGACGGCACCTTGGTAGACCATCGGACCGATGGCCAGGTCATCAGCACCGGGGTGCGTTCTTCCAGTCTCCTTCGTGCCGGCCCGGTCACAACCCACTCTCATGATCCCCCGACGACGCAACGGCAGCTATGTGAGAGGCCCCTGCGTCCATGTCCCCCGCGGGGGTGTTGCAGGTGGTGAGCGTGGCGGACCCGACCAACTGAATATACGTATGTTTGGGGGCCACCTGATATTGAGGTTGGGCGCCAAGTGCCCTGTACACCAGTAAAACAGTCGTCTGCCTAGAGGCATTGGCATTCCACGAATACACCGAGCCCTGTTCATGCCCTCTGGCTCATGCATTGGACGACGCCCCACCGGCGGTGCATTCCTAGCCCCTGGCTTAGGGCAACAACCAGGCCACACCTGTATATGGAATTCGGGGATGAAGCGCAAGGCATGTTCGCCACGACGCGGCACCGGACGTATGCCCTCCGGCCAACCGTTCGTATCCACGTTCACCGTGGAATAATCGGAAACGTGGCCGAAGATCCCAAAAACAGTGGCAGGCGTTCACCCCACGTCGCACGCGCCTCAGCGGCTGGACGCGAGGTTCTTTCCGGCGCGCTCACTTGGAACCGGACCGAAGCCAACATACTGAAGATGGTTTCAGCGGGTTTGTCGCTGGCGTTGCCCCTGACCATTGCCATGCTGCTGGGCGATCCGAACTCCGGAGTGCTTGCTGCCTTGGGCGCACTGTTGGTCGCCGGCAGCGGCCACGACGGCAACCTGAGGGCAAGGACCAGCGACCTGGGTGCCGCTGCGGTGATCGGCACCGCAGCACTGGGAGCGGGCCACCTGCTTTCGAGTGGCCGGGTGGCCGGCGACCTGGCGATCCTGGTGCTCGTCGTCCTGGTGGCGGCCACGGGCACGATCCGTCCCCGTGTGGCCAAGGCGGGTAGCCAAGCCACAATATTCCTGATCATCGGTGCTTCGCTGTCCGTCGGGTCCACCCCGACGCAGCAGCTGCTGGCGATCTTTGCCTCAGGGGTGCTTCTGGGCGGGGTCATGGGAATGTTGACTTACGGGATCGAATTCCACCTGCTCAAGCGCAAGCCAGAGCCGCCAGCTCCGGCTCAACCATGGCGGGTGGCCCTTGAATCCTGGACCAAGCGCATGTCCAAGTGGGACGGGTGGCACTACACGGTGCGATTGGCATCGTGCATGGTGGTCGCCGAGCTCTTCGCCCACCTGGTTTCGGGGCGCCACTCGTACTGGATCATGCTCACTGTTGTCTTGGTCGTCCAACGCGACCACCATGCGGCGCTGCTGCGCACCACCGAACGCGCCGTGGGGACCTCGTTGGGTGTGCTGCTGGGGTGGTGGATGCTCGGTCCGATGCCACCGGCACTGCTGGTGGGCATTGTCGCGATGATCGGGGCGAGCCGGCTCTACCTGAAGAGCGCCAACTACACGAGCTACGCGTTGGTGATGACACCGCTGATCGTCGTGCTTGGTGGCACCGGCGGCCACCCCGACACCGGGTTGCTCACTGAGCGTCTGGTGGATACCCTCATCGGATGCCTGATATCACTGCTCATCGGCTCGCTGCCGTGGCTGCGCCGCGAGGACGTGTCGGCGCCTGCCTAGGCCCTCATGCACCAGCCGCGCGCAACCAGGCCGCCGAGTTGGCCCCCAGCAAACCGTTTGCTGCCAAGGTGGATCCGTCGGAGGCTGAGAAGAGCAATGGCTCACCGGCCGGAAGCGGCACCGGGTGGGCAGAGAGATTCAGGACGTTGACGGTGTCCCCGTTGCGGATGGCCAGGACATCCGGTAACTCAGGGTTCACGAAGAAGGCCAGCGATCCCAGGCCCAACCCCAGTTCACGGCGCAGGGCCAGTGCCCCGCGGTACATGTTCAACGTTGAGGCCGGATCCTCCTCCTGGACGTCGCGGCAGTAGCCCGCCCAGTTATCCGGTTGCGGCAGCCATGTTTCCCCGGTGGGGGAGAACCCATAGGCCGGTGCGTCATGCACCCAAGGGATCGGTACCCGGCAGCCGTCGCGTCCCGTGCGCTCACCGTCGGTGCGCAGGAACGTGGGGTCCTGCCGATAGGCGTCCTGAAGCGTCGTGTGGTCACCCAGGCCCAGTTCCTCACCTTGGTAGAGATAGGCGCCACCGGGCAGCCCCAGCATGAACAGCGTTGCCGCCCGGGCACGTGCCAGGCCCAGTGCGGTGTCGGGTTGCGGGTCGCCCGGGCCGATCCCGTCGCCCAGATCCAGGGCGATGCCATCGAGCCCGAAACGGGTAGCATGCCGGGAGACGTCGTGGTTGGAAAGAACCCAGGTGGTAGGGGCGTCGACGGTGTCGAAGGCCGCCAGCGAATCACCGATGACGGTGGCCAACGCCTCCCGGTCCCACAGGGTGCGCAGGAAATCGAAGTTGAAACACTGGTGCATCTGGCCCGGGGCCACCCAGTCGGCAAGACGAGTCAGCGGGCGGACGTTCGCCTCGGCGCACAGCACCGGTTCCCCCGGGTATTGATCGCATATTTCCCGCCAGCGAGCGAATACCCGGTGCAGTTCGGGCTGACCAAACATGGGAGCGTCGGCAAAGGGGAAGCCGGGCCGGGGTGTCCCGTCGGGGGCGCCGCCCCAGTCGGGCATCCCTTCCCTCTTGAACATCGCGTGGGCGACATCGATGCGGAAGCCACCGGCACCGGCATCGAGCCAGAAGCGCAAGGTGTCCTCGAATTCCTGCAGGACCGCGGGGTTGCGCCAGTTGAAATCGGGCTGGGAGGAGTCAAAGAGGTGGAAGTAGTACTGTCCCGGGGAACCACCCGCGTCGGGGACACGCGTCCAACCCGAGCCCCCGAAGAGCGAAGACCAATTGTTTGGCGGGACGTTGCCGCCCTCACCGCTGCCATCGGCAAAGTGGAACATGGCACGTTCGGCGGAACCCGGCGCGGCGGCCAGTGCCGCCTTGAACAAGGCATGTTCGCTGGAGCAGTGGTTGGGGACGACGTCGATGATGATCCTGATGCCCAAGGCTGCTGCCGTGCTGATCATGGTCCTGGCATCGTCCAAGGTGCCAAAGAGGGCATCAACACCCCGGTAGTCCGAAACATCGTAGCCGGCGTCCTGTTGCGGCGAGGGGAAGAAAGGGGAAAGCCAGATGGCGTCCACACCCAGGGTGGAGATCTTTGGCAGCTGCGCGGTGATGCCCGCCAGGTCTCCCATGCCGCTGCCCGTTGAATCCTTGAAGGAGCGCGGATAGATCTGGTAGATCACAGAACTCCGCCACCACTGCTGTCCTTCCGAGGGAGCATGGAGCACCTCTTGGAGGGTATAGGGGGAACCGGACGTGGCCCGGGCGGCCGGGACCGAAGATGCATCTTGGGGTAGCGACATGCTCCCAAGCCTATCCAGTGGGCCTGGGATTTGAGGTAGGCAGCAGGAATCGCGCGATGGTTGCCTGGCAAGCCAGGCGACGACGTGGAGCACGTTGGCCTCCGATCCAGGTGCATGGGCCAGATGGGCCCGAAGAAAGAAGACGCGCGCGGCCACCCAGATCCAGAATCGTGCAATCCATCTATAAGATGTCGCTGGTGTGGCAATGAAACAGCGCAAGCCGCGGATGCCTGGCGGGGCCCCGGCCGCAGCAGGACCCCGTTCGGCATCGTGCTCGCCCAGCGCATCGAAACGAGGATCTTGATCCTGAAGGTGAGGAACGGGGCCAAATCGACCTTGGCGCTGCTCACGAGCTCGATGGCCTCGACGTGGTCGTTCGCGTATCAGACGCTGCTGCCGAGCACCGATCTTTCGTGGCCAACCGCGCGGTGATGTCCAATTGGACCGGTTTCGAGTGCAACGCAATGGCTTCAAGGCGACCGCCGGCACCAAGGACCTGCTACAGCTGGTCCACCACCGGGGGGCGACCCCCCGCTGCGTCGAAAGCAACATCGGCGCCCGCGCCGTCGGTGTGCTTAGCCACGACGGCAGCCAAATCCTCCGCTACGGGATCAGCGACCACGTCGGCGACGCCAGAGGTCGGCGCCTTGCTCCGAGTGGCAGCGAAAACCTCGATGAGAATGGTTTTCACTCCCTTGGGCCGAAGCATGGCGGCGGTGAGCAGGCCGATGGGGCCGGCACCGCCAACGACTGCGACCTGTCCTTCGTCGGCGTCGGCGTGCTTGATGGCATGCACCGCCACTTCCAACGCTTCGACCATGGCACCTTGGTCCAGCGGGATGTCACCGATGGGGTGCACCCATCGTTTCTCCACGGCGATGGAATCGCTCAGTCCGCAGCCAGGACCCGATGGGCCGATGAAGCCCATCTATTCGCAAAGGTTGTGCTTGCCCTTGAGGCCTGCGGGACAGGTGCCATCGACCATGAGTGGTTCGACCACCACGTGATCGACAGCCGCAATGTCCTGAACTCCCTCTCCGACCACTTGGACGATGCCAGACAATTCGTGGCACAGGATGATTGAAGGCATGTCGCCAGATAGCGGGTGAGGTCCATTGAACGACGGGGCCTGTGCCATGGGCCCTTCGTGGAAAAAGTGCACATCGCTTCCGCAGATGTCGTTGAACGCGGGTACGATCTTGACGATACCGGAGCGTACCTGGGGCTCCTGGATCTCCTCGATGCGGATATCTTCCTTGCCGTAGTACATGGCGGCCTTCATGGGTTCTCCTATCCTTGAGTGCGGCGCACACTACAAGGTGGAAGAATGTCGAAAAGCGGGGACGGCAAAGGAGACCCGGCGGCAGACCTGAGGTGGATTAAAACCGCGGGTTCTTTAGCCGATCGTGATCAGGTGCTCGTGGCATCGCGCACCTCGCCGACAAGTTCCTCGATGATGTCTTCGAGGAACAAGACGCCGGTGGTGTTTGACTCGCCGTCGAAAACGCGGGCAACGTGGGCGCCGGTGCGGCGCATCGTTGCCAGGGCGTCCTCGAGGTCACTGCCGCTGAAGGCCGATGCCAGGGCGCGGATCCGCTTAGGCGGAACCGCCTCGGTGAATTTCCCGGCACCGGTCAGGTCCATGACATCCTTCAGGTGGAGGTAGCCACCGAGTTCTCCGTCGTGCGTGGTCAGGATGTATCGGGAGAACCCGTGCGTGGCCACTGCGCTTTGGATGTCGGAGGGTGTTGAGTCCACCGGAAGCAGCACCATCTCGGTGATGGGAACCTCGACGTCGGCGACGGTCTTGGTCGTGAATTCGAAAGCCTTGCTCAATGTACCGCTCGCGTCGGAGAGCACGCCGTCCCGCGTTGACTGTGACACGATGCTTGCCACCTCATCAAGGGTGAAGGCACTGGTTGCCCCGTCCTTGGGTTGGACCCGGAAGAGCCGCAACACCGAATTGGCGATGCCGTTCAGGGACCAGATCACCGGCTTGACGATGCGCGCGACCAGCACCAACGGGGGAGCCAGCAGCAGCACCGCGCGGGTGGGAACCGAGAATGAGATGTTTTTGGGAACCATTTCACCGATGACCACATGCAGGAAGGTGACCAGTAGCAGGGCCGCAATGAACGCAATGATGCCGATGGCCTCGACGGAGAGCGAGGTGAAGCCCAGCGGGATTTCCAGCAGGTGGTGGATGGCCGGTTCCGAGACGTTCAGGATGACCAAGGAGCACACGGTGATGCCCAGCTGGCTGGTGGCCAGCATGAGCGTTGCATGCTCCATGGCCCACAGAGCAGTTTTGGCGGCCTTGGAGCCGGCCTCGGCCTTGGGCTCGATCTGGGATCGACGGGCCGAAATCACGGCGAACTCCGCGCCCACGAAGAAGGCATTGATGGCCAGCAGCACCACGAGCCAAATGATTCCGGGGACGTACTCACTCATGGGTTAGCTCCTCGGTGATGCGCTCTATGATGTCGTCGTGCTGGTTAGCGAGAACTTCGATGGATCCGGAGGGGGTGAACCTCAAGCGCTCCACGTGGGTTCCCAGCACGCGCTCGACCCGCAGGGTGCCCTCGAGCAGGGAGACCTCGTCGCCGAGCTCGGGGATCCTGTCCAGTCGGTCCGTGACGAACCCGGCCAGCGTGTCGTAGTCTTCGCCGTCGGGGACGTTGATCCCGGCGCGGTCCAGCAGTTCGTCGGGGCGCAGGGACGCATCGAAGATGATCGAGCGCCCCGTCTTGATGACATCGACCCGAGCCCGGTCATGCTCGTCCTCGAGTTCCCCGACGATTTCCTCGACGAGATCTTCGAGCGTGACGATTCCCGCGGTGCCTCCGTGTTCATCGGAGACGATGCCGACCTGCAGCCCGTGGTTGCGCAACAGCCCGAGCAACGAATCGACGCCCATGGACTCGGGAACCAGGAACGGTTCGATCATCAGATCGGCGGCCTTCAACCGCGCGCGCTGCTGAAGGGGGAGCGCGAAGGCCTGTTTCACGTGCAGCACGCCCAGGACCTCGTCCCGGTCGCGACCAATGACCGGGAAGCGGGAGAAACCGGTCGTAATGGACACGTTGACGACGTCCTCGGCGGTGTCTTGCGCACCCACGGCGACCATGCGCACCCGCGGAGTCATGACATCGGCGGCGCTGCGCTCGGAGAAACGCAGGGTCCGGTGCAGCAACGTGGCGTGGTCGTCATCCAATACTCCCTCCAGGGCGGATCGCCTCACCAGCGAGCTGAGTTCCTCTGCGCTCCGGGCGCCGGAGAGCTCCTCCTTGGGTTCGATGCCGAAGGAACGGATGATGGCGTTGGCGGTGTTGTTGAACGCCACGATCACCGGTTTGAAGACCAAGGTGAACAACGCCTGGAAGGGCACAACGAGCTTTGCCGTGGCCAGCGGCAACGCTAGGGCGAAGTTCTTGGGAACCAGTTCGCCAATGATCATCGAGAAGACCGTGGCGATGACGATCCCGCTCACGGCACCGAGCGCGGGGACCAGTGACTCACCCAGGCCCATGTCCAGCAGCGGCTCGCGCAACAGGGAGCTGATCGCCGGTTCGAAGGTGTACCCGGTGAGCAGGGTGGTGATGGTGATGCCGAGCTGGGCACCGGAGAGGTGCGTCGAGGTGATCTTCAGTGCGTTGATCGTGGTGCCCAGGCGTTTTTCGCCGCGCTGGGCGCGGGCTTCAAGTTCATGGCGGTCGAGGTTGACCAGCGCAAATTCGGATGCAACGAACAATCCCGTGCCAACGGTCAGGACGAGACCGATGCCGATCATGATCCATTCATTCATTTGGGCGCCCCTGTCCGGCAGTGACCGGATAACCGGTTAGTGGGACGAGGGGCTTGGGCATATGTGAAGGGGGGTCATCCATAGTCCAACTAGTATAACGGGGCTGATTGCGCCCAGCGCTGATAACTATTCAGCGCAGGCTCCGGGAATGCTGTGAGTTTGCGGTTAAACGGCTTTATGGCCGACCGCCGATCCAAGTCCCTTGGTTTACTCCCCGAGCTCGACATCGGGTTCGAGCATCAGCCGGGCCTCGTCGCGGCGGTGGCGCAGCACTGCCTCCACGTAGGAGGCGACGGCTTCCTCCATGGGGACGTTGGAGCCGCGCGCCTCGGAAATGTACCAGCGGTGCTCAAGCACCTCGTGGACGATTTGCGCCGGTTCAAGCTTGCCGTGAAACTCACGCGGAATCGCGCCGGTGATCCGGTCAAAGACGTTGCTCACCCATCGGGCTGCGGCGAGTTCCTCGTCCATTTCAGGATGCTTTTTGGCCTTGTAGGCATCGAGATCGTTCAGGAGCCTGCGCGCCTGTCCCTCCTCCACATCCAGCCCGGTCAGGCGCAGCAGCCGGCGCGTGTGGTGGCCCGCGTCGACGACCTTGGGCTGGATGAGCAGTTGTCCGCCGTCGGCGGAGGTCTTGAGACTGATCTCCTCAACGTCGAAGCCCAGCTCGTTGAGCCGTCGGATCCTCTCGTCAACGCGCCAGCGTTCGGAGAAGTCGAAGGATTCCTTGTCGTTGAGTTCGGCCCAGAGCCCACGGTAGGAATGCAGGATGTCTTCACTGGTCGCCACAGGGTCGACGGTGTCCTCGATCAACCCGGCCTCCATGAGGTCCATGAGTTCCCCGGCGATGTTCACCCGGGCGATCTCCAGGTCGTACTCGCGCTGCCCCGAGGAAAGCCCGGGGTAGAGTTCCCCGGTTTCGGCGTCCACCAGATAAGCGGCAAACGAGCCTGCATCGCGCCTGAAGAGTGTGTTGGACAGTGACACGTCCCCCCAATAGAAACCGGTCAGGTGCAGGCGGACCAACAGCAGTGCCTGGGCGTCAATGAGCCGGGTGAGGGTCTCTCGGCGCAGCTTCTGGGAGAACAGCGCCCGGTAGGGCAGGGAGTACTTCAGGTGCCCGGTGACCAGTACGGGATCCAGGTCGTTGCCGCTGGTGTCCTTGCGGCCGGTGATCACGGCAACGGGCTCCACGCAGGGGGCCGCCAACCGACGTAGCTTGCGCAGCATGTGGTATTCGTGCCGGGCCACGTGCTCGCTGGTTTCCTTGATGGCGATGACGGTGCCGCCCATCATGGCGAAGCGGACAACGTGGCGTGAGATGCCGCGCGGCAGCGGGGCCAGGGTTTCGCTGGGCCAGTCTTCGAGCGCGATGTGCCAGGGCAGGTCCAGCAGGGCTGGGTCCGCCGTCGCAGCGGTGATCGACAGCGAACCGGTCACTGCCGGTGGGATGGACGTAGCCGCATCACGCGGCAACTTGCCGGCCTGGGCATGGTTGGTGGGCTCGTCGTGCCAATTGGCGGTGTGGCGAATCATGGCGTGCTGCCGTCTCTTGCTGCAGTGGGGAGGAAGCGGGAAGTAGGTGGATAGGCCACTGGCGGCCGTACCCAGCGATGGGCTGGATACGGCCGCCAGTGGCCGTAGTGCTATGTGCCGCTCGTGAACGAGCGGGCGGGCGGTCCTAGACCTCGGCGGCTACCTGGGCGTGCGCCCCGGTGCTCGCCGGTTCAGCCAATCGCTCGGTGGATGCGGTGTCGAAGAGGTGGATGTGTCCGGCTTTCGGCAATACGTAGACGGTCTCGCCCTTGAATGGTGGCTTGCGGCCATCGACGCGCACGACCATCTGGTACTCGGTGCCGCCCACGGTGGTGTGCCCGTAGACGTAGGCATCCGCGCCGAGTTCCTCAACCACGTCAACCTCGACGGCTAGGCCCTCGCCGGCCGAAACCAGGCCAAGGTCCTCGGGACGAACACCCAAGGTCACCGTGTTGCCGGTGGCGGCCTCGAGGGTCGAGGAGGAGACGGGGTAGGTGGTGCCGCCGAAGGCGACCCCGCCATTGACCACCGGAAGTTCCAGTAGGTTCATCGCGGGTGAACCGATGAAGCCAGCAACAAAGATGTTGGCGGGGAAATCGTAGAGGTCCCGCGGGGTACCGACTTGCTGAAGCAACCCGTCCTTGAGCACGGCAACGCGGTCGCCCATGGTCAATGCCTCGACCTGGTCGTGGGTTACGTAGACCGTGGTGACGCCCAGTCGGCGGGTTAGCGAGGCGATCTGCGTACGGGTCTGCACGCGCAGCTTGGCATCAAGGTTGGACAGTGGCTCATCCATGAGGAAGACCTGCGGGCTTCGGACAATGGCCCGGCCCATGGCCACACGCTGGCGCTGGCCACCGGAGAGTGCCTTGGGCTTGCGGTCCAGGTAGTCCTCAAGGTCAAGAAGCTTTGCTGCTTCCTGTACGCGGCGGGCGCGTTCTTCCTTGTCGATGCCGGCGATCTTCAGGGCGAATCCCATGTTGTCACCAACAGACATATGCGGGTAGAGCGCATAGTTTTGGAAAACCATGGCGATGTCGCGGTCCTTGGGTGGAACGTTGGTGACATCGCGGTCGCCGATGAAGATGCGTCCGGAGTTGATGTCCTCCAGGCCGGCGAGCATGCGCAGCGTGGTGGACTTTCCGCAGCCGGATGGGCCGACGAGAACCAGGAATTCGCCGTCGGCGATGTCCAATGAAATCTTGTCGACGCTGGGCTTGGTGGAGCCCGGGTAAACGCGGGTAGCTTGGTCAAAAGTTACTGATGCCATGGGGCAACGACCCTTTCACGGGCAGGTACGTGCCCGACGATCCGAAGTGAATGGAATCACAAGCTTCTCATATCGAGGATGGAATCCAAAAGGGCTGGCAATTCCCCGGGCCCATTAAGGCGAAATTGTGCCTTGGTGGTGCCCGACCCGATTTTGACCCCGATGTCTCCGGGGCGCAGCACGGCAAACGCGTCCTCATCGGTGACATCGTCGCCGGCAAATACAACGGTCGTGGCGTCTGCAACCTCGCGCAACCAATTCAGCCCATCGCCCTTGGTGCCCACCAGGACACTGGCTTCGAGCACTGCCTTGCCGTCAAGGGCCTGCAGGTTCTCGATGTCGTCGAGCTGCCCATGTGCCGCGTGCAATGCGGCCGTGGCGACTTCGGTCGCTGCCTGGCGAACGTGCAGCACGATCGCGGCGGGCTTGTATTCCAGTGTGGTGCCCGGGTGGGCGGCACTGATGGCTTCCAGGATTCCGGTGGCCTTGGCCAGTGCCGTGCTTTGAGCGGAGCTGAGATCGATGTGCTCGTCGTCGGCGCCGAAGATTTCCGGTGCCCAGCGCTCCGTTCCGTGGCTGCCCACCAGCAGGGTTTGTTCCGGCGGGCTGCCAACCGCGCGCAGTGAGGCCAGATCGCGCCCGGAGATCAGTGCGGTCACGGTGTTTTCCAGGGCCGAAAGGCCCGCCAGGGCCTCTGCGGCGGCGGGCAGGGGGCGTGCGTCCTCCGGGCGGTCGACCAACGGGGCCAGTGTTCCGTCGAAGTCCAGGGCCACAAGCAGGACCGGGGTGTCGATCAGGGACTCGATGGCGTCGGCAAGTTCGGGGGTGATGGGACCCATAATTAACCAGCTGATCCTTTCAGGCAGATGAGACGGGCATGGATGGGTGGGACAGTGCGTGCCAGCGGCCGAAATCCACAGCCGGGGCAAAACAAGCTGCGCGGATGCAACTGGACGTTACCCGCGGCACCCGCGCCATAATCACTCCCAGGCTAGACCAGCACGTCCACCGGCAGCGGCTGGCCCAGCGAAGCAAGGAAGGTCTGGGACCAGTTGGCCACGTCGTGCTCCCGCAGGTGCCGGCGCATGCGGCGCATCCGTCGGGACGCGTCCTGTGGATCCATGCGCAGCGCTCGCAGGATCCCCGACTTCATTCCGTCGATGTCGTGCGGGTTCACCAACACCGACTGCGTCAGCTGGTCCGCGGCCCCGGTGAACTCCGAGAGCACCAGCATTCCGGTGTCATCGGTGTGTGCTGCCACGAATTCCTTGGCCACGAGGTTCATTCCGTCGCGCAGCGACGTCACTAACATGATGTCCGCGGCCAGGTACAGGGCGATCATTTCCCGCATCGGGTAGGAGTGGTGCAGATAGCGGATTGCCGTGTGTTCCATGGTGTCGTGCTCGCCATTGAGGTTGCCTACCATGAGCTCGACCTGGTCCTTGAGCTGCTGGTAACGCTCGACGTTCTCGCGGCTGGGGCTGGCAACCTGCACCAGGCACGCCTCGCCGACAGTGACGGAGCCCTCGGCCAGCAGTTCGCCATAGGCCTTAAGCCGGTGCCGGATCCCCTTGGTGTAGTCAAGGCGGTCAACGCCCAGCAGGATCGTCTTGGGATTGCCCAGTTCCTGGCGGATCTGCTTGGCACGGGCAACGATCTCCGGATCGTGCGCAAGATCGGCGACGTACTGGGTGTCGATTGAGATGGGGTGGGCCTCTGCACGGCAGATATTCGGGCTTGAACCGCTGGCCTCTGGCGATGCTGGCGGGATCGCCAGCGAACCTTTGACCGTGCGGTCCGTGTAGCGGCGCATCGATCGCAGGAAGTTGCTCGCGTCGGCGGTGCGCTGGAAACCGACCACGTCGGCACCGGCCAAGCCCTCAAGGATCTGCTTGCGCCAAGGCAGCTGGGAGAAGATCCCGGGGGAGGGGAACGGGATGTGGTTGAAGAAACCGATGCGCAGGTCCGGGCGGGCCTCACGCAGGAGCTTGGGGACAAGCTGCAACTGGTAGTCCTGCACCCATACGGTGGCGCCCTCGCTGGCGACCGCCGCGGTGGCATCGGCAAAACGCTTGTTGACCTTCTTGTAGTTGTCCCACCAGGTGCGGTGGAACTCCGGGGGCACGATCACGTCGTGATACAGCGGCCAGATGGTCGAGTTGGAGAAGCCCTCGTAGTACATTTCCAGGTCTTCGTCGTCCAAGGGGACCGGGACCAGGTGGATGCGTTCGTTCTCGAATGGCTCAAGCACTTCGTTCGTGGCTCCGTGCCAACCGACCCAGGCGCCATCCGAAGCCTGCATCACCGGGGCGATGGCGGTTACCAGACCGCCCGGGGAGCGGCGCCACAAGAGTTCACCGTTCTCGCCTTCAAAGCGGTGCACGGGTAGTCGGTTGGCCACCACGATGAAGTCGTAGCTTGGGTTCTCGCTACCGGATGGAGGCTCGATTCCTTGTTCCTCTTGCATGTTGCCCCTTCCATTCCTAAAGCTATTCCTAAGCTCAAGCATTCTGAAGCTCAAGAGTAAGTTTGAGCTTAGGTCAACGACGTGATGGAAGCGACATTGGGAAGATAAGCTACGCGCTCCCAGTGCCCTAAACTGGGTTGGTCGGGGAACTACCAATCCAACTTTTGAAGGACGTTTTGACCTATGGCATCAAATAGCCAGCGGCCGAGCAAGGCCGAGCGGACCGCCAGCGCGCGCGAACAAGCGCAGCAAGTGCGAGTGGCCCAAGAAGCCGCTGACAAGCGCAAGTCACTGCTCATCAAGGTGGGCGTCCTGGTGGCTGTGCTCGCTGTGATTGCCCTGATTGTCGGGCTTGTCGTACAGAACAACTCCGGCAAGGTCGCCGAATCCGGTGCCGTGCCCAAGGGCGGGAACGCCGCCGGTGGCATTACGCTCACCTCCGACACCACCGTTGCCGATACTTCCGGCCTCGCGGTAGACGTCAACGCAGCCGGCGCCGCGCCGACCGAGCCGAAGGAACCCGCGCCCCGTGATGACAAGGCCGCTCCCAAGGGCGAGCCGGTCAACTTGTTGTTCTACGTGGATGTCAACTGCGTGCATTGCGCCGATTTCGAGACCGAATACGCGGACCAGGTCGGCAGCTGGCTGGCGGCCGGCGACGTCAAGGTCGAGTATCGCACCGTGGCCTTCCTGGACAGGGGATCACCGACCAACTTCTCCTCGCGCGGAGCAAACGCGCTGGCCTGCGTCGCCGACGCGGCACCGGCCTCGTACCTGACATTCTCCAAGGCCCTGTTTGCCCATTACCCCGAGGGCGAGATGAAGAATGCGGAACTGGCCCAGATGGCCAAGGACAGCGGTGCTGACGTTGGTAAATGCATAGACGACGGCACCTTCCACCCGTTCGTCGAGTTCACCAACCAGGCTGCGCTGGCCGATTCTATTGCCGGAACCCCGACAACATTCATCCAGGGCAAGGAATGGGACGCCAACGCCGAGCCCGATTTCGCTTCAGTGGTAGAAGAAGCCATCAAGGCGAACAAGTAAACAACACGATGCCACGCAGTCCCCGGCCTTGGGTGGTTCTCCGTTAGTTCGGTGAGCCACCCAAGTGCGGATTGATGTGCCTGTTGCTCGCGATGCTCCGGTTTCCGGTCACAGGGGTGTATCCGCTACGCTGGTTCCTGCACTTGGGTCGTGATCGAATAGACCTTGGCAGCACGCCTCCTTAGCTCAGTTGGCCAGAGCATCGCTCTTGTAAAGCGAGGGTCGCCGGTTCGAATCCGGCAGGGGGCTCCATCGATATCCCCGTGTTTCCTAGGCGTAAAAGCCAGGAAATGCGGGGATATTTGGTTTTCTTCGAGAGCTTGGCATCATCCAAAGCACCTGAAGAACGCTGTGGGAAGGGGGAACCGGAGTTCAAGAATCCAGCCGTGCAACTAGCTCCCGTTGAGCTCTTCCATTTTGCCGCGCGGAAGGGCGACGGTCTGGATCCATGCCGCTCCGATGAAAAAGAAGAGGAAAGCGAGCATGGAGGTCCCCATCGAATCTCCTGAAAGGGGATCCGCTCGGGTGCCAGCGATGCTTACCAGTGTTGCCAGCGCGATGCCTACGACGCCGTATCCCAAGGACAGGATCGCCACGGCGATAGATTTTTCCTTCTGGTACCAGTGGCCGGCTTTCATGAAGCCCCTGGCGGTGGAGGCTCCTATGGCGAACGCTATTGCTGCCGCGGAACAGATGAGGGTGAAAACAACTGGCGTGGAACTGTATCCGACTCCGTCCGGACCAACATGGCGGGCAACGTGTTCCGGCATATGGGGGACAAGGAACAGGTAAAGCACCGTCACCACGACGAGGGAACAGACAGGGGCCAGGAATAAGAGTCGAAGTGCCGAGCTGTCGAGCACTGTCTCGGAACGTCCAGGTATACCTGGTTTCTCAGTCATTCAAGCCCCTTGTGCCTTCGTTGCCGTGCGCCGTGTCAGGCATGAACGCGAACGACCCGCCGGGTCCGTTCAGGGACCCTCTTTCCAGATTTGCCAAGTGGGAGCGCCAATGATGCCGCGCCCCCAGCCAAGTGTTCGAATCCTGGCGGGGACTTTCCATCTGGTGCACGGAGCGCGAGCATGGCTTCCGCACCGCGGCCGAAACGACCCAAGCATTGGAAAACGCGGGCGCACTGGTTAGTCTGGCGCCATGCGTAAGCGGACCAAGCGCTTTGCCGCGCTGGGACTGGATTACTTGGTCATCATGGGCTGGTTGGCCGTCCTTGGGGTGTGCTCAACCGTCGTGTTCCTGGTCCGCGGGGAGCTGCCTGACACCCTGGGAATGCTCGCGCCTTTGGGCAGCGGAGTGCTCTATTTCTTCCTTCTGGTCTTTGCGGTGGGCGTCTACCTCTTCAAGACCGAATCGGGCGAATACCACGCGACCTGGGGCAAGCGAAAAATGGGACTCGAAGTGCGAAGCACGGATGGTAGGACGCCCAACAAGATGCAGATCCTGCTGCGGACAATCGTGAAATTGGTGCCTTGGGAATTCGCCCACATTTTCGTTTGGCAGATGATGTACGTGTTCTACCGCGAGGGGTGGGAAGCGATGCCACCGGTCTGGGTCTTCGTGGGCTTGAATCCAGCAACCGCCGCGGCCTTGGTCTATATCGTGAGGGTTTTAGTCACGGGTCGGGGACCGCACGACATGGCGGGCCGAACCATGGTGCGATTGCGAGTGAAGCCCGCTGCTTGAGGAACACCTCAGGCCTCGAGGGTCGAGCCGCGCACCATCAGTGAGCTCTGAAGAACCACCTGTTGGGTCTCCAGCTCTTCGCCGGCCATGAGACGCAGAAGCTGTTCGCCGGCCCGGCGTCCCAGCAGTTCGCCCGGTAGATGCACACTGGTCAGGCCCGGTGCGCTGGTCCGGGAATATGGAAGGTCGTCGAATCCTGCCACCGCAAGTTCCCCGGGGATGGAGATCCCCGTTGCCCGAGCCTCTTGCAGAATGCCGTAGGCATGGGTGTCGGTTGCGCATGCCACGGCAGTAACGCCCGCCTTCTTCCACCTCGGCCATACCGCGCTGAATTCCTCCGCGGCCAAGGCCACATTCACGGTGGTGGCAGCCAAGGCGCACTCGGGGACCTCCATGCCCAGTTCCCGTGAAGCCAGGAGGAAGGCCTCACGCCTGACCTCGAAGGTGGTAGTGCCGGTGGTGCCGTCAAGGTAGGCGACCTTCTTGTGGCCGGTTTCGGCAAGGTGCTCGGCCAGCAGTCGCGCGCCCTGGGCGACGTCGAGGTTGACAGCCGGGACATCGGACCCGAATTCCGGGGCGTCAAGCAGCACCAAGGGACCGGGGGCCGAGAGCTCCTCAAGGAAGGAAGGATCCGGAGCGTCAACCAGCAGGCCTGCCGGGCGCAATCCCAATAACTTTCGCGTGTCATCGGCACTGGGCAGCTGGCCGGCGTCGGTGACCGAAAGCAGCAACTGGTATTCGGAACCCAGGGCGAAGCGCACCCCGGCAATGACCGTGGCAAAGAACGGGTTGGAAATATCCGGGGCTACCATGATGACGGTGTTGCTCACGCCCCGGGCCAGCGAGCTGCCGATCCCGTCCACGACGTAGCCGAGTTCTCGAATGGCTTCGCGGACCTTGGCCTCGTTGGAGGCCGATACCCTGCCGATGGCCTTGCCATTGGCGACCAGGGACACCGTTGCGGTGGAAACCCCTGCGTGTTCGGCGACCATGGCCGCAGTGACCCGCCGTCGGCTCGGCGGGATGGCGCGCGGCTTATGGGTCGGATGCATGGCCTTTATCCTAGTCGAGTCGCGGCAAGCCTGTCGGTGTTAAAATCAAGCGTTTGACCCGATTTTTTTAGCTTGCTAAGTTAAGCGTTTGACGCACCGGGGCCCAAGGTGCCAGAATTCCGGTGAAACACCTTTCCCCGTCCGCGGTGCCAAGGCCCCGGAAGAGGTATCCCCGACGATGTGGAGAACGAAAATGGGCGCACCCAGGACGAGCACCGAGCCGCGCAAGATCATCCTTGATTGCGACCCGGGCCATGACGACGCCGTTGCTATCTTGTTGGCACACGGAAGCCCTGGGATCGAACTGCTGGCGGTGACAACAGTGGTAGGCAACCAGACCCTGGCCAAGGTCACCAAGAACGCCTTGGCGACAGGAGCCATCGCCGGCATCACCGGGGTTCCCTTCGCTGCGGGATGTGCACGTCCGTTGGTGCGAACCATTGAAAATGCGCCCGATATCCATGGCGAATCGGGCATGGACGGACCGGCACTGCCCGAGCCTTCCATTGAGCTTGATCCGCGCCATGCGGTGGACCTGATCATCGACACCGTCATGGCCCACGAACCCGGAACCATCACCTTGGTTCCCACCGGAGGGCTGACCAACATCGCCATGGCCGCCCGTAAGGAACCACGCATCGTGGAGCGGGTCAAGGAAGTCGTCCTGATGGGCGGGGGATACCACGTGGGCAACTGGAGCCCCGTGGCCGAATTCAACATCATCATCGACCCCGAGGCCGCCCACATCGTCTTCAACGAGAAGTGGCCGGTGGTCATGGTCGGGCTTGACCTGACCCACCAGGCGCTGGCCACAGACGAGGTCGTAGCCAGGATCGAGGCCATAGGAACCGGACCGGCCAGGTTCGTGCGCGAGCTCATGGATTTCTTTGCCGACGCCTACAAGGGTGCCCAGGGGTTCGAGTTCCCGCCGGTCCACGATCCTTGTGCGGTGGCCTACGTGATTGACCCAACCATTGTCACCACCCGCAAGGTCCCGGTCGACATCGAGCTGCAGGGCAAGCTGACCCTAGGCATGACGGTTGCTGACTTCCGCGCACCGGCACCGGAAGACTGCAACACCTCGGTGGCAGTGGACCTTGACCACCAACGTTTCTGGGATCTTGTCACCGACGCATTGGTGAATATCGGAGAGGTCGAGGTCCTCCGCGCATGAGCACCCTGATGCAGGAATCCCCCGCCACGTCCCGGGGAGGCGCTGCCGCCCTGACGGCCGCGCTGCTGACAGCTTGCGTGGCATTCCAGCTCAATGCCTCGATGCTCAGCCCGGCGCTGGTTACCATGGGCGAGGAACTGGGCACCGACCAAGCGGCCATTGGCCTGTCGCAGACGTGGTTCTTCACCACCGCCGCACTGTTCTCGCTCTTCCTGCCCCGGCTTTCCGACGTCGTTGGCCGCAAGCGCATCCTGGTCATCATGATGCTGCTGGCTGCAGGCGGATCCGTCGTGGCGGCATTGGCCCCGAACATCGGCTGGCTCTTTGCCGGACGCATCATCCAGGGGGTATCCGGGCCCACCGTCCCGCTTGCACTGTTGATGCTGCGCAGCGCCGTGCCAAACCCGCGCCGCTACGGCACATTGATGGGACTAATCCTTGCCGTGAACGGCGGGGTCGCCGGGATCGATTCGTTCCTTGGCGGCTACCTGGCCGAGAACCACGGCTTCCGTTCCATCTTCTGGTTCATGGTCGTCCTGTCCGTGCTTGCAGCCCTGTTCGTCGCACTGCTGAGCTCCGAATCCAAGCCACAGGCCGGTACGCGCATGGACTGGCGCGGGGTGTTTTTCATCGTCATCGCCGTCGGCGCCGTGCTGACCGCGTTGAACGAGGCCGCCACACTGGTCGGTGGCATCGATGGCCCAACGGTGCTGCTGTCCTTGGTGCTGCTGGCCGTTGGCGCAGCGGCCTTCTACGGTTTTTGGGCCACCGAGAAGTCCGTGGCCGAACCCATGGTGCAGATCGAGCACCTGCGCCAGCGTGCCACCTGGGCGCCGCTTCTGACAACCGTGCTGACCATGACGGGCATCTTCGCCGTCATCAACGGCATCGTCCCTGCCTTTGTCCAAGCCGCGGCCCCTGGTTTCGGGGTAGGTCCTACCCAAACCGCGTTGCTCATCCTGACACCCTTCGCGTTGCTGGGCTGGGTTTTTGGGCCAATCAGCGGACGGCTGGCACCGATATGGGGCTACACCGTGGTGTTGCGCGTCGGCATGGTCGGTTCCATCCTCGCCCTGCTGGTCATCGTGCTCTTTGGCCTGGATTCGCTGCCCTTAATGGTTGCCGGCACGGCGTTGCTGGGAATCATGTACGCAGGAACCGCCAACATCATGCTCAATGGACTGGGCATCGTGCTCTCGCCGGCCTCGAACCCGGGGTTCCTGCCGGGGATGAACGCCGGGGCCTTCAACCTGGGTGCCGGGCTGAGCTTCCTTGTGCTGCCCGCTGTGCTTATGGGAACCTCGTCCATGGGCGAGCGCACCTCCTACACAATGGTGGTGGTCGTCGGCCTGCTCATTACCGTGGCTGCGTTCGCCGCCTCGCTCCTGATTCCCAAACCCGTAGACGCAGAGGTTGAATAAGTTGAACGCGCAAGCCACAAGCACACAGAACGCCCGGATCGTGGTGGTCGGCTCGCTGAACGCCGACCTGAGTATCTACACCCAGCGTTTGCCCCGGCCGGGGGAGACCCTGCACGGCGAGGGGTTCACCGTGAACCCCGGCGGCAAGAGCGCCAACCAGGCAGTCGCTGCAGGACTGCTGGGCGGCAACGTGAGCTTGGTGGGAGCCGTGGGGCAAGACTCCAACGGCGACATGCTGCTCGAATCCTGTGCGGCGGCCAACGTGGACATCGCCCACGTGCGCCGGGCCGATGGTGTGGAGACCGGCGTCGCGGTGGTCACCGTTGACGCCGAGGGGGAAAATAGCATTGTCATTTCCGCCGGCGCCAACGGGACGCTGTCCCCGGCCGACATTGCCTCCGCCGCATCGGCTTTCCAGGGGGCCTCCGTTCTCTGCCTATGCCTGGAAGTCCGCTTGGAGACCGTCGAAGCCGCAGCGCTCGCCGGCGCCCAAGCGGGTGCCAAGGTGTTGTTGAACCTCTCGCCGTACGCACCGATCCCGCCTGGCTTGGCCAGGCTTGCGAACGTGTTGCTGGTCAACGCCCATGAGGCATCGCAATTTCTTGGCGGGGCACGGATTCCCGGACCCGAGGCAACCGTTTCCGCCTGGGTGCCGGTGCTCGAACACCTGGTCGAACGCGGCCTTCAAAGTGCCGTAGTGACTCTCGGAGCCCACGGCTCGGTGGTGCTGGACTCGGAAGCCATCGAAGACCGGAGGGTCGTGCGCATCGCTCCGACCCGGGTGGCCGCGGTGGATACCACTGGAGCCGGCGATGCCTTTACCGGGGGCTTGGCTGCGCGACTGGCGGCAGGGGACACCCTGGCCAACGCGGCCGCGTTCGCCTCGGTGGGAGCTGCCCTTGCCGCCACCAAGAAGGGTACGCAAGCCGCTTACCCGGACGCTGCCGCGGTGAACGCCAAGCGCGAGGAATAGAATTCTTGGTGGCGGGATCCTGAGCGATCGGGGTTCCGCTTGCGGCTTTTGTCGTTCCGGCGAGCCAAGGCCTCAGCCCAGGACCAATGCCGCGGTGTTTGCGGACTCCGCCAATGTCACCAGGATGTTTACCGGGTGTCCGCTGAAGGATTCCGGCAGCGTCAGCTCGTGGGTGTCGGTGCAAGGCCCGCAGGGCACGGTCCGTTGCCACCGGTGCGTTCCAGTCGCCGCCCGATGACATGTGCATCCATTGCATCCAGGGCCGTCACCGCGTCGGGGCGTGACGAGCGGCCAAAAGTGATCACGGCGAAGCAGCTACCTGGCTCGGGCCAGAAGGCTGAGGTGCTCGCCACCGGTATCGTCGATTCCTGTGTCATGGTCAGCGGGGCCGGAAGGCCGGGTTTGATGCGTTCGGCTACACTCGCCGGTCCAGCCGCCGCGCTTGAAGGAGTTCACGGGCACTCCCTGTTTCCACGCAGGCTTCTGCGAGGCCAAGCAGCCACACAAGGTGGGAACGACCGCGCTTCGTGCAGGGCGGAAACCGATATTGGCCTCACCTCATCAAAATGGACCAATTCACGTTCAAGGGGCCGTCCGGCAGTGCGAAACCCTGATCCGGATGAACGCGGAAACCAACCTCTGTCGATGTGCGTTCCCGGCCGGTTCGTGACGTGACTTCCTTGGTTGAGTTGGACTTGCACAACACAATGAATAGTCAATCAATTTGATTTCTTAGTACAAATGTGCGATTATTAAGGATCGTACCAAGGGTTGATAGAAGAGCGTGAGCAGCCGAATGGAATTCGTGCCGCCGCTCAAATTCAACGAACAACCCTTGATTGAACGAACAGCTGGGTCGAGACGCGTCCGCACAGCCGGAAGCAGCATTGTTTTCGGAGACCGGGAAATCCGAATGATCGCGTCAAACAGGTTCTCCCGCAAGCGATTGCAGGGAATCCGACGAGGTCGGCTCGGTACGAATGACCGTAGTCAATAACGCCGGCACCTCGATGGCGGGACCCGCCAACGAAGTGCAGCAAGCCGGTTCGCGGCACGGCCAAAGGACCCAACGAGCTGGCCCGCCCTTGCCATGGAGCAGGGGAAGCAACGCAAACAGCAAGAACAGCAGGATTCGGAACGTAGCCTCCGTTTGACGCCTCCCGGCGGTGAACGGAGGCACTTCCGGCGGTGAAGGATGTCGGGCAACGCCCCGGTCACCCACCGCATTTTCAGGAAAGGACGAACCATAATGACACCAGGTCATGAAGCACTCATCATTACGGCCTTCACCATGATCGGACTCTTGGGCATCTTGAGCTTCGCGATGGTCGCTCGATACCGCAAGGAGCACAATGAGTACGAAGAACTGAACGCCGAACAGGTCGCATAGTTAGGCAAATCGGCACGGGTATGAACGGCCCGGGCCAATGGGTAGCGGAAACGGTTGCGTCAACCATTGAAATGGGTGACGCAACCGTTTTTCTTTGCCGTCCATGAGCGGTTTCGGGCACGGGGTGCTTGAATTGAATGACCGCCAGGTGCTAATTTGGCGGCGTGATCCGCAACGGCAAGGACAGGTCGTTCCACATGTTCCAGATTCGTGAATACCAGCCATCCGACGAGACCGGCTGGCTCGAGTGCCGAGTGCTGAGCTTCCTGGACACGGACTACTACGACGATGTCAGGACCGACCGCAGCAGTATCCAAGCACCTTGCTTGAGTTTGGTTGCAGAGTCCGAAGGCAAGGTCGTCGGCCTCATCGATATCGAAATGGACGGGACAACCGCAACCATCGATTCACTCGCCGTGCACCCTGTCGCCCGGCAAGAAGGACTTGCCTCGGTCTTGCTCGATGAAGCACTGGACAGGCTGCCTCCCGAGATGCGGGAACTCGATGCCTGGACCCGGGAAGACGCTGCGGCAAATAGTTGGTACAAGGAGAACGGCTTCGTCGAGGCCTATAGGTACCTGCACGTCTACAAGTCCCACGAAGACCCCGATGAAGGCTTTCAAAGCCCCGTTGGCCTATCCCGGCCCGTCGGTGCGTTCATGCATGCCGACATCAAGCACGAGCATGTCATGCGCCGGAAGTTCAAGCGCGTCTACGTGTGCCGCCAATATGTCCTGAAGCTCTACGGGACCTGAGAGCCACGTCCGACCATTCGGATTCCTGCCGGCTGTCCCTCGGCCGGGCATCCGGGCATTCACCATCACTCCTCGCAGATGCCCGCTACCGGGTTGGCCGGGACGGACGGGTCCGGAAAATTCCAGCCATAGCACCCCGAAGCACGCCTTTTCGGTTGTTGGCCGGTCTTCAGCGTTATCGAGCACCAAGAAAGTGCCGCCAGTCATCGCAAATGCAGGTCAGTTCACCGAAAGCGGCGCGCGTTGCTGGCGCGGTATCCACTAAGTGGCGAGAATGTGATGCGATCACCGGCTAAAGTGTCGCAGATGGCACGAAGCAACGTGTGCCGCACATCCTACGGAAGGGCAGCCTTGCACGATCGGATCCAATACTCAAAACTCCTTGACCTCCTCATGCCGGCCGAGCAGGCCGCGGCACTGGTGAAACCGGGCATGACGGTGGCCATGAGCGGGTTCACCGGCGCCGGCTACCCGAAGGCAGTCCCGGGGGCGCTAGCCGCGCTCATGGAAAAGGAACAAGCCGCCGGGCAGAGCTTCAAGATCAAGGTGCTCACGGGCGCCTCGACCGCACCCGAGCTCGACGGCGTGCTGGCGCGCGCCGGTGGCATGGAGCTGCGTCTGCCGTACATGTCCGACCCGGAGCTGAGCCGCCGCATCAACGACGGCGAGATGGAGTACCTCGATATCCATCTCTCGCACGTTGCCCAGCACGCCTGGTTCGGCTTCTACGGCAAGATCGACTTGGCGATCATCGAAGTTGTTGGAGTCACCCATGACGGGCGACTGATCCCCTCATCCTCCGTGGGAAACAACAAGACGTGGCTGGACATGGCCGAAAAAGTCATCATCGAGGTCAACACGGAACAGTCAGCTGCCATGGAAGGCATGCACGACATCTACTACGGCACGGCATTGCCTCCGCACCGCAAGCCGATCGAAATGACCACCGCAGACCAGCGGATCGGCGAGCCCTACCTGCGGGTGGATCCTGCAAAGATCGTCGCCGTGGTGGAGACCAACGCCCCGGACCGGCTGTCCCCGTTTGCCCCGATCGATGAAACCAGCACGCAGATCGCCGACCACCTGCTCGACTTCCTTGACCACGAGATCCGGGCCGGGCGCCTGACGGACAAGTTGCTGCCGCTGCAGTCGGGCGTCGGCAACATCGCCAATGCGGTTCTCGCCGGCTTGGCCCGCGGTGGTTACAAGGGCCTGCAGGCCTACACCGAGGTCATCCAGGACGGCATGCTGTCTTTGCTCAAGGACGGGACGCTGGGCTTTGCCTCGGCGACCTCGTTCTCGCTCTCCAGCGATGGCATCGAGGAATTCAACAAGCACGTCGAGTTCTACCGTGAACGCATCCTGCTCCGGCCCCAGGAGATTTCCAACCACCCAGAGCTCATTCGCCGGTTGGGCGCCATCGCCTTGAACGGCATGATCGAGGCGGACATCTACGGCAACGTGAACTCCACCAACGTGGTTGGTTCCCACGTCATGAACGGTATCGGCGGCTCCGGCGACTTCGCGCGCAACGGTTACCTCTCGGTGTTCATGTCCCCGTCGATCGCCAAGGGCGGGAAGATCTCGGGGATCGTGCCGATGGCCAGCCACGTCGACCACACCGAACACGACACCATGATCCTGATTACCGAACAGGGCCTGGCCGACTTGCGCGGGCTCTCCCCGAAGCAGCGAGCCCAGGTCATCATCGACAAGTGCTCCAACCCGGAGTACCGCCCGATGCTGCAGGACTACTTCGACCGTGCCAAGGTCAGCAGCTACGGCAAGCACACCCCTCACCTGCTGAACGAGTCGTTGGCCTGGCACCAGCGCTACATCGACACCGGAGACATGCGCACTGCCCCCGGAACGGACTAAACGGGGGCGGCGGGAAACCACCCGTTTCCCGCATTAGCGGCAAGCCTGTTGGGGAAGCCAGCATGGATCGGCCGGCTCGCCGCCTGCCGTGAAAACCAAGAGCATCCTGGCATCGCGGGGCTGGCCCACGAGGCCAGGATGCCGGCTTTTCCTGGACGTCTTGTCGAGCACGATTCATTGGGCGGTGTAGCCCCCGTCTATGGGAATGGCAACACCGGAGACGTATGCGGCTTCCGGGGAAGCCAGATAGCATACGGCGGCCGCAACGTCTTCCTCCCTTGCCAGGCGTCCCAGCTAAATTGCGGCCATCACGCCAGCCAACGCGCCTTCGGGATCAGCCTGCTCGTCGAGCCAGTCCTCGATCAATGGAGTCATCGTCATTCCCGGGGCCACGGCATTGACGCGAATCCCCGAGGGCGCCAGTTCAACGGCTGCTGCCTTCGTATAGGCCAGCAGGGCTCCCTTGGATGCGCTGTAGGTGCTCAGTGTAGCAACGCCCACGGTGGCCAATCGGGAGAGAACGTGGATGATGCTTCCATCGCCCTGCTTCTCCATGACCTTGGCCGCAGCAGCGGTCATCGCCATTGCGGCGAAGGTGTTCAATGCGAAGACCTCGGTGATTTCATCCAGCGGCGTCTCCACGATCATTCCCGCGTGGCGGCGGCCGGCATTGTTGACCAGGACGTCGAGCCGACCCATTTTATCCACTGCCCGGGCAACCACTTCCTGGGGCGCCCCGGCCAAGGTCAGGTCCGCTTCGATGAAATGCATCCCTTCATCCTCAGCGGCCAACTCCGAGCCACGTCGGGTGCAACGTCCCGCAACAGAAACCTCGAAGCCCCGGGAGCGCAGCATGGATGCGATGGCGGCACCGATTCCGGAAGTGCCTCCGGTGACCAAAGCCGTGCGTGTCGGGGGCTTTTGGCGGTGGTTGCTCATGCATTCATCCGCTTTCTGATGGTGGTCTGTGCGGCCAAGGTGCCGATAATGGAGATCAACGCGATGACCAGCAGGAACGCTGCGATTGTCCACCACTGGGAGCCCGAGACGAGCAGTAGGTACGTCGCGATCAAAGGCACGAATCCACCGACCAGGCCAGCAATGTTGAACCCAATGGCAACGCCACTGTAGCGGACATCCGCTCCGAACAGCCTCGGGAGGATCACCCCGGTGACGGCATAGGAGATGGCGATCGGTTGAACGATGACGACGATGGCCAGGACCGCCAGCACGGGGCTGCCCGAGGAAAGCGCCGCAACGGCGGGAAATGCCAGCAATGCGGTTGCTATGCAACCGATCAGTGCGAGCCTGGTCGGCTCGATCCTGTCGGCAAGCCGTCCCGTCACGAGCACCGTAACGATCTGCAAGATCGCCGCCGACAGGGTCGCGATCAGCATGGTCGCTGAGCTGAGGCCAACGGTGCCTGTGCCGTAGCTGATGGCGAAGGTGGTCACCAGGAAGAAGCTGCCAATGGAGATGAAGGCAAGTGCGGCAGCCATGAAGATTGCGCGGGGGTACTCGCGGATCACCGTGACAGCAGGGAGTTTTCGTACCTCGGCTTCACCCTTGACCTGCTTGAATGCCGGTGACTCGTCTACACGTGCGCGGATCCACAGGGCCACGAAGAGCAACGGAAAGGCAGCGATAAACGGAAGGCGCCAACCCCAGGCGTCGAAGGATTCCGGCGGAAGGAAACTCAATGAAAGGAAGGCACCCGAACTGAGGATATTGCCGATGGTGAACCTAGCTGGGGCAGGCTGGCGTACCTGCGGCTCTGTAGGGTGGGCATAGGAGGCGACAGCCCCCAAAAGAACACTGAACGATCGACCGTGTCCTGCAAGGAGGAATGCTTGGAACTCATACAGGTTCCCAATACGTCGGAGCTGAAATGCGACCCTGAATGGCTCCGTCTCATCGCGCAGCTGCGTGAGCGCAGGGCCGCTCTGGTCGAGGACTTCCAAGTGCGCTTTCCTGCCGAGCACTTCTACGACGACAAGGTATCCTCCGAAGAGATCAGGTCGTTGATCGGTTCAACGATGGATATGTATCTCATCCTGCTAGGCGGCGGGAAGATCGTGGCAGAGCTGGAAAGGCTGCCATTTGAGCTTGGTAGGCGACGCGCCAGGCAAGGCGTGTCCGCAGAGCAATTGCTTGAAGGGGTCAGAACAAACTCGCGGGTGATCTGGAATGCGCTCAGGGAGATTGCCACTGACAAGACCATGGGAGCGCTTGTGCGCAACACCGATGCGGTGCTGGGGCTTGTTGAATGGCATGTCCAGGCAGTCCAGAGCTCATATCTTCGGGAAGAGGAACTCCTCAATCGTTATAGTGCCCAACGGCGCCAACGGACGCTTGCGAAGATCTTCACGGACCCTCTCCCGGATCGGAATGAACTGATTTCGATCGCCTTGGACCTGGGAGTGGGCATCGACGCCGTCTTCGACGTTTCCTTGCAACTCGGACCACACGAAATGGACTGCCGGGTTTGCGAATCGCACGAAAGCCCTGTCTACGTCCACGAGCTCATCGGTGGCACGTGCCACTTTTCCCCTTGTGCCACCGGGTCATTCGACAACCTTCCTCCGCACATGCATATCGCCTGCATCCCCTCGGTTGCCGGGTTGGCGAAGCTTCCGGACGCAGTGCAGGCCGGACTGGCCATCGTTGAAGCCAGGGCTTCCCGCCGGCCATCGGCCGTGGCCATCGATTCGGCATGGCCGGCGGTCGCATGGAAAAACCTCGTCCAGAGCATCCCTGCGGAACTGCTGCCTATCGATCTGGATGGCATCGCCGGTGTTCCCCGGCATGACCGCCAGCGGCTGGTTGAAACCGTGTCAACCTATTCGCACACCGGCTCCATCAAGGAAACCGCCGAGGCTCATTTCTGCCACCGAAACACGGTGGTCAAGCGACTCGCACGTTTCGAGCAGCTGACCGGCGCCAACCTGGGGATCCCCATTCAAGCGGCATTGGCGATCCTCGCGATCACCTCAATCAACGATGATTTGGCGGACCCATGCTAGATATCCACCGGCTCACCCTGCTGCGCGAGGTCAAGCTCCATGGCAGCATGAGCGCCGCAGCCCGAAACCTCTCCTACAGCCATTCGGCTGTCTCCCAGCAACTGGCCGTGCTGGAGAAGGAAGCTGGTGTGAAGCTACTGGAAAGAGTCGGCCGGAACGTGAAACTTACCTCCGCCGGCGAGGAATTGGTGCGCAACACCGAAACGATCCTTGCTGCCTTGGAGCGGGCCGAGTCCGACCTGGCGACTTCACACGAACGCGTGCAAGGGGTGGTGACAATTGCCGCGTTTGCCACCATCAGCCGCACGGTGCTCCCCTCCGTTCTGCAAGCCCTGGCTCTCGAGCACCCCGACCTGGAAGTGCGGATCCATCGCTATGAGCCCGAGGACGCGGTTCTTCGGTTGGTGTCCCGCCGCGTTGACGCCGTCATCACCGATTCTTTTCCCGGCACCGCGGAACAGGCTGTCGGGGACCTGCACACCACGGTGTTGGGCCACGATTCGGTGCGGGGCTATCTGCCCCACGGACGGGACTTCAACTCCTTTGATGATGCGCGCCAGGTTCGGTGGGTCATGGAGCCGGCGGAATCCGCAGCTACCCAATGGGCAATGAGGGTCTGCCGCGAACGTGGCATCGAACCGGTTGTCGCGCACGTTTCCTCCGACCTGCTTTTTCACTTGCGCCTGGTGGAGCACGGATTGGCGGCCGCTTTCCTGCCGGACATGGTCTTGAGGGAAACTGACAGTGGAATCCGGCCAAGCCCGTGGCTGCCTGTTGACCAGCAGCGCATCATCCAGTTTCTGGTGCGCAGCGGCACCGAGGAGGACCGGGCCTTGCTCGCGGTGCGCAAAGCCGTGACCCGTGCCCTAGCCGACAGACTGGTCTTGTAAGTATCACTTACAGGTAACTGTCAAGATCTTTCGCTTATCTTTACGCATGATGCTGGCTAGATTGGTAGTGGGTGCACCTGTCGCTTAGCGCACGGCGCATGCCGGATAGCACATAACAGCTTGAGAGGAACGATTCGCGATGACCGTCAACGAAATGGCCGCCTCGGCCCATGCCGCCAACACCCTGATCGATGCACCGGCCTTGTGGCCCGCCCAGGGGCACACTCCCACGGTGGTCGGCCGACAACTGGTTATTGACCGCGGCGAAGGTTCCTACGTCTATACCGACGACGGACGACGCCTCTTCGACGGGACCGCCGGACTGTGGCATGCCAATATCGGCCACGGCAACCCGGAGCTGGCACAGGTCGCCCACGAACAGATGCTCAAGCTCGAGACCTATCACACCTTTGCGCGCTTCACGAACGACAAGGCAGTGGTCCTGGGAGAGCTCCTGGCAGGGATCTCGCCTATCGAACGCTCCAAGGTCATCCTGAATTCCGGTGGCTCCGACGCCATCGACGTTGCTTGCAAGCTTGCGCGCCGGCACTGGCAGCGTGAAGGCCGGACCACCAAGAAAATCATTCTCAGCCGCGAGTTCGCCTACCATGGCTTGCACGCCTACGGGACGAGCATCGCCGGGCTGGAATTCAACCGTGAAGGCTACGGCACCGAGTCGCTCGTCCCGGAAACCGCACGGATCTCATTCAACGACGCAGCGCAGGTGGAAGCACTGATCGCACAGGTCGGTGCTAAGAACATCGCAGCACTGGTGACCGAGCCGGTGCAAGGCACCGGCGGAGTCAACCCGCCGGAGCCCGGCTACTTCGAAGCGATCCAGCGGCTATGCCGCCAGCACGAGATCCTGCTCATCGTCGATGAAGTGATCACCGGCTTTGGCCGCCTGGGCACCATGTTCGCCTCCGAACGGTATGGCCTCGAGCCGGACATGGTCACCTTCGCCAAGGGGGTCACCTCGGGCTACGCTCCCCTGGGTGGCGTACTTGTTAGCCCACGTATCTGGGAACCGTTCTACGTGGATTCCGCTGATACCCCGATCTTCCGGCACGGTGCGACCTATGCCGGCCACGCCACGGCTTCCGCGGTGGCGATTCGCCACCTGGAAATCCTCGAGCGTGAGAACCTTGTTCCGCGCGTCAGCGAACTCGAGGCCGTGCTTCGCACAGCACTGACCGGCCTGGCACAACGCCAGGGTGCGGTGACAGAGGTCAGGGTTGCGGGCCTGCTGGGCGGGGTTTCACTGGCCGGGCACCTCAACGCCGTCCAGATCTGCGACGACCTCATTGAGCTGGGTTTCATCAGTCGCCCACTGCGCGGCAACACCCTCCAGATCAGCCCGCCGTTCATCATCAGCGACGAGGAACTCACGGGGTATGTCGCAGCGATTGAGCATGCCATTGTGGAGCGTGAGAATCGATGAGCCAGATGACCGAGGCGACGCGCACCCTTATTGCCCCCGATGCCGCGACCATGGCCATCGCCGATGCCGCGATCGAATCGATCGGCCTTCATGACGAAGGAATCGCGGTGGCTGACCCCGCGACCGGTGAGACCATTGGGCACGTCCCAAACCGCAGCGTGCAGACAGCGCTGGAATTCGTGGGCAGGGCAGAGACGGCTGGCCAGGCTTGGGCAAAAACCAGCGCCCGTGGACGCGCTGACGTACTCCATGCTTGGCACGAACTGCTGATCCGCCATCGCGAACAAATCGCGCACCTGATTTCGCGTGAAATGGGCAAGACCCTGGCCGAGGCGGCCGGTGAGGTCAAATACGGATCGGACTTCGTGCGGTGGTACGCCGAGGAAGCGGTTCGGCCGGCCGGGGACTACCGAGAGGCTCCGGACGGAGGGGCCAGCATCCTGACGCGAAGGGCGCCGGTGGGCCTTGCCGTTCTGATCACCCCGTGGAACTTTCCTCTGGCCATGGCCACCCGAAAGATCGCTCCCGCACTGGCCGCCGGTTGCCCGGTGGTCGTCAAGCCTGCGACACTAACTCCGCTGACCACCTATTACGCGGTGAAACTTGCCGTGGAGGCGGGGGTTCCCGAAGGTCTCATCCAGGTCGTCACGACCGCGGATTCGGCGGCATTCAGCGGTGCGGTTCTGCGGGACCCGAGGGTCCGCAAGGTCTCGTTCACCGGATCGACACCCGTCGGTCGGCAGCTTCTGGAACTGGCATCCAAGAACGTGCTGCGCAGCTCCATGGAGCTCGGCGGAAACGCCCCGCTCATTGTCTTTGACGACGCGGACATGGAGCGGGCGCTGGAGGGCACCTTGGCAGCCAAACTGCGTAATGGCGGCCAGTCCTGCATCGGCGCCAACCGCATCTACGTACAGGATGGCATCGCCGACGAATTTGGTGCGGAGTTGGCCAGGCGCTTCGCCCAGGTGCCAGTTGGTGCCGGGCTTGGCGCAGGTAGCGTGCTCGGTCCGCTCATCGATGATCGCGCGGTGAGGCAGATGGAGTCCTTGACACGGAACGCGGTGGACATGGGCGCCGAGCTGCTGACCGGGGGATATAGCTACGACGGGCCTGGCCATTTCTTTGCCCCCACGGTGCTTGATCGCGTCGTGGCAAACGCCGATGTCGTGCGGGAAGAGATATTCGGTCCCATCGCCGCCATCCAGCGCTTCAGCACGGAAGACGAGGCGGTCAGCCAGGCCAATGACACGGAGTTCGGTCTGGCCGGCTACGTCTTCTCCGAGAACCTGGACCGCGCACTGAATGTCGCGGACCGCTTGGAAACCGGAATTGTGGGAATCAACCAAGGCGTTCCGTCGAATGCGGCGGCGCCCTTTGGGGGAGTCAAGCAATCCGGACTAGGCCGCGAAGGCGGTGCCGAGGGTATCGAGGAATACCAGAGCATCCGCTTCTACAATATTGCCCGCCGCGCAACGAGCTAGAGAGATGCGCACGGCCCGGGGTGCCCGGGAGAGTCCGGAACGCTGTGGTGGACAGGGTTCCGGACTCTCCGGGGCTTCGAGCCGGTTTTTGCACCAAAGCCTTGGCCGGCTGCTCGGGCTTGTGGCAGCACGACGCCGTCGAGTCCGAGGGCGCCAAAATCCGGGACGAAGTCTTCCAGGGGCCCGGTCTAAGGTGAAAGGTGGGTCGGCTGCTTGGCCGTGACCTCGCCCAGGAGCTTGAGGAAGCCGGCAAACTCCGGCCGCAACTGGGCGCCGCGCCGGCAAACCGCATAGACATCCCGGTACATTTCGTCTTCCACACCTTGCGGCAACGAGGTCCAATGGGACATCGGCAGGGAAGGCACTCTGGGGCTTTCCAGCAGCATCTGCGGCAGGAACGCGGCCGCAACGCCGGCCAGGACCAGCTCTTGGTGGACTTGTGGGTCGGGGGATTCGAAGAGGACCGCCGGCTCGAAGCCGAATTCACGGCAGATGCGCGTAGCCCATTGAGCGGAGTCACTTCCGGCCGGCTCGAATGCCCAGTGAAGCCCTGCAAGTGCCTGAAGGCTTGGAACCGGATGCGGAGTGTAGACATCGATCTGGTCACGCATCAGGTGGGTGCGCACGATCCCGGGGTCAGCTCGCCGCGGGCTGTGCGAATACTCGTCGATCACGGCTATATCGACGCGTTTGGATGCGACCATGTCCAAGGCTGTTTCCGGTTCGAGCTGCATGAATTCAACCACAACGTCGGGGTGGGTTTGCTCCATTAGGCGAAGCACCTCGGGGAGATACCGCCGTGCGAACGTACTGAAGCCGGCGAAGCGCACCACACCCTGGATCCGGCTGCGCCTAGATTCAAGCTCGGTTTCGGCGCGCTCCAAGACGGCTACGACTTCCTCGACCCGAAGCACCAGTTGCTCCGCAGCGGGAGTAAGCCGGATATTACGTCCGACTTGTTCCAACAGGACGACTCCGACTTCCGACTCAAGCTTGGTGAGCTGCTGGGACACAGCGGATGGGCTGATACCCAAAACACGGGCAGTTGCGTCAATGCTTCCACGTAGTTCCAGTTCGCGCAGAAGTGCCAGGCGCTTGACGTCGAGCACGATACCTCCCAGTTCCCTGAGGGGTGATGCCCAGGCCCATCAGTTTAACTTACGAGTCAAGGCGTGTTCAAACACTGCCGAGGTGCGTCGCCGTGGCTCGGCAGGCTCGTCGGTGCTACCACCATGCAATGGCGGCGCGATGATGTGCGCCGAGCCTGAGCCCGAAACTATGTTGCGAGGTAGCCACCGTCGACGGGCAGCGAAACACCCGTTACGTAGGTATTGGTCTCGCTGGCGAAATAGGCCACAGCCTCGGCCACGTCTTCGGGCCGGGCCACCCTGCCCAGCGGGATGGCTGCCGAGACGCCCCTCTCGGTGGCCGCCGGATCCTCCTGCGAGGCCAGCCATTCCTCAAACAACGGGGTGCGCGTCATCCCCGGAGCCACGGCGTTGACCCGAATGTTATGGGGAGCCAGCTCGACCGCAGCGGCCTTGGTCAGTGCAAGGATCGCGCCCTTGCTTGCGCTGTAGATCCCCATGGAGGGTACGCCGATGCTCGCCAACCGCGAGGTGACGTTGATGATGGCGCCTCCGGAGTCCTGTTCGCGCATGACCCGTCCGGCTGCCTGGAGGCAGCGGATCGTGGCGATCGTGTTGGTCTCGAATGTTTCACGGATCTCCTCCGCAGGGACATCAAGCATCGGACCGGTGTGGTCGATGGCCGCGTTGTTCACCAAGACATCGAGCCGGCCTGCCACTTCCAGTGTTGCGTCCACCAATTCCTGGGGACCGTCCGGGGCGGTGAGGTCCGCCTGCACGAAATGCGAGCTCTCGCCAAGCTCGTTGGCCATGCGCTGGCCGCGTTCGGCCGAACGTCCCGTGAGTATGACGAACATTCCGTCATTGACCAAACGGCGGGCTACTTCCGAGCCGATTCCAGAGGTTGCGCCGGTGACCAGTGCCACGCGTTGCTGAGTCTTCATGTGCAAGTTCTCCTTCAAGTTCCTTGTATCCAGCATGTCTATCCCTTGTTCACAGAACCAACCAGGACTTGGCCTTTTTCAGCCCGAACCTTGTCGTCGCTGCCAGGGATCACGTTGCCACGTAGCGACCGCCCCGAGGTTTCGTTGAATGTCAGCACGGCAACCAGCCCCACCACGCCGGCGGCCATCAGGTACCAGCCTGGAACCAACGCGTTGCCGGTGACTCCGATGATCGCTTCGTTCGCCACCGCCGCTGTACCGCCGAAGAGGGCCGTCGATAGGTTGTAGCCGATGGCAAAGCCCGAGTATCGAACCGAAGTCGGGAACAACGCCGGCAGCGTCGAAGAGATCGTTGACAAGAGCATCACCAGGAAGAAGCCAAGGATGCCGATGCCAGCCAGCTGTCCCCAAATCCCACCCGTTTGTAGCAGGAGGACTGCCGGGACGGAGAACACCACGAAGCCGGTACTGGCAGTGATCAGCAATGGTTTGCGACCTATCCTGTCACTGAGCGCGCCGAGCGGAACAATCACCGCAATCATCAGCAGCTGGATGGCGACCAGGCTGAGGTTCGATTCGGTCGCACCGTGCCCCAGTGTGGCCGTCAGGTAGCTGGGCATGTAGGTGAGCACCAGGTAAAAGGCTACGTTGACCAGCACAATGAGGCCAAAGAGTTTGATCAGCTGACCCGGGTACTTTCGCATCAAGGTACGCAGTGCCTGCGGGGCGGTATTCACTTCCTTGGATTCCTTTGAGTCCTGGGTGAAGGTCTCGGATTCGGCTAGGTGGCGTCGCATCCACATGGCGATAAAACCAAGGAACAGGGTCAGGATGAATGGCAAACGCCACCAGCCTGCCATCATTCCGTCCTCGCCCACCACCAACGTGAGCAATGTGCACAGGATGGCTGCTGCACTGAAACCTGCCAGCGTACCGAATTCGAGGAAGGATCCGTAGAAGCCTCGGCGGTTATCCGGGGCGTGCTCGGCCATGAAGACGGCAGCCCCTGCATACTCCCCGCCTGCCGAGAAACCCTGCAGCATGCGCAGCAAGACCAACATGATCGGTGCCAGGTAGCCGGCCTGCGCAAAGGTTGGGAGCGCGCCGATGCAAGCGGTGGAGACGCTGATCATCACGATCGTGAAGATCAGGATCTTGCGTCGTCCAAAGCGGTCACCGAGCGGTCCCAGGATCATGCCACCCAGTGGACGGATCATGAACGAGATTGCGAACGTGGAGAAGGCCAGGATCCGAGGCATGGCCCCGTCGTTTTCACCGAATGTGAAGAATAGTTGGGATATGTAAACGATCAGGTATCCGTAGATTCCATAGTCGAACCACTCGATGGCATTTCCGATCGCTGAACCGGCAACGGACTTGCGGGCCATTTTTAGCTCCGCCGGCGTGAAGTCGGCCTCGAGCCTCAGCTCTGGCAATTCTGTGTGTGGGGTGGTCATCGCCTGTTCCTTTGCAGCGTGGTAGTACCGGGTGGATCGATCCGTGGTGCGCAAGCGCTTCGCATGGCGATCAGTGCGTAGGCACCGGCCGCTGCGTGCAGGTCGTTGATTGAGACGTTCTCGTTGGGTTGGTGGGCTTGGCCGTTAAGATCCCCGGGGCCCAGAACAACGGTGGGGACGCCGTGGTGCTCGGAAATGAATCCTCCCTCGCATGAGGCGGTCCAAATCCCGGTTCCCCGATCTATTTCCATCTCCTGCAACGCACGGGTTACGAGAGTGGGGAAAGCGGAATCAGGGTCGGTGAGGAACCCGGGCATCTGCATTGTCACGTGGCCCTCGAAATCGATGCGGCCCGACTCGGCGCGTTGGGAGTCCTGTGCCGAGGCGCGAACCGCGGTGAGCAGCCGGTCCAGGATCCGCTCGGGTTCTTCCCCCGGCAGGAGTCGTCGGTCCATCGCCAGGTTGCAGGTGTCCGGGACGATGGAAGTTCCGTGCCCCCCGGAAATCGTGCCGATGTTCCAGGTTGCGGCTCCCAGCACAGGGTGCGGGTCCGACGCCAAGCTGGCGCAGTCCCTTTCAACGGCCTTGATCACTTCTCCTGCGCCCAGAATGGCGCTGGTGCCGTCCGCTGGCCGGCCGGCGTGCGCGCTGGCGCCGGTGATGGTGATTTCCAGGTTTGCCGCGCCACGGCAGCCTACGATGGTCACAAGATCGGTGGGCTCGGCCACCACACAGGCCGCATACCGCCGCTGTGGTGCTTGCGCGATGTAGTGTTCGATGCCCAGGGCGTCGGCTTCCTCGTCCACCGTGCAGATCAGTGTCATGGCGGTCTCGGGTGCTTCTGCATGGACCGCTGCCATGGCCGTGACCACGGCAGCCAGCCCGCCCTTCATGTCTGTGGATCCCCGGCCGTAGAGCAGGTCACCCTCCTGGCGCGGAACGAAGGGATCATGGTCCCATCCCGGGCCGGCAGGCACCACGTCACTGTGGCCCAGGAAGAGGATGCCCGGTGCATCCGGGGTGCCTCCGAGGTGCGCGACCAGGTTGGGCCTGCCGGGGGCAACCTGGGTCAGGTGCACCTCGGCACCGATGGCCCTGAGCGCTTTTTCCAGTTCCTGGACCGTTGCATGCTCGGTGCCGCCGGGGTTTTCGCTGGCCGCAGCCACGAGCCTTGAGGCCAGGTCCACCACGTCGGTGCGGCTGATCCGGTTCAGTATGCGCTCTTCACGCGTGGGGTGCTGGTCTCTCGCAACCGTCCGTGTCGGCGACGGGTCCGAAGAGGTGTGGGTGATCAAGAATTGCCTCCGAGTTCTATCTGCTCATCCAGTGCCGCCCGCAATCGCTGAACTCCCGTCACGATCCGTTCGGGAGTCGAGGTTGCAAAGCACAGCCGCAACGCATCGGTGAACGTCCCGGAGTTGGAAAAGGCAGGTCCGGGGATGTAGGCGACCCCGTGCTTCAGTGCAGTGGGAAACAAGTCTTCCGTGTTCACCGCGGCATACTTTCCACGCAAGGTGAGCCAGAGGAAGAAGCCGCCCTCGGGATCGGTGGCCACGACATCGTCACCGAGTTCCGAGGCGAGTGCCGCGCGCATGGCTTGCTTTCGCTCGCGGTAGACCGAGCGCAATCCATCAAGGTGCTTGTCGAGCTTTCCCTCGGCCAGGTAATCGGCAATGAGCTGCTGCATCGGTCCGTTGGTGCAGGTGTCCATTGACTGCTTGGCGTTAATGGCCAGTTGGCGCAAAGCCGGATCGAGGTTCATCCAGCCAACGCGCAACCCGGGCGCCAAGACCTTGGAGAAGGTCCGGACTTGCACCACCCGGGGGTTTCCGGGGCTCAAATCCAGGAAGCCGGGGACTTCCTGGCCGTCGAAGCGCAAGGCCCCGTATGGGTCGTCGTCGATGATGAACGCGTCCCATTCCTCGGCCAGCTCCAGCAGCAGTCGACGACGGGCTTCGGACAGTGTCCGGCCCGAGGGGTTTTGGAAATTCGGGATCGTGTAGATGGCCTTCGGCGCCTGCCCCGTCTCCTCAACCAGCTGCCGCAGCTTTTCGACGATTAAGCCGTCATCATCCACCGGGGCCTCAACCACCTTGGCCTGGTAGCTCAAGGCGGTGCCGATCCCGTTGGTGTAGGTGGGGGATTCGACGATGACAACGTCACCGGGATCCACAAACAGCTTGAAAGCGATATCCAGGCCCTGCATGCCGCCAGTGGTGATCAGCACGCGGGCCGGGTCGATGTCTTCCCCGTGACGGGCGTGGTACTCGACCAACTGGTCGACAAGCTCCGGGACCCCTTCGGTCGCAGCGTAGTCGTAGCGGCCATTGGCCGGCATTCCCGAGAGCCGGGTGAAGTCCTTCTCCGGGATCAGTTCCGCATTCGGTGCGCCCATGGCAAAACGCACGATATCGTGCGTCTGGCTGGCCAGCAAGGACGTGGAGTTATCGATTATCGATCCCTTCAGCTGGCTTGCGCGAGAGGCGAGCCGTGTTCCTAGCGGGCTGAGCAGTGATGTCATGGACATGGTAAATACTCCTTACCTTAGTGATGGTTGGCTTACGAGCTATCTCGGCCAGTAGGCTCGATGCCGCCGGCCACCTGGACAGGTACGGAGACCTCGTAACCGAGCCGGCACGATCTCGTGGGGATAGTCATGGACATTCCGTGGGGAAGTGCCGTTGGAGGAGTGGGGTGCATCGCGTGAATCGACGTGGTTCGTGCATGGAAAAGCCGAGCCGGTGAAGCACTGCGAAATTGCCGGGACCGGCACTAGCCGTGCGTCGAGGTACTGTTCGTTTGACCCCTTCTGCGAGCAGGTTCTGGACTGGAGCGCGTTCGGCTGGCTCCGAAGCATCGTGGCCCAGAAGAACCTCGACCAATTGAACCCTCGTCTTTCTTTGGGCCCCGATGAACCATGACCTGTGATGTCCATCATATTGTGACGGCAACCATTAGAGGAAGATAGTAAATCAGGTCCGTATCGTTAAGTTGAGCTTATTGATGGAATCGAGGGTTGCGCGGAGTAAGACCTCCGAGAAACGGAAACATGCCACTGCATCGCATGTTGGAGGCGCTGCCCTGGACGGCATGGCGTTCGGATGCGAACCGGTCTTCCGGAACGGTAGATGCCGAAACCGGCGCCCAGGCATCGCTGCATCATCTTCAGGGTGTCGATCGCGGGGCGATCAAGGGTGTTTCGGGTTCTTCCATTGGCCACTACGAGCGGCAAGGAATGCCGGCCGAGACCGATGGTCATGGCGCCCGGCAACGGGCTCGCCGATTTGGCGAGTACCGTGATGCTCGGCTAATCTTGCTTGGTACTCCCTTGGGAGTGGCAAGACGGTTCTTTAGCTCAGTTGGTTAGAGCGCTCGCTTCACACGCGAGAGGTCAGCAGTTCGAGTCTGCTAAGAACCACCATACGAAAAGAACCCCGGCGTTCCGGGGTTCTTTTCGCGGTTAAGGCTCTTGGCATCGCCGGTGGGCTCATCGACGAATTAGATACCGAACCCGGTTTGCTGTGTGCAGGCAGTGGAAGTGCTCATGATTTCCGGGGGTGCTTCCAAGAGAACTTTCCCTATGTGCACACCAAAATTGTCTAAATTCCGTACCCGTTATGGGTCTTCCCGCGGCAGCGGCGACAACGGTGTCCACGGCGCTGAATGTGAGATGCACGGCTCGTGGATCATGGGGCGATACCGCGGCTGTAGTGTGGTGTGAACAGGCGCAATTGACAGGAGAAAGCGTGTCTTCAGGTAAGGACCCGGACGCCAACACACCGGCATCCCCCGGCGAGGATCCCAACCCGCAGGTCTCGAGCATTCGCCGTGTCCAAACGCGGGAAATGATCAACATCGCCCAGGCCCTGACGGACGCAGCAGCCCACGCGCAAAATGCCCCCAGGATTCCCGACGCAGCACCGCGGAAGACCGACGCGCCCGGCGCTGCGCTCCCGCAAGCCTCCGTGGGCGCAAAGCCCGCGATCAAGCCAGGGGGCAAACCCGTGGCGAAGCGTCCGGGGAGCCCGCGGCCGCCAAAGCAGCCAAAGCCTGTTCGTCCCGCCCGCAGCCAGCGTCCCACCACGTTGGCCCAGGACGCCATCAATGCCAAGACAGGTTTGGTCGGAGTTACCCATTCCGGGGCCCCTTCACTGCCTCCGCGGGTAAACCCCACGGCCAAGCGAATGATTTCGCGCTTGCTGGCTTCGGATTCCCCGCCCACCCAGGCGATCGACATCGTTGAAAAGCTCAGGGGAACTCCGTACGCGAACCCGAAGGTGAATGCGACCAAGGACGCTTCGGCCCGCAAAACCCTTGAATTCGCCCTAGACCTGGCAGAGAGCATGTTCCGCTACGGGGCTGGGTCATTGGAGGTCGAGACGAGCGTCATCGCCGTGACTGCGGCGTTGGGGCTTCGCCATACCGACGTGGACATCACCAACCAGTCCATCCACCTGAACTTCTCCCCGCCGGAGGGCGAATCGTTCTCCATGCTGCGCGTTGTACGCTCCTGGACGAACAACTTTGCCGGGCTGGCGCAAGTGCACCAACTGGTCTCGGATATTGTTTCCGGCGGCGTGACGCGTCAACAGTCGGTGGACAGGCTGCGCGATATTTCACGCAAGCCAAGGCCGTTCCCGCGCTGGATGGTCGCCGCGGCAACCGGGCTCTTTGCCGCCTGTTTCGTGGTCTTCATCGGCGGCTCCCTGCTGGGGTCGGCCTTGGCTTTCGTCTCATCGGTGGCGCTTGGCCCGGTGGCGAAATATGCATCTCGGTGGCGCGTTCCGGAGTTCTTTGCCATAGCGACCTCCAGCTTCATTGTTACCGCCATAGCCGTGCTTTTCCATGCTTTGCGGGCGCCCATCGATCCTGCGCTGGTGGTGGCCGGAGGAATCCTTCTGCTCTTGCCCTCTGCCAGGTTCGTTTCCGCGCTTCAGGATGCGATCAACGGGTTCCCCGTCACTGCCGCCGGGCGTTTCTTTTCCGCGGCGTTGACCTATGCCGCGATCCTGACCGGCATCATGGCTGCCTTGGTATCCGCAGCGATGTTTGGCGCCCCGAAGCTGGATGTCAGTGTCATCGACACGATTTCCTATCCTGGTTGGCTCCTGGCCGCTTTGGTGGTGGTGGCGGTCATCGCCGGGGCGATCACCGAGCAATCGGACCCGAAGCTCCTGCTGCCCACCGGGGCAATCGCACTGATGGGCTACCTGATCCTTTTGGGGATCCAGGCCTTGGGCGTGGGGGACAGGGCTTCGCCCGCCGTCGCTGCGACGTTCATTGGCCTGGCCGGTCGCTGGGTGGCTTTCAAGTTGCGTGCCCCTCAACTGGTGCTAGCCGCACCGGCCATTGTGTTCCTGCTGCCCGGACTGATGATCTTCCGTTCCATGTACGGGATCGTCTTCAACGTCGATGACATGTCCGGCGCCATGATCCAGATGTTCACCGCCTTCACGATCATGATGGCCATTGCCGGCGGCGTGGTCTTTGGCGACACCATCGCGCGCCCGCTGATCGGCGCCGAGGTACTGGCTGAACGCCGTAACATCCGCCGGCGTTAAGACCTCTGGGCAACGGCCGGAAGCGTCCAGTCGATGGGTGCCCCGCCGGAAGCCAGCAGTAGCGCGTTGGCCCGGGAGAAGGGCTTGGAGCCAAAGAACCCGCGCCGTGCCGACAGTGGCGAGGGGTGCGCGGAGGAGATGATCGGGATCGGCTCCAAGGCAGGAGCCAATGACTGGGCGTCCTTGCCCCATAATATGGCGACGATCGGACCACCGCGGGCGGCAAGGGCCCCCATCGCGGCGTCGGTCACTGCCTCCCAGCCGAGCTTCCGGTGTGACCCAGCATCGCCCGAACCCACCGTGGGCACTCGGTTCAAGAGCACCACGCCTTGGTCCGCCCACGCAGAAAGGTCCCCGTGCCCCGGGGTCTTCACGCCGGTGTCCTCGTGAAGCTCGGTGTAGATGTTCTTCAGGCTGCGCGGCAGCGGGTGCACCGCTGGCAGCGCGGCAAAACTCAGCCCCATCGAATGCCCCGGCGTGGGATAGGGGTCTTGGCCCATGACCAACACCCGGGCCATGGCCAGCGGACGGCTGAAGGCCCGCAGGATGTTCCCCGGCTCGGGCAGGATGCGCTCGCCGGCGGCACGCCTTGCCTCCAAGATGTGTGCCAGTGCCACCAGCTGCCCTTCCACCGGGGCCAGTGCCTCGGCCCAGTCTGCCGCCACGAAGCCTTTATCAACGGCCTGGCAGAGCCCGTTGGCGAAGGGGAAGGGCGTGGCGTCCCTGGCCGGGGCGGCGAGCTCGAACAGTGGTGTTTCGTGCGGTTCCATGGAAACCATTGTGGGCCGTGGCCCGGCACGAATGACAGCTGGCTCGTCGAGTGACACGTTAGGATACTTAGAGTTGAGGCAGATTGCCCGGTGGTTCGCCGTGTATCGGGAACCGGATCAATGAGGGAAGTGCGATGTCATCAGAGACGCTTGGGTTCGAATTCGAGCTAGATGAATCCAGCGACCTGGACGAGCGTTCCCAGCGGATTCTCGCGCTGGAACGCCACTGGTGGAAGTACGCCGGTGCTAAGGAACAAGCCATCTCCCAGATGTTCTCCATCTCGGCGGCAAATTACTATCAACTGTTGAACACACTTATCGACACGGACGCGGCGCTGGCCCATGACCCCATGCTGGTCAAGCGATTGCGTAGACTACGAACGACGAGGCATCGCGCTCGGACGGCGAAAAGGCACGATTCCGAGGCATGATCGCAACGCTCGTGGGGCATTTCGGGGCTCGACGGCGCTTGTGCTCCTGTATCCGCGTACGCCCATACTGCAAGCCACTTCACCGAGGACGGGCATGACCAACTATCCGCGCGATGAATTTGATCGCGTCCCTGAGTTCAGTAACCGTAGCGGCTCGCACCGCGAGAACGGCTGGGCATCTGCCGCATCCGTGGGCGGGGCTCAATCCGGGTTGCGCTGGTTGATGGTCTTTGGTGCGCTGGCCTTGGTGGTGGGACTCTTCTCCTTCATGGTCTTGCCCAAGCTCGTGGGCTCCTCGGATGACCCGGCGCCGGCGGCGGCGAGTTCCTCGGGCACCCAGGAACCAACTGTTGCGCCGCCGGAATCGGCGTCCGACCCCGAATCCGGGAAACCTTCCGAATCCAGCGCTGCGAGCGAATCTGAAAAACCGAGCGATTCGGCTGATGAGTCCGCTGATCCGAGGGAATCGACCGGGTCCTCGGAGTCGGCCGATGCCGGTGAAAGCGACATGCCCGAAGGCGTGGATGCATCCATGGCGATGGGTGTCTACAACGGCGCCACCGTCGGCGGTATCGCCGGCACGGCCCGCACGACCCTGCTGGAGGCCGGATACAGCAACGTCTCGGCGTCGAACTGGACCAAGAAGGTCACCTATTCCACCGTCTACTACCGCAGTGAGAGCCATAAGGCCACGGCGGAGGCTGCGGCCAAGGAACTGGGCATCACCTCGATCATGCAGAGCGTAAATATCCCCGGCAATATCGCTATCGTGCTGGGAAGCAACTTCCGTTAGTCCTTCCCGGAGCCGACTACGCTGTCGGCAAAGCCCCACAGCTTGCACTCCGAGTCCTAGAGTGCCAAGATTTGTATTAGCACTCGCACGTATCGACTGCTAGTTCGGTTGAAGTTTCGACCGGATCCATGCGGTTTGGTGATGTTGTTTGAGTGAGTCCTTGACCAAGGCAGCGAGAAGTTTTTGCGATCGTCCCATGACATCGCGGATTCTTCGTCCGTCGCGGGCGTTGCCTCAGGTCGTAGATACGCATGACCGTCCCGAAAGGACATAAGCCCCTATGGCCAAAATGATTGCATTCGACGAGGAAGCCCGCCGAGGCCTCGAGCGCGGACTGAACATCCTGGCTGACGCCGTCAAGGTTACCCTTGGCCCGCGTGGACGCAACGTCGTTCTTGAGAAGAAGTGGGGCGCACCCACGATCACCAACGACGGCGTCTCCATCGCCAAGGAGATCGAGCTCGACGACCCGTACGAGAAGATCGGTGCCGAGCTCGTCAAGGAGGTCGCCAAGAAGACCGACGACGTCGCAGGCGACGGCACCACCACCGCCACCGTCCTGGCACAGGCCTTGGTCAAGGAAGGCCTGCGCAACGTTGCTGCTGGCGCCGACCCGCTTTCCCTGAAGCGAGGCATCGAGAAGGCAGTGGACGCGGTCACCGCAGAGCTGCTGGCCTCCGCCAAGGAAATCGAGACCAAGGAACAGATCGCTGCCACCGCATCGATCTCCGCCGGTGACAACGAAATCGGCGCACTGATCGCCGAGGCACTGGACAAGGTCGGCAAGGAAGGTGTCATCACCGTCGAGGAGTCGAACACCTTCGGCCTCGAGCTTGAGCTCACCGAGGGCATGCGCTTCGACAAGGGCTACATCTCGGCCTACTTCGTCACCGACAACGAGCGCCAGGAAACGGTCCTTGAGGATCCGTACGTCCTGATCGTCAACTCGAAGATCACCAACGTCAAGGACATGGTCTCCATCCTGGAGAAGGTCATGCAGTCGAACAAGCCGCTGCTGATCATCGCAGAGGACATCGAAGGCGAAGCCTTGGCAACGCTGATCGTGAACAAGATCCGTGGCCTGTTCAAGTCCGTCGCCGTCAAGGCACCGGGCTTCGGCGACCGCCGCAAGGCCATGCTGGCCGACATCGCCATCCTCACCGGTGGCCAGGTCATCTCCGAGGAAATCGGCCTGAAGCTCGAAAACGCCACTATCGACCTGCTGGGCTCCGCCCGCAAGGTAGTCGTCACCAAGGACGAGACCACCATCGTCGAAGGTGCCGGAGACGCCGAGGAGATCGCCGGACGCGTGAACCAGATTCGCGCCGAGATCGAGAACTCCGATTCGGACTACGACCGCGAGAAGCTGCAGGAGCGCCTGGCCAAGCTGGCTGGCGGAGTTGCAGTCATCAAGGCCGGAGCGGCAACCGAGGTTGAGCTCAAGGAGCGCAAGCACCGCATCGAAGATGCAGTGCGCAACGCCAAGGCTGCAGTCGAAGAGGGAATCGTCGCCGGTGGCGGCGTATCCCTCATCCAGGCCGGCGCCATCGCATTCCCGAAGCTGAAGCTGGAAGGCGACGAAGCAACCGGTGCAAACATCGTGCGCGTTGCCATCGAAGCCCCGCTGAAGCAGATCGCCTTCAACGCAGGCCTGGAGCCAGGCGTCGTTGCCGACAAGGTCAAGGGCCTGCCCGCAGGCCACGGACTTAACGCAGCAACCGGCGTGTACGAGGACCTGCTTGCAGCAGGCGTGAACGACCCGGTAAAGGTGACCCGCTCTGCACTGCAGAACGCCGCCTCGATCGCCGGATTGTTCCTCACCACCGAAGCCGTGGTTGCAGACAAGCCGGCCCCGGCCGGCTCTGCAGCACCGGGTGGCGATGACATGGGTGGCATGGGTGGCATGGGCGGATTCTAATCCCCCTGCTGCACCACGCCTAGCGTGTAGTCTTCGCTAGCGAAACCACGGGCCGCTTTCCCTTCCCGTGCACTGTTCCCCTTCGGGGCGGACGGTGTACAGGCGGGGGAGGCGGCCCGTTTCGCTTAACCCGGGTCCGCGCCGTTGCGATGGGCCCAAGGTTGCTTGCGTAGCTTCAGGACATGCCGGAGCGATGCGCCGGGAGCTGGATTCCACCGTTCAGCCGACCCCAGGGTTCCAGGTCCCGCAGTTCGGCCTCGATATTGGCCCTAGCAGGTTCCTCCCAGAGCTCTTGGCCCCGGGAACTGGAGTACAGCGAACGGCCATCCAGCAGCCTGTGCAGGATCAGGGTGCGGCCTCGGGCAAATTCGGCATCGGAAACATGGGCATATTCGAGGCGCACCGCAGAGGCGTAGCGCCTGTAGGCGGCAGGCTTCCGCGCCAGCACTTCAAGGTCGGCATCGCAGAGCAGTGCCCCCGCGGAATCCCCCGGTTCGGGCTTGTGCGTTTTGGTTAGCGCGACCAGCCGAACCACTTCCTCCACGACCGGTGCACGAACCCCCTGGAACTCCAGGCGGTCGAGGGCCAAGGCCGCGGAATCCTCTTCGTCCGTTGCCGTGCCCTGGTAGACGGCGTCGTGGAACCACGCTGCAAGGTACACCGGGAGGTGTGCAGGCACATAGGTAGTTGATCGGGTCAAGGCCTCAAGGGAAGTGAGCACCGCAAGCAGGTGTGCCCGGTCGTGGTAGAAACGTTGTTTCTGGCTCCAGCAAGACAACAGCTCGCGGCCAAGCGCGGGTGCGGCCAGGCCCAAGGCGTCCCAGCGAGAGAGCAACACTGCTTCGAGGCGTTCGGGCCGCTCCTTTGCGCGCACCCGCAACCCGGAGGAAATCAGGCGGCGCACCAGCTCGGTGGCCGGGACCGGGAGCGCGCCGGCGGCCACCAGCGTCTGATAGCGACGTTGTGGCACATCGTAGTGGTCTCGGTCGAAGGCACGCTCCGGCAAACCCTGGGCCCTGGCGAAGCCATGCAACTCTCCCAAGGAGACATCCGAGACCAAGTGCGAAAAGAGCGTTCCGTGGGCCGGCCAGGAGGGGGGATCAATGAGAAGGGACACGTTTCCACACTAGTACGCCCCAAACCCTGGCAACGCGGATCAATAGGTAAAGAGGCTCGCATTGGCTGCTTCCGCCTCGTCGTACTGCGTTGAAGCGCGGTTCAGCGCCGTGCCGATGGAAGAAAGCGACTCCTCCACGCGCGCCTGGGTGTTGCGCCAGTCAGCGACCACCGACTGGAAGTTGCTCGAGGCCGCCCCCTGCCAAGTACCTTGCAAGTCCTGCAGCGAGGACGTCAACGAGTTCACCTCCGCCCGCACTCGTTCGATGGTGGCATGCAGGTTCATTGACCGGGCCTGCATCTCATTGGTGTTGGCGGCAAAAGTGCTCATGATCGTCTTCACTCCCGTGCGATGGTTGCTGGCGCCGGGACCATGCAGGGCGTTGCTCCTGGGGCACCGGTGGGAAACCCGCCAAGGATGTCGTGCGTGCTTCCGTCTTCAGGGTAAAAACACGCACCCCGCTGTTGGGAGATGCCGCAGCGGGGTGTGGATAACGCGGGGAGGTGGCTAGTCGATCTCAGTGCCTTCAGGGTCGTCCTCGGGCGTGACGTAGGGCAGATGGATCGACATGGTTGCCCCGCCGCCGGCTGTCTCGCTGAGCCTGATTGATCCGTCGTGTTGCGCGGCGATCGCCGCGACGATGGCCAGCCCGAGCCCGGTTCCGCCGGTTTGGCGCTGTCGGGAAGAATCCGCGCGGTAGAACCGTTCGAAGACCCGGCCCGCGTCGTCCTCGGAGATGCCTGGGCCGTGGTCCCGGATTTCCAACACGGCATCGGACCATCCGTCGATGACGGGCTTGACACCCACTGCGATCTCGATGTCGGTGCCCTCGGGGGTGTAGCGCAGGGCATTAGTCATCAAATTGGCCACAATCTGCCGCAATCTCGCCTCGTCCCCGCTGGTGGGTGCCGGCTGGGGGGAGCCTCCGTCCAAGCCGACCAGGCGCACCTTGCGATCCGCCGCGTTGACCCGGGCGTCCTCGACGGTGTCACCGGCCAGCATCAACAGGTCGATGGGCTTGCGCTCCAGCGGGCGCTGCTCATCGAGCCGTGCCAGGGTCAGCAGGTCCTCGACCAGCTGGCCCATGCGCTTTGACTCGGCCTCGATGCGGCCCATGGCGGTGCGCAACATCTCCGGGTCGTTCAGCCCACCTTGGCGATAGAACTCGGAGTAGCCCTGGATCGTCACCAGCGGAGTGCGCAACTCGTGCGAGGCGTCTTGGATGAACCGGCGCATCTTGTGTTCCGAGGCGGCCCGTCCGCGGAAGGCGTGCTCGATGTGGGCCAGCATGGCGTTCAACGAACGCGAGAGGCGTCCGACTTCGGTCTCCGGAGGGTAGTCCTCCACACGGCGGGACAGGTCACCGGCGGCGATGGCGGCGGCGGTGCGTTCGACCCGGATCAGAGGCAGCAGTGCCCGGGTGGTGATCCCGTAGGCGATCATTGACATCAGCAACGTGGCCAGCATGCCGGTGGACATCACCAGCATCGTGGCCTTGGTGACGGTGTCGTTTACCGAGGTCATGGGCAGGGCATAGATGAGGTCGTAGTCGGTGCGCGGCAGATCCACGATGCGTACCCGCCATCCGGAGGAGCCAATGTTGGTGCCTGGCACAGAAAGCGTGGCCGCTGGATCCTCACGCAACCGTTCCAGCGCGTCGGGGTCGACCTCCGGCGCGTCCTGTGGTTTCTGGTCCGCGGACGGCTTGCGCGGCATCTTGTAAAGGATCGTCCCCGACTCGTCGCGCAGGTCCCCGTAGAAACGGGCCACGCCGTTGGATTTGGGGTTGATGGTGGTGATGCCCGCATAGTCGTTGAGCATCGAGGAGGTGACCGTGGCGGTGTTGGTCTTCAGGTCGGTGTCCAGTTGTGCAGTGAGCATCAACCGCAGTGACTGCGCCGACCCGACTGCCGTGACCACGATTCCCAGGATCATCAGGGAGCTCATGAGCGCAACGAGCTTGGTCCGAAGCGACACCTGTCGCCAGAACCTGCGGGCGCTTTCCACGTAGGGGAACCGGTCTTTCGTCTTAGCGGCGGTCAGCGGTTCGCATCAGGTAGCCGACACCGCGCTTGGTCTGGATCAGCGAGGGCCACTCGGGGCGCGAATCGATCTTCCGGCGCAGGTAGGAAATATAGGATTCCACGATCGAGGCATCGCCGTTGAAGTCGTATTCCCACACGTGGTCCAGGATCTGCGCCTTGGACAGCACCCGGTTTGGGTTCATCATCAGGTAGCGCAGCAACTTGAATTCGGTCGGGGAGAGTTCGATGACTTCCCCCGAGCGGCGCACCTCGTGGGCGTCGTCGTTTAGCTCAAGGTCATCGACGCGAATGATCGCGGCATCTTCCTCGTCGGGCTGCGTACGTCGCAGCACTGCGCGGATGCGGGCCACGACCTCATCGAGGCTGAATGGCTTGGTGACGTAGTCATCCCCGCCGACGGTGAGCCCGGTGACTTTGTCTTCGGTGTCGTCGCGTGCTGTGAGGAACAGCACGGGGAAATGCTTGCCGGCTGCGCGCAACCGGCGGGTGATGGTGAATCCGTCCATGTCCGGGAGCATCACATCGAGCACGGCAAGGTCAGGGGTCTGGGCTTCGACGGCGGCCAAGGCCTCGCGGCCATTGGCCGCAGCAACCACTTCGAACCCTGCGAAACGCAGGGAGGTGGAAAGCAGTTCGCGGATGTTTGGCTCATCATCGACGACCAAGAGCTTTGCTTCTGGGGTTTTGGCGTTCATGGCTACCAGTCTGCAACCGATATCTGTAAGAACCCTGTGTGTTTCTTGTGCGCGCAAGGACTTGTGCCCCGGCGCCGGCGCCCAAAGTGCCCTGAACTTGCCGAAAGCCGGAGCAACGAGCGGGTGGGCGCGCTCAGCTGGAACGTCGGCGTTCGCGGAAGTTCAGCACCAGGACGGCCATGAGCAGGATGAAGGCCAGCGGCAGTCCGTAGAGTGCAACGGCAAGCAGAGCGGGCGTGGCGGCCACCTGCAGCATGTACTGAACGAGCACCGTCACCAGCGCAGCGAGAGAAACGACGGCGATCCCTCCGGCCAGGAAGGTGAGGATGCGTTGGGAGGCAGGGTTCGAAGCGGTGGTGTTCACCCTTTAAAACTACCGCGCGCAGGGCGAAGGGCCACATCGGGCCCGTCCCTCTTAGGTGGAGGGTGTGAAGCCGCGAATGTCGTACCCTAGAAGATATATACTTCCCCGGACGCATGAACCCGTCCGCAAGACCCCCTCGGTGGGGGATTGCGGGGTAGCGAGCCGGGAGACCGCCAGAATTGGGAACGCGGAACAGCTTGACCCCGTGGTTGGCCCATCGAGACGCAAGAACGAGGTAGCTAGACGTGCCAACCGGCAAAGTGAAATGGTACGAACCCTCCAAGGGGTTCGGATTCCTGGTGACCGACGAGGGCCAGGAAGTGTATTTGAACGCCTCGGCGTTGCCCGCGGGCGTAACCGAGCTGCGCGCCGGTACCCGCATGGAGTTCGGCATTGCTGAAGGACACAAGGGCGCCCAGGCGCTCAGCGTGCGCACCCTTGACGACGCACCCTCGGTGGCCCGCGCCAAGCGAAAGCCTGCCGTGGACACCGCTGTGCTGATCGAGGACCTGATCCAGGTGCTCGACTCGGTCTCCAACGGGTTGCGCAAAGGCCGCTACCCGGAAAAAACACATGGCGCCAAGATTGCATCCGTGCTGCGCGCCGTAGCCGACGACTTGGACGCCTAATCCCATGGTACGCAAACCGATACTGGACCTGACACTGGCCAAGGCCATCGGGCCGGCACGTGAGGCATTGCTCGAAATCACCGATGGGTCGCTGATCGGCGAACACCTCGAGGCGGTCAGCGACGGCGAACGCTTGGTCACCCACCGTTTCGCCGCATTGCTCCCGGGGTACGAGGGTTGGTGCTGGTTCGCGACGCTGACCCGCATCCCTCGCGCCCAGGCCAAGGACCTTACGGTGTGTGAGGTCGGGATCGTTCCGGGCGAGGATGCGTTGTTGGCGCCGCCTTGGGTTCCCTGGGCCGAACGCGTCAGCCCGGAGGAGAGGGACGCCGAGCGCAGCGCAGCGGAGGAAGCAGCAGCCGCAGCGAGCGGCGCCGAGACCCCGGCTGGGGAGCCTTCCGAAGGGCAATCCACCGAGGAAATCTTGGATGGATACGGCCCTGGTCAAACTGCCGAAGCGGATGCATACCAGCCTGATTCAGAAAACTTTAAATAACTGAAAAGTAACCTAGGTGATATATCTACTAGGTTACGAAAAAGGACCGGGTGGAGCTCCACCCGGTCCTTTTCTTGCGTGGAAATGAACCTCTTCCACGGGCGCCGGGAAAGAAGAGGCGATGCCCCGGCAACTGGTATCAACCAGCGTCGGTGCACCGCCCCGAGGTTTCCGGTGGGAAACTAGCTGTTCTGCAAGACGTACTCGATGCATTTGAGCAGGGCCGAGACGTCCTCGGGCTCGATCGCGACGAAAGTCGCGATTCGTAGCTGGTTGCGTCCAAGCTTGCGGTACGGCTCGACGTCCACCACGCCGTTGGCGCGCAGGGTCTTGGCGATGGCTGCAGCATCGACGGAACCGTCAAAATCGATCGTGGCAATGACGTTGGAGCGGTCCTCGGCTGATGCGACGTACGGACTTGCCACCTTGGAAGCCTCGGCCCAGTCGTAGACCCGCGAAGCTGAATCAGCTGTGCGAGCGGCCGCGAATTCCAGGCCGCCGTTGGCGTTGAGCCACTGCACCTGGGCATTGAGCGTGACCAGGGTGGACAGGGCCGGGGTGTTGTAGGTCTGGTTCAGCCGCGAATTGTCGATTGCCGTCTTCAGGCTCAGGAAATCAGGGATCCAGCGGCCCGATGAAGCAATTTCCTCGGCGCGCGCAATTGCCGCCGGGGAGAAGAACGCGATCCAAAGGCCGCCGTCCGAGGCGAAGTTCTTCTGCGGAGCGAAGTAATAGACGTCGGCCTGGGAGACATCCACTGCCAGCCCTCCAGCTGCCGAGGTGGCATCAATGACAACCAGGGAGTCCTCATCGGCGCCTTCGACCCGGTGAACGGGCGCGGCAACGCCGGTGGAGGTCTCGTTCTGGGGCCAAGCATATACATCCACGCCGGCTTCGGCCACGGGAACCGGGCGCGTGCCGGGTTCCGCCACGATGATGGAGGACGGCTTCAGGAACGGTGCCTTGTTGGTTGCCGACGCGAACTTCGACCCGAATTCGCCGAAGGAGAGGTGCTGGGCCTTGTTGCGGACCAACCCGAAGGTGGCAACGTCCCAAAACGCGGTGGATCCGCCAACGCCGAGGACAACCTCGTAGTCGTCAGGGGCGTTGAAGAAGGTTTTTAGGCCTTCCTGGATTTCCCCCACCAGGTTTTTCACCGGGGCCTGGCGGTGCGAGGTCCCCAGGAGCCGCGTGCCTGCGTCGACGAGGGCCTGGAGCTGTTCAGGCCGGACCTTGGAGGGCCCCGCGCCGAATCGGCCGTCCACGGGCAAAAGGTCTTCGGGAATGGTCACGACGGTGCTCATGCTGCTCCTCATAAGGGTGTTTTGCGCTTTGACACCCTCGCATCCGTTCTTTGATGCGATCCAGGGATGCCCAACGGTTCAATAATCCCGCACTCTGATGCCCAATGCGTAATAACGAGTCGGCAATGTGAACGCAGGTAGAGTGGAAGCGTAGTGAATTGTTGTAAAAATCAACCCATGCGGGAGCTGCAAACGTGTCAGACCTGATCGATACCACCGAAATGTACCTGCGCACCATCCTGGAACTCCAGGAGGAGGGCATTATTGCCCTGCGCGCGCGCATTGCCGAGCGACTGGGGCATTCGGGCCCCACGGTTTCGCAAACGGTGGCCCGCATGGAGCGTGACGGTTTGGTCGTGGTGACTCCCGACCGGCACCTTGAGCTGACCGAGCATGGCGCGGAAGTCGCCACCGGGGTGATGCGCAAGCACCGCCTGGCCGAACGCCTGCTGGCAGATGTGATCGGGCTGGAGTGGGAGTACGTCCACGAGGAGGCCTGCCGCTGGGAGCACGTCATGAGCGAACGGGTGGAGCAGCGGCTTTATAAGTTGCTTGGCCAGCCTGCCTCGTCCCCGTACGGAAACCCGATACCGGGACTCGAAGCATTGGGTGGACCCGTGCTATCCGAAATCTCCGTAGGTGTCCAAAGTCTCGATTCGGCCCTTCTGGACGGCAATGTCGGGCCCGTTCGCATCGAACGCCTGGCCGAAACCATCCAGGTTGAACCCGAGTTGCTGGTGCAACTCGATGAGGGCGGTATTCGTCCTGGAGCCCTAGTCACCCTAGAAAGGGCCGAAGATTACGTGGTTGTGCGCGTCCAGGGCATCGAGGGAGCGCTGGAGCTTCCGACCGAAGTCAGCGCCCATGTATTCGTCCGCCGCATGGATAGATAACGGAATTGTAACTTTGGCGCAAATGGCGGTAGGGTTTCACGTTGGGTTGCACTTAGGTAATCCAGTCCTGATCCGGTTCGCATAACCCTACCGGCGGATACAGGAGCAAGAATTCGCGGTAGGGGCGGAGGACCCATTCAACCGTTCCTGGCCATTGGCCATGGCACTCGGGGTGAAGCTGAGTCCGCCTAAGTGGGCTCGGCCGAGTTGCCTCATGACTCGAATCCGACAGCTAACTTCGCAGGCGATATATGAGAGGTTGTCATTTGACTCAGCAGCACACTTCCGGACGCCGTCGTGCGTCCGGTACCGTTGATGCTTCGCCTGCTGAAGGCTCACTAGAGCAGATTGTCGACACCGCCCTGAGCGGTGCGAACACTTCCCGACGCTCCGGTCGACGCGCACTGAGCGCTGTCCCGGAAGGTTTCGAGGCCGCTGGATCCGCACAGTACACAGGGCGTCGCTTCGACGCTGGCCTGCGCTACGGGGTATCCCCGGATTCGGCATCGATCGCTGGCACCCAACTGCCCGTGGAGCCGACCGCACCAGTGGTGCCGGTCGACGTGCCGGGTGAAGCTGACGAGCTGGACAACGTCCTGAAGTTCGCACCCCGGGCCAAACGCTCCCGCCTTGGGTTTACGCACAAGATCGCCGCCGTTGCAGCTGTTTCAGGGCTCGCGTTCGCAGCCGCCACCCCCGCGCAGGAAGCCGAAGAGACCGTCGCCGGTTCCGAGCGCGTGGCCCAGTCCGTCGTGGTTGACGTGACGGCCCCTGTCGGTGACGAGGTCAAGATCGAGCGAGCCTCGGTCACCAGCGAATTCACCAAGGAAGACAAGCTGGCAATGGTCATGACCGCTGCCGGCGGAGATGTCACGGCGATGACCAAAACAGGTGTTCTGGCCCAGCCGGTGGACTCCGTGCGACTGACCTCGCGCTTTGGCCACCGCAAGAACCCGACCGGTCCCGGCTTCATGAACCACAACGGCCTGGACTACGGAGTTGCCTGTGGCACTCCGGTCAAGGCGAGCGCCGCGGGCACGGTAGTGCAGTCAGAGTTAGCCGGTCACTCCGGCAACCGTGTGAAGGTCGATCACGGCAACGGACTGGAAACAAGCTACAACCACAATTCCGCCTTGAAGGTGTCTGTGGGACAAAAGGTCCAGCGCGGGGATGTCGTCTCATTGAGCGGCACCACGGGCAACTCGACTGGATGTCACCTGCACCTCGAGGTCATCGTCAACAGCCAGTGGGTAGACCCCGAGGGTTGGTTATAACGGCAATTGTCACCGTTCCGTGACCGTAACGTGACTTTTGCAGATGCTTCATATATTCTAAATAAGTGATCGGGGAATACCCCTGCTCACCGCCGCGGGAAGTGCCGAGCACTGCCAGCCCACGGTGTCCGTTCAATTACTCGTTTGGCAGTGGCGGGGGACCCAATTTCGGTTTCTATACCAGGAAGCCTTGGGGTTAAGCAGCTCGACCTGGCGGTCGATTTGCCGAGTGACTCCCACTCGAACCCGACAGCTCACCCCGTAGGCATCAGGAGAGGCAATATCACGTGACTACACGTCGTCAAGCATTGGGCCGCCACCGCGCGACCGCGGTTCGGACCAACCCACTCGAGTCCATTTCGAAGGCAGTCGCCTCGAACGCCGGATCGGTAGGCCGTCAGGCAGCCGTTATCGCAGCAGCATCAGGCCTCGTCCTAACCCTGGGCGTTCCGGCAGCGCAGGGGGATGTTTCCCGCGAAGCTACTGCGGTCCCCGTTGAAGGCCTTTCGGCAGAACGCGTCGCGGTAAAGGCCGTATCGGTCGCCGCAACCGGCGCCAAGGACCTGAACATCGAGCGCGCGGAATTCACCTCTAAGCCCGCTCCGGCTCCCGTAGTGATCGCAGTGGCCGACGAGGTCGCCCCGAAGTCCAACAGCACTGCCCCGGTGACGCGCTCGAGCAACAACTCGAACTCCACCGCGCCGCAGACCCGCTCGAGCAACAACTCGAACTCCACCGCGCCGCAGACCCGCTCGAGCAACAACTCTGACTCCAGCGCCCCGATGACCCGCGAAAGCCGCGGCAACTCCTCGCCGGCACCGGTCGCGTCAACTCCTGAGGCGCCCAAAGCCGAGAGCAAAACCAAGTCTGTCAACACGGGCAACCTTTCGGGTATCGCTGCAACCGCTGCCAAATACGTGGGCGCACCCTACGTATGGGGCGGGAATACACCTTCGGGTTGGGACTGCTCCGGGTTCGTCAAGTACGTTTACGCAAAGCACGGCATCAATATCGCACGTGGCACGTCCGCGATCCGCGGTTCGGGCCAGTTCGTTCGCACCGGCAGCCCGAAGCCGGGCGACTTGGTCTTCCAGAACGGTGGAGGCCACGTCGGTATCTACCTCGGTGGAGGTAAGATGATCGGCGCACAGAACCCGAGTACCGGGACCATCTTGCACGACGTTTCGCGCAACCCGCTCTACGGCTACTACACGCTCAAGGGCTAAGTACCAGCTTCGCAACGGCCCCGGTCGATCCGAAAGGATCGACCGGGGCCTTTGCCGTTAATGGGGCCAACGATTCGTGTTCCCCGAACGTGCGGCCATCGAGCTTGGCCGCGCGAGGGTGGATGGCTGGAGAACTTTCGATTGAATTTTGAACGAGTTCTCCCCAAATGCGAGCAAAACTCCGGTTCGTTGTCTTAGGCTGGTTCACAGGAGCCAAAGCCAAGTGCCGCGTGCGCCACCGTGAGGGATTTCCGTCGTGGACGGGTCCCTTCTGTTGTGCCGGGTCAGGATCTAAGGATGCGCACATGCGAACCCTAGTACTGAATGCAGGATTTGAACCACTGGCGGTCATTACCTTCCGCCGGGCACTTCTCCTTGTCATCACCGGGAAGGCGACGGTGCTGGCCGATGACGACCGATACCCGGTAGTAAGCGTGAACCAAGTCATGCCACGGCCAACGGTTATCCTGCTCAACCGCTACATTCGACTCCCATACCGCAACACCATCAACGTTTCGCGTCGCGGGGTGCTTCGCCGTGACGCGCACCGGTGCGCCTATTGCGGAAGAAACGCGAACACCATCGACCACATCGTGGCGCGGAGTCGCGGAGGAGAGGATTCATGGGAGAATCTAGTTGCGGCTTGCCAGAACTGTAATAGCGCCAAGGCAGACCGGACGTTGGCGCAGCTGGGCTGGAAGCTGCGGTTCGCCCCGAGTCGACCTCGGGGAGCCCAGTGGTTCATCACGGAGCTCGAGCGGCCCGCGGAGGCCTGGAGTCCCTTTTTACGGAGTGCAGCATGAAATTCGATGCGATAATCGTGGCCGGCGGCCGCGGTTCCCGACTTGGCGGTGTCAGCAAGCCATTGCTGGAACACCGCGGGGAAACGCTGCTTGAACATTCCCTCAATGCGGTGCGCGATGCCCAAGCCATTGCCGTGGTCGGCGGTCATGCACTGGCCGAGGTGGTGACCAAGTACATGGAAACCGCGCCTGATAGCCAGCGGGTGCTGATAACACGCGAGTACCCCAGTTATGCGGGACCTGCCGCTGCGGTCGCCGCCGGACGTACGGCGCTTGACGACGGGCCGGATGACGAAAGCGCCCAACAACAAAACGTTGCCTCCGAACTCACCGTGGTTCTGGCATCGGACCTGCTTGACCCCGGTCCCGTGGTCGCTGCACTGCTCCATGCCACCAGGCACCCGGCCGACGGCATTGAGGCATGGGTTCCGCAGGACGGGTCAGGTGTGTTGCAGACGCTTTCTTGCGCGGTTCTCACCGAGCCTCTGCGCCAAGCCATCGACCAAGCCGCCGAACCCCGTGGAAGTCTTGAGAATGCGTCGATGATGCGTCTGCTTGCTACAGTGCAGATGGAGCGATTGAAGGTCCCGGATGCGGACTTCAGCGACATTGACACGCCCGGGGACGCCGGGCGGCACGGGATAGCAGTGGCCAACGACCACTGACAAGGAGAACGCACCATGCCTGAAGTCCAACTCGACCAGTGGATCAACGAACTCCTGGGCGCTTTCGAGCTCAAGGGCACCGAGGTCGACATCGACAAGGTGCTCTCGCTTGCCGGGGTAGCCGCGCACTCCATTGTCCGCCCCGCCGCCCCGTTGACCACTTACGTTGCCGGCTATGCGGCTGGGCTTGCCGTAGGCAGGGGAGAGTCGGACGAAAAACCCGCCATGGACTCTGCCGATGAATTGGCACGCGCGGTCATTGCCGCACGCGTCGAAACCACAGACAACGCTTAGCCCGGATCCCGTTGAACGATCACCACTGGGAGGCCGCGCGCCTTGCCGCCCACGAGTTGGGGGTCAGCATCGCAGGCACCCCCGAAACTGTGTCCCTCCACCAGGTCTCCGGCCGGTTCCTTGCGGCCGATCTGGAGACGAGATACCCCTTGCCGCATTGCGCCACCTCCGCGATGGACGGCTACGCGGTCAATGGACCCGGACCTTGGCAGCTGCTCAAACCCCTGGCGACCAACCCCGGGGCCGGGGACGAGCAGGACATCGCCGTCGGCGAGGCCGCCGCCGTGGTGACCGGATCCCTTATTCCGCAAGGCGCCACCTCCATTTTGCGCGTCGAACATTCAAGCCTTGAAGGTAACGTGCTGTCCACCTGGCGTGACCTGCCATGCGGGGCGGACATCCGCCCCGCTGGCATCGAGGCCGCCGAGGGGGAAACCCTGGCCGTGGCGGGTACGCTGCTGCGTGCCGGAGTGATTGCCGCTGCCGCGGTATCGGGCCACGACGAACTTTTGGTCGCCGCAACGCCTCGGGTGCATTTGGTTTTCACGGGTGACGAGGTGATCACCTCCGGGCGTCCGGCGCCGGGCCAAGTCCGCGACGGGTTTTCCCCAGTCCTGCCACAGGTCGTTGCGGCGCTGGGGGGCGGGGAATGCACCACCACGCGTATAGGGGACACCCTCGCGGCAACGATCGCCGCCCTTGACTCGCCGGCGGCCCGGGCCGCGCAGATAATTGTCACCACCGGTGGAACCGGTTTCTCAGACCGCGACTTCGTGCGCGCCGCGGCACGGGAACTCGACGGCGAGGAAGTCATCTCCTCCATTGCGATGAGGCCGGGACACCCCTCCATGGTTTCCCGGTTGCCCGGTAACCGGCTGCTGGTGGCGCTTCCGGGAAACCCGTTAGCGGCACTGATGGCCCTGGTCACGGTCCTGGACCCGATGCTGCGCGGGGCCTGCGGCCGCGAACTGGAACAGGTGCATACCGCGGTTTCAGCCACCGACTTCCCTGCCCTTCCCGGCAGGACACGGCTGGTTCCTGCACGCTGGATCGCCTCAACCAACGAGCTGGACACATTGGCTCCGGCGGAACACGTAGCGCCGGCGATGTTGCGCGGACTGGCCGCGGCCGATGCAATCCTAGTGGTGGGCCCCGAAGGAACAAGCAAAGGGGCGCACGTATCCTATCTAGGGTTACCTTGGTAAGTGGGACGGCGCTGCACCACGGCACATGCAGGCAAATCCCGAGTCAAGGAAGGCAAACAAAGACATGGGACGTTTAATAACCCGCCGACGGATCGTAAGGGCATCTGCTGACGGGGCGCGGATCAGCCGCGAGGAGAAACTGGCCGTGGAGGAACCACTGGAGATCCGTTTCAACGGCACCTCCTTCACCACGTCCATGCGAACACCCGGGGACGATTTCGACATGGTTGCAGGGTTCCTGTTGGCCGAAGGCATCATCAGCCGCACCGAACACCTGGTGTCCATGCGCTACTGCGCGGGAACCGACGAAGAAGGCCACCAGACCTTCAACGTGATTGACGTGCAGCTGGGATTCGGTGCCCATCCTCCAGACCTTGCCGCAGCAAGGAACGTTGTCACGTCTTCGGCATGCGGAATTTGCGGAACGAACTCCATCGACGACGTATCGAAGAAATCCTCCTACCCGCTGGACCCGGACCGCGGGCACGTGGACGTTGGAGTGCTGTTGAAGATGCCCGACAGCCTGCGGGAGTCCCAGAACCTGTTCTCGGCCACTGGCGGGGTGCACGCAGCTGGGCTTTTCACCACCGACGGGGAGCTATTGCTACTGCGTGAAGACGTGGGACGGCACAACGCCGTGGACAAGGTTGTCGGAGCCGCGCTGCGTGAACGGAAATTACCGCTTCGTGACGCGATCCTCCAGGTCTCCGGACGGGCGTCCTTCGAGTTGGTCCAGAAGGCCGCAATGGCCGGAATCCCGGTGCTTTCGGCGGTCAGTGCACCCTCTTCCCTGGCAGTGGAACTGGCAGATGAAACAGGGCTGACACTTGCGGCGTTTTCCCGGGGTAGTACGGTGAACATATACACGCATGCCGACAGGCTGAGATCCGGGTCCTGAACACGGTTTGGCTCCTCCCTGTTTGGCGTGCAAGCGGCTACGGTCCGCAACACCGTTGTTGAACGTGGAGGACAAATGCATCGGCCAGCCCCATCCCAAGACATCAACGAGGACGACCTGAAGGTCACGAAGCCAAAACGCAGCGCGGCCGGGGTCAAGGCGGTGATGGTGTCCTTGGAACGCGGCTTCTCTGAGGCCGGAGTGAGCCGGACATTGCGTTCAATGCTGCGCATCAACCAGCGTGGCGGTTTCGACTGCCCAGGCTGCGCATGGCCCGAATCCATCACCGGGGCGCGCAAACCCGCAGAGTTCTGCGAGAACGGTGCCAAGGCCATTGCCGAGGAAGCCAGCGCCCGCACCGTGACCCCCGAGTGGTGGGCCAAGCACCCGATTAACGTATTGCGTGAAAAAACCGAGTACTGGCTAGGTTCCCAGGGCCGGATCACCGAACCGATGATCATACGTGCCGGCGAGAGCCACTACACGCCGATCACCTGGGCGCAGGCCTTCGCCACCATTGGCGAGCACGTAAATGCGACAACGCCGGACAAATGCGTGTTCTACACCTCCGGGCGTACGGCCAATGAAACAGCATTCATGTACCAGTTGCTGGCCCGATCGCTGGGCACCAACAACCTGCCGGACTGCTCGAACATGTGCCACGAATCTTCCGGCTCCGCGCTGAACCCCACGATCGGGATCGGCAAGGGCACCGTGTCGCTCGAAGACTTCGAGCACGCGGAACTGATCTTCGTCATTGGCCAGAACCCCGGAACCAACCACCCGAGGATGCTCTCGTCGCTTGCCGATGCCCGCAAGCGCGGCGCGCATGTGGTTGCGGTGAACCCGCTGCCCGAGGCGGGATTCTTCGGGTTCAAGGACCCGCAGGCCGTGGGTGGCATGCTCGGAAAATCCGAGGATATTTCCGACCACTTCTTGCAGATCAAGGTCGGCGGGGACCTGGCGCTCTTCCAAGCCTTTGGCCACCTGCTGTTCGAGGCGGAAGCCAAGAGCCCCGGCACCGTTGTCGACCACGACTTCATCGACTCGGTAACCGATGGATTCGACGCTTACAAGGATGCACGCGCCACCATCGACTGGGAAGCGACCGAGGAAGCAACCGGACTGACCCGCGCCGAGATCACCACCGTGGCTGAGCTGCTGATCAAATCCAAGGCCTCTATCTTCTGCTGGGCGCTCGGGCTGACCCAGCAACCGCACTCGGTGCCGACGCTGAAGGAAATCATTAACATTCTGCTGCTCCAAGGCAACTTCGGCAAGCCCGGCGCAGGGGCATGCCCGGTACGTGGACACTCCAATGTCCAGGGCGATCGGACCATGGGCATTTGGGAGAAACCCGGAGAGGCCCTGCTGCTTGCCCTTGACAAGGAATTCAGCATTGATTCCCCGCGTGCCCACGGGTATGACTCCACCGAGGCGTTGGACGCTTTTGAGAAGGATGAAGTCGACGTGTTCGTGTCCATGGGTGGGAACTTTGCCCTGGCGAACTCGGAAACCGAGGCCCTGGAAGCGGGTATGCAGCGCTCCAAGTTGACGGTGCACATCTCCACCAAGCCCAACCGTTCCCACGTGGTGCATGGGCAGACCTCGCTGATTTTGCCCACCCTGGGACGCACCGACCGCGACGACAAACACCCCGGCGGGCCGCAGTTCCTCTCCGTGGAAGATTCCATGTCGGTCATCAAATCCACACAAGGGCGCCTGAAGCCCGTGTCCGAGCACATGCTGGCAGAGCCCGTCATCGTGGCACGGATGGCACTGGCCATCCTGGGCGATAACCACGTCGTGGATTGGAAGGCCATGGCAGCGGACTACGATGTCGTCCGAGACCATATTTCCCGGGTTCTGCCCGGGTTCGAGGACTTTAACAAACGGGTGCGTGGGCGCAACGGCTTCGTGCTGCCCAACCCGCCGCGCGATTCGCGTTCCTTCGCCACAGACATCGGCAAGGGCAAGTTCACGGTCTCCGACTTCGAGGCGCTGTATGCCCCCGAGGGGCACCTGATCCTTCAGACCATGCGCAGCCACGACCAGTACAACACCACTTTCTACGGACTCGATGACAGGTACCGCGGGATCAAGGACGGACGCCGGGTCATCTTAGCGAACCCCGATGACCTGGTGGAGATGGGCTGGGAAGACAAGGACCTGGTGGATGTCATTTCCACATTCCGTGGTACCGAGCGCCGGGCTAACCGCTTCCGGCTGGTTTCCTACCCGACGGCCAAGGGTTGCGCCGCCGCGTACTTCCCCGAGGCGAATGCACTGGTGCACCGGGACTTGGTGGCACGGGAATCAAACACCCCGGGATTCAAGGCCATGATGGTGCGCTTCGTGCCGCACGAACTGGCCCCGGGACCGACGCTGAACAGCTAGGCGGAACGACACAAAACGGGGGAGCTTTCCGGGCTTTTGGTTCCGGGCAGGTCCCCCGTTTTGCTGTCCGGGAAGAACCGGGGGCCCACAGGGGTTATGCCTGTGTCGGGGCATTCGATGCCCGCGGCGGACTAAGATCGATAGTCTCTGTGCCCGGGGAAACCTTCCATTGGCACCGCACAACTACCTAGCTGGATGGCGAGAGCAACTCATGAGCATGGAAAACGCGGCCTGGCATTCGCTGTGGCGAATGTCGGGCCCGGAGAAGTCCAGGGCCTACGCGGATACTACCCCTCGACGGGTACTGGCCTTTGCCACAAGCTACAAGAACCGGCTGCTGGTCTTCGTCCTCTTTTCGGTGGTGGCCGCGGTCCTCGCGGTGGTCACCCCGGTGCTGGCCGGACGCGTGATTGACGCCATCGTGGACAAGAGCGGAATTCAGGTCGTTGTGAACCTGGCATTGATCATTGCTGGAGTCGCCGTCGCCGAGTCAGCCGTATCGCTGGTGGTGCGCTGGTATTCCTCGCGCCTGGGCGAGGGCATTATCTTCGATTTGCGCACCGCGGTCTTCGACCACGTGCAAAAGATGCCCGTTGCCTTCTTCACCCGGACACGCACCGGGGCGCTGGTCAGCCGGCTGAACAACGACGTGATCGGCGCCCAGTCCGCGTTCGCCGGCACCTTGTCAGGGCTGGTGTCCAACACCGTAGCACTGGTGCTGACAGCCGGCGTCATGTTCACCACTTCGTGGCAAGTCACCGCACTTGCGTTGGTGCTGCTGCCGATCTTCCTGCTCCCTGCGCGGTACTTCAGCAGGTCCATCGCGTGGTTGCGCAAGGAATCCGCTGACCTGAATGCCTCGATGGGCAGCCAAATGACAGAACGCTTCTCGGCGCCCGGCGCCACCTTGATCAAGCTCTTTGGCCGTCCGGCCGACGAATCGGCGCAATTCGCCTTGCGTGCCGGACGCGTGCGGGACATCGGGGTGAAGATGGCAATGCGCCAGTTCTTCTTCGTCGCGATGCTCACCCTGGTTGCCGCCTTGGCCTTGGCCTTGGTTTACGGCCTGGGCGGGGTCTACGCGTTGCGTGGCCAAATGGCGGCCGGCGACGTCGTGGTCCTGGCAATGCTCCTGACCAAGCTATACGTTCCGCTGACTTCCCTAGCCAATGCACGGGTGGAAATCACCAGTGCATTGGTTAGCTTCGACAGGGTTTTTGAGATCCTGGATCTCAAACCACTGATCACCGACGCGCTCGACGCGAGGGTGCTGGAGCCGGGGCCAGTCGCAGTGAAGTTCTCCAACGTTTCCTTTGCCTATCCCAGCGCGGAAAAGGTCTCCTTGGCCTCGCTGGAGGACGTCTCGGTGCTTGACACCAGGGGTGGGGAAACCGTGCTTCACGGGATCGACTTCGAGATCCCCGCAGGGTCCACGGTAGCCCTGGTTGGTTCGTCGGGAGCAGGAAAATCCACCATTGCATCCCTCCTGGCTCGTCTCTATGACGTGGATTCGGGCGCCGTTGAATTAGCCGGAACCAATATTCGCGAGCTCCGGCTCGATTCGCTGCGCTCGACGGTCTCCATGGTCACCCAGGACGGACACCTGTTCCACGAGACCATCGGCTCGAACCTCCGGTTGGCGAAACCCGGAGCCAGCGACGAGGAAATTTGGCAAGCCCTGCGCCGGGCCCGGCTGGAGCCGACAATCGCCGGACTGCCCGAGGGGTTAGACACCGTGGTGGGGGAACGCGGGTACCGGCTCTCGGGCGGGGAACGCCAGCGCATGACCATTGCCCGGTTGCTGTTGGCTGCCCCGCAGGTCGTCATCCTCGACGAGGCTACGGCCGCACTGGATTCCTCCAATGAGGCGGCGGTTCAGGCTGCCTTGGCCGACGCCTTGGCAGACAGGACGGCACTGGTGATTGCCCACAGGCTCTCCACCATCCGCTCGGCGGACTTGATACTGGTCATCGAAGACGGGCGAATCGCTGAACGCGGCACCCACACCGAGCTTTTGGCAGCACGCGGCCGCTATGCGGAGCTACACGACACCCAGTTCGCACAGTGACCGGCGGAGACTAGGGACCCAGCAATCCCGGAAGAACCTTCTCTCGCAGCAGGGGTGCAATATCGGTGCGCCGCAGCGCTGCAGCGGGGTCGATCCAGAGCATCTCCGCGATCTCGGCCTGGACCACGGGAGTGCAGTCGGTCTGCGCTGCGAACAGGTGTGCATGGATATCGGTATCCGCTTCATTGGCCGCTGGACCGATCCACACGCCGGCGGGCACGACGTCGTCGGGACCGAACACTAACCCCAGCTCTTCGTGGACCTCACGCAACACTGCGGACAGCGGACTTTCGTCTGGCTCGAGTTTCCCGCCGGGCTGCATGAACATTCGTGTTCCGCTTTTACGCACCAGAAGAATGCGTTTGGAAGAGTCCAGGAGTTGCAGGGCTGCGATCGTAAGAATCTTTGGCATAACTTGAGCTTAACAACCATTAAACACACAGGTGGGAGTGATAACGTGCTTGGTGGACAGGTCTCAGGGCGTGATTTCCGTTTAGCAATGGAGGCCGGAGCCAATCCGGCTAGGACGCCATGTTCGACTGAACCGCATTAGCCGAAAGGCCAGCGGGTCAGGCAAGACCAGCGGGGGATCAAATGAGGATCTACAAATGGAGAATTGATGCAGCGGGGCACCAACTTAGGGCGACTTGGGGATTTTAATCAGGCGGTCATCTTTGAATCGATTCGCCGTGCGGTTGACGGGGTCAGCCGTGTAGAACTTGCCGGCTCAACGGGCCTTTCCCCACAAACAATTTCAAACGTCGTACGCCGGCTGCTGGATGAGGGCTTGGTCCGCGAGGACCGGACGATCGTCTCCGGTCCGGGCAAGCCACGTACCGTCTTGGAGCTCGAAGCCAACCGCATGGTGGCCGTGGGCATCCACCTCGACCCCGGTGTCATCACCGTGGTGATGTTGAACCTGCGCGGTGAAACGCTGCATTCGCGCCGGGTGGACATCCCAGCCGTTGAAGTTCCGGAAAAGACCATCGAGGCCATGGCGCAGACTGTGGACGAGATCATTTCCGAATCAGGTGTTCCACGCACGCACGTGCTCGGCGTGGGTGTGGTTGTCCCCGGCCCACTGGATCCCGAACGAGGGGTCATGGTCGATCCACCGTTGCTCGATGGCTGGAAGGACGTGGAGATACTTGAGCCGCTGCAGCGCCTGCTCAAGCTCGACGTTGTGATCGAGAAGGACACGATTGCCGCATCCATCGCCGAGCAGTGGAAGAGCAACGATGCCGAACGCGATAATTTCCTCACGATGTACGTGGGTGCCGGAATCGGCGCTGGCATGGTCTTGAACGGCGAGGTCCACAGAGGCATCAGCAACAATGCTGGCGAGGTGGGGCACTTTTCGACAGGCATCGTCGCCCAGGAATGCACCATCTGTCTCCGCAACGATTGCCTGCATGCCTCTTTGTCTTTCAACCTGATCGCGCAAAACGCCCGTGCACTGGGTCTCAACCTGACGGTTCCCGATGAGGGCACCGCGGAGGAACGCGCATCGGGCATGAACGAGATCGTGACCATGGCAAAATCGGGCAACGAAAACGCCGTCCAGTTGATTCGTCAATGCATGAGCCACGTGGGCCAGGTGGCCGGCCAGTTGTGCAACACACTTGATATCGGTCTGGTGATCATGGCAGGCCCGCTGTGGTCGGAGGTCGGGGAATGGTGCCTCGACGAGGTGCGTGGGATCATCAACGAACGCTTCAGCTCCAAAAACGTCCATGCCATCGAGGTTCGCTCCTCCACGTTGGGCCATGAAGTGGGAGCAATCGGCGGTGCTTGCGCCATCATGGATGCAAGCCTGTCGCCCAAGGCAGCAGCATTGCTGTTGCGCTAAACGGGCATTTATTGCGTCGATGGGTCGTTAGAAGTCGCTTTTGGCGACCCATTTACTTACCGCAGGTAATTCAGTTGACAATCTATGTCCAATGGATTTAGATGACCGTTAAGAGTTGGTTGCAGCTGAGCTGCCCACCGTTGTTTGCGTGAAAGTTTTTTTAGTCCGCAAAGCCAGCGCGTGGGGGAACGGCAGGTCGGTTGCTGGGGGCCCGGCTCTTAACGCTGTCGACCGGTGCCGTGGAATGTAATGGGAGTTATCCCACGGTTTCACCGGTCGACGGCACCCACCTAGCGCGCCGTTTTTAGCGAGGTGATGCAAAATGCGCCCTCAAAAGGGAGATGGGTCCTCTGCCGCAAGGGCATCCGCGCCGATTCCCGGGCCGAGGGGTGACCCGGACGGATCCGCTCCGGAAAAATCGTTTTGTTGAGCAGCCATGGTCGTGCCTGGAGGTGCAGCTGCCTTCATGATGCCCGGGGAGATCGAAACGCTGGAGATATCCGTCGTCCAATCCGGTCATTAAACGCCGCACGACCTGCATCAAAGCAGGTCGTGCATTAGCTGGTGCCCCTGGCCGGAATTGAACCGACGGCCTACTCTTTAGGAGAGAGTCGCTCTATCCAACTGAGCTACAGGGGCTCGCTTCATCCGAATCGAACCGAATCAATCCTAACGGTATTTGGCGAAGCATGGGTTATGCGGCGCACCGTGCCGCATGGAAATGTCCCTAAAGCAGGCCCTTCTTAGATAGTTCCCACTTTTCGCGGAACGTGCGCACGAACGAAGCGATGAGCACCCCGAACAGAATCGCTGCAGTGGCGATGAGCAGGATCCAACTGGCGGTTGTCAACGTCGATGCCAGGGAAACGGCCGAGGGATCCAACGGACTGATGAACAATGCATCAATGGCACGGTTTTCCCATAGGTCAGCCACGGCGAAGAGAATCGGCACCGACCACAACGCCCACCGCCCGGCGCCCCGGGCGGTGTTGATGTTCACGGCGAGCATGGTGATCAACGCGAGGAAAAGCGGAAAGAGGAGACCCGCTGTCTTGTGAACATAGTTCAGCTGACCCACGGCGTCAGCATCCATCGCCTGGCGTAGCGCCTCGATGTGTTCCACCGAGTAACCGCCGATCATTTGGTCGGGCATGGTCAGTCCGTTGGAAAGATCGGTCATTTGGTTCAGTACAAGCAGGTGATAGTACCAAAAGAGGAAGAGCACCACGACAAAGCCGGCAATAAGAATGAGATTCCCGTTGCTGGCCGCTTTCTCCGGCGAACGCTGGCTTGAGGAGTTGACCATCGGCGCTGCCGGAGCAGGGCGGTGGTATTGTTTCTTTTTCTTCTGAGACTTACCCATGACCCCAATTATGCCGCCAAAAGGCCAAGACCGGACCAACCCGTCAGTCCGTCGCCGTAGACTGGGGCGCATCATGGATTTTCTTTTCGATGACTTCGTCGCACCCGCTGAACCCCAGTCCCTGCCAGATGCCCAATCCCTGCTTGCCGGACTTAACTCCAATCAGGAACAAGCCGTCAAGCATGCAGGCTCCCCGCTGCTGATCGTTGCCGGCGCCGGATCCGGCAAGACACGCGTTCTTTCGCACCGCATTGCATACCTGTTGGCCACCGGGCGGGCACGTCCACACGAGATCCTGGCGATCACCTTCACCAACAAGGCGGCCGCCGAGATGCGAGAACGCATCGCCGCCCTGGTGGGCGAGGAAGTGGCAAAAAAGATGTGGGTCTCGACCTTCCACTCCTCGTGCGTGCGGATCCTGCGCCGCGAGGCTGCCGCGGTCGGATTGAAGCCGAGCTTCTCCATCTACGACTCCGCAGATTCCCTGCGACTGATCACCATGGTGTCCAAGGGCCTGGAACTGGACCCGAAGAAGTTCACTCCCAAATCGATGTCTCACAAGATCTCCGCGCTGAAGAACGAACTCATCGATGATGAGGAATATGCCCGAAGCATTGCCAGCAACGATCCGTTCGCCTCTGCCGTGTCCCAGGTCTACCGCGGCTACACCGAGCGCTTGCGCGCAGCCAATGCTCTTGACTTCGACGACCTGATCGCTCACGTGGTCAATCTCTTCAGGGCATTCCCGGCCGTGGCGGACAACTACCGCCGACGGTTCCGCCATGTCATGGTCGACGAGTACCAAGACACGAACCACGCACAGTATGCACTCGTGCGCGAGCTGACCGGACCCGATGGGCCGACCCCCGGAGGGGAGCTGACCGTGGTCGGCGACTCGGACCAATCGATCTACGCCTTCCGAGGCGCCGACATCCGCAACATCGTGGAGTTCTCCAAGGACTACCCGGATGCCGAAACCATCAAGCTCGAGCAAAACTACCGTTCGACCCAGACCATCCTCTCGGCCGCCAACGAAGTCATCAAACGCAACCCAGACCGTCCCGAGAAGCGCCTGTGGACTGCCGAGGGTGACGGCGAAAAGATCATCGGGTACGTGGGGGAATCCGAGTCGGACGAAGCGCGTTGGATCGCAGAGGAGATCCTGCGCTTGAACGACGAGGAAGACATCCGCCCCGGCGACGTCGCTATTTTTTACCGCACCAACGCCCAATCGCGTTCGCTCGAGGAACAGCTGATCCGGATGGACCTGAAATACAAGGTCATTGGAGGAACACGTTTTTACGACCGCAAGGAAATCAAGGACGCCTTGGCCTACCTGCGCGCGCTGGTCAACCCGGAAGACGACGTCAATGTGCGGCGTATCCTCAACGAGCCCAAGCGCGGTATCGGCGACCGGGCCGAATACTCTGTTGCTGCACTTGCCGAACGCGAACGGGTTTCCTTCATGGAAGCGTTGCGCCGTGCAGAGGATGCACCCGGGTTGGGAACACGGGGCCAGAATATGGTCGGGGCCTTCGTGAAGATCATGAATGACCTGGCGGTGGTCGCCGATGGTTCAGGACCGGCGGAAGCGCTGGAAGCGGTGCTGGAGCAGACCGGCTACCTGGAAATGCTGCGCTCGACCAACGACCCGCAGGATGAATCCCGCGTGGAGAACCTTGCCGAACTGGTGGCAGTGGTCAGGGACTTCATCAAGGAAAACCCCGAAGGCACGCTGACCGATTTCCTGGAACGCGTGGCACTGGTGGCCGATGCCGATTCCATACCGGAGGCACCTTCGGATGCCGAAGGCGTGGATATGGCCCACCGCGAGGGGATGGTTACGCTGATGACCCTGCATACGGCCAAGGGCCTTGAATTCCCGGTGGTGTTCCTCACCGGCATGGAACACGGCATCTTCCCGCACCAGAGGTCCCTCACCGATGAAAAGGAATTGGCCGAGGAGCGACGGCTGGCTTACGTGGGGCTCACCCGGGCACGTCAGCGCCTTTACCTGACCCGCGCCGAATACCGCAGTCTCTGGGGCCAGGCCCAATACAACCCCGCCAGCCAGTTCCTGGAGGAAATCCCGCAGGACCTTTTGGATTGGAAGCGTGAAGGTACCAAGCGTTCGAGTATCGATTCGTTCGGGCGTCGCGACAACTTTGCCACCAGCCGCTATGAATCGGGTTCCTACTGGGGCTCCGGGTCAAGCGGAGGGGGCGGGGGCAGAGTTTCGGGTGCGCCGGAAATCCACACGCTGCGAACCGCTCCCACGGCCAAGGGCCGCGTACAACCGAACAAGGAAATCGTTTCCCTGTCCGTGGGGGACAAAGTCAGTCACGGGACTTTCGGCCAGGGCGTTGTCTTGGCTCTGGAGGGCTCCGGGGACAAGACGGTGGCCAAGGTGAAGTTTGCGGATGCGGAGAAGCGGCTATTGCTTCGGTACGCCCCGTTGTCCAAGCTTGACTAGCGACGCTTGCGGTCGGTTTTCATACCTCCTTAGGCCGTTGCTTTGGCGGCTTTGTGCCCCGCATCACGGGCTATTTTGCTCTACCTGTTGTAGAACTGTGCCATTGGCGGCGAACGCGTTAGGCTGAGCAATGGAGCCTGGCCTGTTCCCAGGGCGGGCTCTTCCCCTCAAAGCATGGAACCGTATTTACGGAGCCCTGCCTTGAGTCAGCATAGACTTCGACAAGAAGGACACAAGCCCGTGGACCTGTATGAATACCAGGCGCGCGATATGTTCGAGTCGCACGGTGTACCCGTGCTGGCCGGCATCGTTGCCTACACTCCTGAAGAAGCCAAGGCCGCAGCCGAGAAAATCGGCGGCGTCGTGGTTGTTAAAGCCCAGGTTAAGGTCGGAGGCCGCGGCAAGGCCGGTGGCGTAAAGGTCGCAAAGACCGCCGACGAGGCATTCCAGTACGCCACCGACATTCTCGGCATGGACATCAAGGGCCATACCGTGAACAAGGTCATGATCGCCCAGGGTGCCGACATTGCCGAGGAGTTTTACTTCTCCGTACTGCTGGACCGCGCCAACCGCAACTACCTGGCCATGTGCTCGGTTGAAGGCGGTGTGGAAATCGAGGTGCTCGCAGTCGAGCGTCCCGAGGCCCTGGCCCGCGTTGCCGTTGACCCGGAAGTGGGTATTGACCAGGCCAAGGCCGACGAAATCGTCGCCGCGGCAGGTTTCGCCCCGGAACTGACCGAGAAGGTCGCTTCCGCGATCCTGAAGCTGTGGGACGTCTTCAAGAAGGAAGACGCAACCCTGGTTGAGGTCAATCCGCTGGTTCGCACCGGGGCCGGCGAGATCGTGGCACTGGACGGCAAGGTCTCCATCGATGAGAACGCCGAATTCCGCAATCCGCACCACGCGGACCTTGAAGACAAGGACGCAGCGGATCCGCTCGAGGCCAAGGCCAAGGCGCAGGGCCTGAACTACGTCAAGCTTGACGGCGAAGTTGGCATCATCGGCAATGGTGCCGGCCTTGTCATGTCGACCCTGGACGTCGTTGCCTACGCAGGCGAAAATCACGGCAACGTGAAGCCCGCCAACTTCCTGGACATCGGCGGCGGAGCCTCGGCAGCAGTCATGGCTGCCGGACTCGATGTCATCCTCAACGACGAGCAGGTCAAGTCGGTGTTTGTAAACGTCTTCGGTGGCATCACCGCGTGCGACGCAGTGGCCAACGGCATTGTCGGTGCGCTGAACACCTTGGGCGACGCGGCCAACAAGCCGCTGGTCGTACGTCTTGACGGCAACAACGTGGAGGAAGGTCGCCGCATCCTGGCCGAAGCCAACCACCCGCTGGTCACCCTGGCAGCAACCATGGACGAGGGCGCCGCCAAGGCTGCCGAGCTCGCCAACGCAGCGAAGTAAGTAGGGATACGCGAACATGAGCATTTACCTTAACAAGGCCTCCAAGGTCATCGTTCAGGGCATTACCGGCGGCGAAGGCACAAAGCACACCGCCCTGATGCTGAAGGCCGGAACCGACATTGTTGGCGGCGTCAACGCCCGCAAGGCCGGCACCACCGTGACCCACGGCGAGAAGGAAATCAAGGTCTACGGAGCAGTGGCGGAAGCCATGTCCGAAACCGGTGCAGACACCTCCATCGTCTTCGTTCCCCCGGCGTTCACCAAGGATGCAGTCGTTGAAGCCATCGAGGCAGGCATCGGCCTGGTCGTTGTCATCACCGAGGGTGTCCCGGTACAGGATTCGGCCGAGTTCTGGGCACTTGCCCAGTCCAAGGTCGACGCAGACGGCAACCAGGTCACCCGCATCATCGGCCCAAACTGCCCCGGCATCATCACCCCCGGTGAAGCGCTGGTCGGCATCACCCCGGCCAACATCACCTCCAAGGGCCCGATCGGCTTGGTCTCCAAGTCCGGAACCCTGACCTACCAGATGATGTACGAACTGCGCGACCTGGGCTTCTCCTCGGCCATAGGCATCGGCGGCGACCCGATCATCGGAACCACCCACATCGACGCACTTGCTGCGTTCGAGGCGGATCCGGAGACCAAAGCCATCGTCATGATCGGTGAAATCGGCGGCGACGCCGAAGAGCGTGCAGCCGAGTACATCAAGGCCAACGTCACCAAGCCGGTTGTCGGCTACGTGGCAGGCTTCACCGCACCAGAGGGCAAGACCATGGGCCATGCTGGCGCCATCGTCTCGGGCTCGGCCGGTACGGCACAGGCCAAGAAGGAAGCACTCGAGGCTGCCGGTGTGAAGGTCGGCAAGACCCCGTCGGAAACCGCGACGCTGCTGCGCGAAATCTACGCCGCACTCTAAGCGTGTGGATCGCCCTTTCGGTGGCGGCCTCCTTGCTACTGACCTAGCAAACGAGGCCGCCACCGGTCTTTTAAGTCTTGGGGTGGCGTGGCTCCGCCATAAACCTTGGCACGCACTCCCGCTGCAGAAGCCGGTCGCAATCCACGCGTAGAGATCCAGGATCAGAGGGTTTGGACCTGCGGGCGGGCCCCCTGGCTGATGTAAGAGGGCCACTCCACCCTGCCAGCATGCTGCGGCCGCACTTCAGGGGCGATCAAGCCGCGCTAACGGTGACCGGGATCGAGGACCAGCCGCGCAAGGTGGTATGCAGGAACGGCTCGGGCTCGGCCGTGAGTTCGATCGACTTCACGCGTGTGGCGAACTCGGTCAGAAGGACATCCATTTCCAATCGGGACAGTGGCTGTCCCACGCATTGGTGGATGCCCATGCCAAAGGCCAGATGACCTCCGGCCTGTCGGGAAATGTCGTACTGGTCTGCAGTGGGTCCCCAGCGTTCGGCGTCGCGATTGGCGGAACCGACAAAAAGCGCCACCTTGGTGTCCGCGGGCAGCTGCATCCCTCCCAGCTCGGTGTCGCGTGAGGTCGTGCGGTAGAAAGACTGGAAGGGCGATTCGTAGCGGAATGCCTCGTCGATGGCGAACTTCACAAGCTTCGGGTTCTGGTGGACTTTCGTATACTCTCCGGGGTGGCGGACCAGCGCCAGCAGGGTAGCGCCGAGGGAGAAGATGGTGGTGTCCAGCCCCGCTGAGAGCATGGCCCGGACGAGCAGTGCAGCTTGGTCAGCGGTGATTTCCCCTCGATCCGAATACTCCCAGATCTGGGCGCCCAGTGAACCTGGGGACAGGTTCTCACGCGCGGTGTTTGCCATGGCCCACTCGTTGTTCCCGGCCCCGGAGGCAAAGTGCTCGCGGGCGAGAGCGGTATCGGGGCCGAACGTAGAGAAGTTCGCGGCTCCAAGGGCAGGCAGGTGCTCGGCCCGACCCTCGCGCGGGATCCCCACCGCGTCGCCGAAGACCCTGAGCGGGAAGACTTCTGTCATGTCCTTAATCAGGTCAAAGCTGCCGCGTTCGAGCAGGCTATCAACCAGTTCAGTGGCGTATTCCTGAAACCCCGCACGTAGCGAGCGAACTCCGCGCGGGGAGATTACCCCGCCTATCGCGTGGCGCATTTCAGTGTGGATCGGGGGGTCCGATTCCATGATGCCTTGGGCCCGCCAGCTGGGTTCGTGGTGCAGGTTCTTCGGGCCTGCGCCTGCCCCGGATACGAAGGTTCTGTAGTCATCGAGGACCTCCTTGCATTCATTGAATCGTGTGATCGCATGCAGTCCGTGGCACTGCATCATCGTCAGTGGACCGGCTTGCCGCATCCGCTCGAAGAGCGGGTACGGATTGACCAGGTTCTCTGGAGCGTAGGGATCTTCCGTGCAGACCGGGACCGTTGACGCGGCAATGGCTGATTCCATGGGGCTTCCCCTTAACTAGTGGTGAATGAGACCAAACCTAACGATGACTGGGGCTGCCCGTTAATTTCATTCTCATTATGCGAGAATCAAGATTGTTCTCCCGGGGTAAAGCATGGAGCATCTATCCAGAGCCTGCGGATGTGGGCTCGATCACATTGGGAGCGGAAGGGGCCGGACATGTCATCGTCGTTTGAACGCGGACTTCAAATCCTGGCTGAAATCGTGGCCCGTGGTGAAACCACAGTCGATGCGGTGGCCTTGAAACTCAACATCCCACCTAGTACGGCCTACCGTTACTTTCGGGTGTTGCGCGACCAGGAATTCGTGACCGAGGAAGAAGGATGCTACCGCCCCGGACGCGTCCTGCTCGGTGTCTCTGGCCGACATCTCGCCCAGTCCTACCTCGTTGAGGTCGGAAGCGCCCTACTGCGTTCGATCGTCGAGCAGGTAGGGGAAACCGCCGTAATGATCGTGCGGATCGGTGACCAAGCCATGTGCTTGCGTCGAGCCGAATCCGACAAGTCGCTAAAATACACCTTCGCCATTAATGAACTCCTCCCTCTTTACGCCGGAGCCGGGCAGCGAATGCTGCTGGCCTGGGCGCCGCCGGAGGTTATTCACCAGGTACTCTCCGGTCCGATGAACCGTTTCACCTCCAAGACACTGAACGCTGACCAGCTTCGGGCCAGCATCCCGCAGATCCGCTCAACGGGACATGTAGTTTCCCGGGGCGAACTCGACGATGGGTCCGTGTCCCTGGCCGTTCCGGTCTTCAACCGCGGTGAGATCGTCTGCTCACTCAACGTAGCCGGCCCCGAGATCCGCTGTGGTTCCAAGCTTTGGATCGGCTCGACGCTGAAGGTGATGCGCGAGGCCGCCGCCAAGCTATCAGACTCGGTGCAAAGCACCACGCCAAATAAATCAACCAGGGAGACACTTGATGACTACAGCACTATTGCCTGAGACCGCACCGGTGACCATCGGTGTGCATCGGGTCACCCTCGACGACCTCATCCAAGTTGCACGCCACCGCCGGCCACTACTGATTGATGAAGCTGTCTTCGAGACCATGGAACCGTCGCGCAAGTGGTTGCAGGGCGTAGTCGACTCGATGGGGCAGGGGACTGAGACCCCACCGATCTACTCCGTAAACACGGGCTTTGGTTCCTTAGCAGGGCGCCGCGCGTTCGCTGAACCCTCTGATGCCGCCGAACTATCGCGCCGCTTGGTGCTCTCCAACGCTTCTGGGGTGGGCCGCTACGTCGATGAAGAAGTGGTGCGGGCGACCATGTTCATCCGCATCGTCTCGCTCACACAGGGCTACTCCGGCATCCGCCCCGAAATTGTTACTACGCTCGCCGCCATGCTTAACGCTGGGGTTTGTCCGGCGATCCCTGAATACGGTTCCCTCGGTGCATCCGGAGACCTGATCCCGCTGGCTCACGTGGCCATCGTGATGTCCCGTTCGCATACTGGCGAAGACCTGGAGCTGGACTCCGGAGAAGCCATGCTTGATGGGAAGGTGGTCTCGGGTATCAAGGCCATGGAAGCAGCCGGCATTGAACGCCTGCCACTGGGTGCCAAGGACGGGCTGGCATTGCTCAACGGCACTTCCTTCTCCGCAGCCCAGGCCGCCCTGGCGCTTTATGATGCGCAGAACCTGCTGGAAACCGCACAGATCACGGCAGCCATGACCATCGAGGCGTTGATGGGCTTTGGCGACGCATTCATTGACGAACTGCATCAGGCTCGCGGTCAACAGGGGCAGATCGAAGTCGCGGCACGCATTCGCGAACTGCTGGCGGGCTCCACCCTCATCGATGGCAACGCCGCAACGGATCCGGTCCGCCAGCCTCCGCAGGACGCCTATTCACTGCGTTGCGTCCCACAGGTCTTCGGCCCGATCAAAGACACCCTCGCGTTTGCGGCCGGGATATTGGAAAATGAGATCAATGCTGCGACCGACAACCCGCTGATCTTTCCCTCGCTGCCCGACACTCGTTCGCTCAAGGCAGTATCGGGTGGAAATTTCCACGCTGAATACGTGGCTTTCGCTGCCGACTTCATCTCCATAGTGGTCACAGAGATTGGATCGATCACTGAACGACGGCTCTTTCGTCTTGACGACGGCACATTGAATCGCGGGTTGCCGGACATGCTCGTTGACTCCGAACAGACGGGTATGGACTGCGGCTACATGCTGCCGCAATACCTGGCAGCTGCGCTGGTGTCCGATTGCAAGACACTGGCCCACCCCGACTCAGTGGACTCGATCCCGACCTGTGCCAACCAAGAAGACCACGTGTCAATGGCCAACAACGCCGGACGACACGCGCGCCAGATCGTGGCGAACATCGAATCTGTGGTCGGCATCGAACTGCTCATGGCGTCCCAAGCCCTTGAACTACGCCTCGGTCTCGAAGCCACGGCCGATGCGCTCCTGAGCCCAGCTGCGGCCGCGGCCCTGGACCTGGTTCGGGGAACCACATCGGACGACGGCCGGCCGATCGACCACATCCGTGCGGATGTGGTCCTGTACCCCAGAGTCCGCAAGTCCCTTGACCTCGTCCACGACGGATCTGTCGTGCTGGCTGTGAACCAGGTGCTCGCCGGCTAGGCACACACAACCCCGTCACACCAAGTCCAGACACCGGCGTAGGTCGGAGCCCTGGATGGTTGCACCCAAAAACACCCGTCAACGACGATGGGCACCCTTCAAGCAATTCCACGAGCAGCAAGCAAAGGGAGTACGAATCATGAAAAATACGAATCGCACCGTCCGTTCCACCGCACTTGGTGCCCTGGCCATCGCCGCTATGGTTGGTCTGAGCGCATGTGGCGGAGCCGCAGAAGCCGAGAAACCGTCGGCAGGAGAGAATTCCGCCGCACTGTTCAAAGAATTGCCGGAGAAGGTCCAGAAGTCGGGAACCATCAACGTGGCAAGCAACGTGGAATACCCTCCTTTCGAGTCATTCGACACTGACGGCAGCACCATAGTCGGCATCGATCGCGAGATCGCTGACGAGTTGGAAAAACAGCTCGGAGTCACTATGAAGTTCGATAACATCGCCTTCGACGCGATCATCCCGGGCCTATCCTCTGCGCGCTACGACATGGCTATGTCCGCCATGTCGGACACCGTGGAACGGCAGAAGGCCGTGAACTTCCTGGACTACTTCTCGGCTGGCGGCGGTGTGATGACCTCTACGGCCAACGCAGAGAAGCTCAAGACCCTTGAAGACCTCTGTGGTACCCACGTGGGTATCGTCAAGGGCACCACGGAGGACGCCGATGCGGCCGAAGCCTCCAAGAAGTGCGAGGAAGAGGGTAAAAAGAGTATCGAAGTGACCATCTTCGCCGGCCAGAACCAGGCCGTGCTGGCACTGCAGTCCGACCGCGTTGACGCGTTTCTGGTGGATTCGACATCAGGTTCGGTGATTGCCGCTGAATCCAAGGGGGCGCTGGCCATGGGTGAGCGTTACCAGGACCTAGCCTTCGGCATAGTCTTCCCCAAGGATCAAGAGCAGCTGATGGGCACCATCCAGAAAGGGCTGGAGGCCATCAAGTCCGACGGATCCTATGACAAGATCCTGACCAAGTACGACATGGCAGACCACTCGATGGAGAGCTTCCCGGTTAACGGAGTCAAGGAATGAGCGCGACGGCCGTTCGCAGGAATGAAGAACCCGAGTTGAGGGTTGTTCCGGCCCGCTACGTTGGCCGCTGGGTGGCGGCATTCCTCGTGGTGGGCATCCTGGGGATGCTTGTCTTCTCGATGTTCACCAATGAGCGCTTCCACTGGGACGTGGTGGGAGAGTTCCTCTTTGCCCCACCGGTGCTGTCGGGACTAGGCAAGACCCTGATGCTCACGGCGGTCTCGATGGTCATAGGTATCCTGCTGGGGATCGTGGTGGCCGTCTGCCGGCTCTCAAGCAACCCGATCCTGTCCACCGCCGCCTGGGGATACTCATGGTTCTTCCGCGGTACCCCGCTGATGGTTCAGCTGTTGTTCTGGTTTTTCTTGGCAGCTTTGGTGCCCACCATCGGGTTGGGTGTGCCGTTCGGGCCGAAATTGCTGGAAATCGACACGAACTCTGTCATCTCCCCGTTCACTGCGGCCCTACTGGGCCTGAGCCTGAACGAGGGGGCCTACATGGGGGAGATCGTGCGCTCGGGAATCCGGGCGATCTCAACGGGACAGACTGAAGCCGCCAAGGCGATCGGCATGTCGCGGATGCAGACCATGCGCCGGGTCGTTTTGCCCCAGGCCATGCGCGTGATTATCCCGCCAACCGGCAACGAAACCATCGGCATGCTCAAATACACCTCATTGGTGATCGTAATCGGATACTCCGAGCTGCTCACCAGTGTTTCGATCATTTACTCGCGCAACTTCCAGACCATTCCGTTGTTGCTCGTCGCAGCTATCTGGTACCTGGCGGTTACAGCGCTGCTGTCGATCGGGCAGTACTTCGTCGAGCGCCACTTCGAGCGCGGCTTTACCCCTATCAAGGGCAAGAAGCCGCCCAAGCCGGGCACCTCCGCCCCGGCAGGGACCGTTGCCGCGTCCGCCGCGGCCCAGAACATAGAACCGGAATTGGAGCCCATCAAATGATCGAACCCATGCTGCGGGCACGCAACGTTCACAAGTCTTTCGGGCACATAGAGGTCCTCAAGGGCATCACCTTGGAGGTGCAGACCGGGCAGGTAGCCTGCCTGCTGGGGCCCTCGGGCTCAGGCAAATCGACCTTCCTTCGCTGCATCAACCACCTGGAAAAGATCAATGACGGCGAACTGTGGGTAAAGAGCGAACGGATCGGCTACCGCCGCTCCGGAAACAGCCTTCACGAGCTCAAGGAAAATGAGACCGCAAGGCAGCGGGCGGCAGTGGGCATGGTGTTCCAGCAGTTCAACTTGTTCCCGCACCGCACCGCGTTGGAAAATGTGGTCGAGGGTCCGATCATCGTGCAGAAGGTCCCCAAGTCCAAGGCGATGCGCGAGGGCATGGAGTTACTGGACCGGGTTGGATTGGCCGACAAGTACAAGCACTACCCTGCCCAACTCTCCGGTGGCCAGCAGCAACGCGTGGCGATCGCCCGGGCCCTGGCCCTGAAACCGCAACTGATGCTCTTCGACGAGCCGACCAGCGCCTTGGATCCTGAACTGGTCGGAGAGGTGCTTGATGTAATGACCTCGCTGGCGGCTTCGGGCATGACGATGGTGGTGGTAACCCATGAAATGGGGTTCGCCAAGGAAGTCGGGGATGTCGTGCATTTCATGGCCGACGGGCAACTGGTCGAATCGGGCAGTCCGACGCAGGTGCTGGAAAATCCGCGTGAGGCACGTACGCAGGCCTTCCTTTCCAAGGTCTTGGCCTAGCCATGGACCTGGAGAGCCGCAACTTGTACCAGATGACCGGAGTAGATCAGTGAGTATGCACACGGGCATGGCAACCGGCCCGGTTCCCCTGCCGGTTGTGGGCACACTGCCGCAGTACTCGCGGGCCGCAGGGCTGGGGACAGTAAAGTGGGTCGGATCCTCTAACGAATCGTGCATCGCCCCGGCACCCTCGGCAGTCGCCGCGATGACCGAGGCCGCCGCCGGTACCAACCGTTATCCGGGAATCGCCGGGGAGAAACTGGTAATGGCCATATCCGACACACTTGGACTGAGCGCCGAACAGATCGCGGTTGGTGCCGGATCGCTGGCACTGCTGGGCCAGATCCTCAGCGCCTACGCGCCGCCGGGATCCAGCGTGATCTACGCCTGGCGCAGCTACGAAGCATACCCAATCCTGATCGCCTTGGCCGGAGCTAATTCGGTCCCGGTGGCGCTCGATGCTTGCCATCGCCACGATTTGGAAGCCATTGGGGCCGCCATCGGCGCCGATACAAGCGTGGTGTTGCTCTGTAACCCCAACAACCCGACTGGTACTGTGCTGGAAATGTGGGAGATCACGGAGTTCTTGGACAATGCCCCACGTGAGGTACTGGTGGTGCTGGACGAGGCTTACACGGAGTACAGCTTTTCGGGCAACGACTCCGCCGAGCTGTTGGACAAGTATCCGAACCTGCTGATTCTGAGGACCTTTTCAAAGGCGTACGGCCTGGCCGGAGCCCGAGCAGGCTACCTGCTCGCTCACACCGACATTGCGGCGAACATCAGGGCAGTGGCGCCTCCGTTCGGGCTCAGCTCGCTGGCCCAAGCCGGTGCCGTTGCGGCCTGGGCCGATATCGATTATCTAAAGGCCTCGGTCGCTGAGGTGGTGGCCGAGCGAGATTATCTGGCTTCCGAGCTGGTTGCGCGAGGGCTGGAGTTTCCGTCCAGCGGTGGAAACTTTGTGTGGATTCCCGCCGGATTTCGGTCGTTGGAACTTGAAGCCGCGTGCGTTGCGCATGGGGTCTCCGTGCGCGCTTTCCAAGGTGCTGGTGTGCGGGTAACGATCTCGGTGCGTGAGGCATCGGAGGCCGTCTTGGCTGCGTTGGATTCTCTTTCCACTTTGCCGTCAGGACAAGCAGCATCCCCCATCGCGGCGCCGTCCGCACCAAAAAACCACAGCACAGGAGGTGCGTCGTGACCACCGCAATCGACACCGGACTGGTCCCGGAACCACGAGAGGGCCCACCCATCGGAGGCGACGGCTTTTTCGAGGTGGAAATCGCCGAGATCCGCCGAGAATCCGATTGCGTGGTGTCTCTGCACCTGGAACATCCCTCAGCGACGCCGTTGCCGGCGTGGACCCCCGGCTCGCACATCGACGTGCTGCTGCCCAACGGACTGCTGCGCCAGTATTCGTTGTGCTCCGAACCGGGCACCGGGCGTTGGCGGTTGGGGGTGCTGCGAGAACCGAGCGGCCGCGGAGGGTCGGCATTCGTGCATGACGACCTGCAGCCAGGGGCCAGAATCAAGGTCCGCGAACCGAGGAACAACTTCGCACTCGGGCATGCCAACGAGTACCTATTCATCGCCGGGGGCATCGGGATCACTCCGATCCTGCCGATGCTCGCCCAGGCCGATGCGGCCGGGGTTCCCTGGAGGCTGGTCTACCTGGGCCGAAGCCTGGACTCGATGGCATTTACAGCGGAGCTGGCACGCTACGGGGACAAGGTGCATTTGCATGCCGATGACACCGCTGGCTTGTATCCGCTAAAGGATTTGTTGGGATCCACCGATGCCGACTTCCACACGTACGTATGCGGTCCCGGGCCGCTACTTGACTTCATCACGTCCCTGACTACAGGCTGGGACGACAGAACCCGGTTCCACTTTGAGCGGTTCGTGGCCGACCCCGCGGCCACGCTCCCGGCAGACGGGGACCACGAATTTACGGTTGAAACCACGACTGGTGTTGAGGTCCAGGTGCCGGTGGGCACCAGTATTTTGGATGCTTTGGCGCAAGCCGGGATCCCGGCCTTAAACTCCTGCCGGGAGGGGATCTGCGGGACCTGCGAGACGGAAGTCGTTTCGGGGGAGATTGACCACCGCGACTCGTTGCTCTCTGAGGAGGAACGCGACGCCGGGGACACTATGATGATCTGCGTCTCCCGGTGCAAGGGATTGCGTATGATCCTGGACATCTAGGCCGGTCAGAAGCCTATCTGTTTTCGAAAGCCCGTCGGGATTCACGAAGAGCTTTGGAGGTCGATTGCCAGGGTCTGAGGGCGGGGCATGTGGTCAGGTTCGCGATGCCAAGCGACGTGGCCCACCCACGGTACTCCCTAAAAGACTCTCGTTGCCTAGTCCAAGGCAACCAGAAATGGTCTCGGGTTCCGGGCCTGAGCACCGGCCCGGAGCCCGAGACCATAAGCCATGCTGGCGCCGTCGTCTCGGGCTCGGCCGGTACGGCACAGGCCAAGAAGGAAGCACTCGAGGCTGCCGGTGTGAAGGTCGGCAAGACCCCGTCGGAAACCGCGACGCTGCTGCGCGAAATCTACGCCGCACTCTAAGCGTGTGGATCGCCCTTTCGGTGGCGGCCTCCTTGCTACTCACCTAGCAAACGAGGCCGCCACCGGTCTTTTTAGTCCTGCCGCGCCTGATCTTCCTAGCTGCGCAGGCGGAAGAATGAGCTCCCGACCAGCTTGTGGGCCCCGGGAAGAAGGACCACCAGCAGCTCGGGGTTGAATTCGACCTCGAGAGGCCCGTGGCCGGCCATGGCCGTGAAGAGCTTGTGCGGCGCCAGCGCTTCTAAGACCCACTCGCGCGGCCCTGCGCCCACATGCAGCAGGCCGGTATCGTCGTGGACCTCGATCCATGCGGTGATCCAGTCGCCGGCAAAGCGCGGCAATGGATTGGTCTGCGGTGAAGAGGCCAATGTTGGGCTGTACATGATGGCGCACACGTCCTTGGGGTTCGTTGTCCTTGCCCTTCGCGCGGGATGCAACCGAGGGGCCGCTTCGTCATCCGAACCACCCACCGTGCAACTATGGGGTTGGTATCTGGCCGGTCGGAGCCTTGCCGTGCGGCAGCCAGAATTCGTGAAGCATTACCAACTGTACTTGGCCGCGGGCACGATTTGCGAGCAACAGGGTTTCCCGGGCAACAAACGGTCATCAACGCGAGGTTGATTGTGGTTATACGTTGCAGAACGAACACGAAACAGGCATAGGCTGGATCGTGGAAACACCAACCCGACCTTGCGGAGGAAGAATGCGCGCCACCTTGATCCACGGACCGCGGGACATCCGCGTCGAGGACTGCCCATACCCGCAGCTCCTTGCCGACACCGATGCGTTGGTGCGGGTCACCGCCGCCTGCGTCTGCGGTTCGGACCTATGGCCTTACCGCGGCGTCACCGAGACGACGGAGCCACGGCGCATCGGCCATGAATTCATCGGCGTCATCGAAGCCGTCGGTTCCAGGGTCACCAGCCTGGCGGTGGGGGACTTCGTGGTGGCACCCTGGGCCAACAGCTGCGGTTCCTGCCCTCCGTGCCGCAACGGAGTCCAGGTGGCCTGCGAGCACCGGGCCACTTGGGGCGGTACCGACGAGCACGGGCTGCCCGTTGACGGTGGTCAGGGAGAGGCGGTGCGCGTTCCCAACGCCGAGGGAACGCTGGTTCCGGTACCCGGGGTCAGTGATCCCGATGAAAAGCTGTCAAAGTCCTTGCTGGCGCTTTCCGACGTGATGGGCACCGGGCACCACGCGGCACTGGGAGCGCGTGTCGCACCGGGCCGCACGGTGGTGGTGGTCGGGGACGGAGCCGTGGGGCTCTGCGGGGTGCTGGCCGCCAAGCGACTGGGCGCCAGCCGCATCATCGCGATGGCCAGGTACGAAGACCGTGCCGCTCTGGCACGCGGGTTCGGGGCCACCGACGTGGTGGCCGAACGCGGCGCCGAAGCCGCGGAGAAGGTGCGCGGGCTGCTCGGTGGAGTCCTTGCCGATTCTGTGCTTGAATGCGTGGGAACCGCCGAGGCGATGGACCAGGCGCTGGCCTGCACCCGCCCCGGTGGCGCGCTGGGGTTTGTGGGGGTACCCCACGGCCAAGATGGACTGCCGATGGGTGTGCTGTTCTCGAAGAACATCTCGGTGGCGGGCGGGGCGGCCAGTACCCGCGCCTACCTGCCCGAGCTGCTCGAAGACGTGCTGGCCGGATCGATCAACCCCGGCCTGGTCTTCGACTCCGTCATGGGCCTTGAGCAGGCACCCGAGGCGTATGCGGCCATGGACGAACGCCGCTCCATCAAGGTCATGCTTGTGCCATAGGCGCCGGGGGAGCAGCTGTGCCTCTAGCGCAGCAGCTCCCTGATGTCGTCGGCGTTGAGCACCTTGCCGAATCCGGCACCCTCGTCCATGACCGAGGAGATGAGCTGGCGCTTGGAATCCTGCAGCGCCACCACCTTCTCCTCGATGGTGTCCTTGGCGACCATCCGGTAGACCATGACGTTGCGGGTCTGGCCGATGCGGTGCGCCCGGTCCACTGCCTGGGACTCGGCTGCCGGGTTCCACCAGGGATCGAGCAGGAAGCAATAGTCGGCTTCGGTGAGGTTCAGCCCGAAGCCGCCGGCCTTCAGGGAGATCAGGAACACCGGTGCGGCGCCGGACTTGAAGGAATCGATAACCTCCGCGCGTTTGCGCGTAGAGCCGTCCAGGTAGGCGTACGGGGTTCCCGCGGCGTCCAACCGGTCTGCTGCCTTCTTCAGGAAAGACGTGAACTGGGAGAATATCAGCGCGCGGTGGCCCTCGGCCAGGACATCCTCGAGTTGCTCGAAGAGCACGTCCAGCTTGGCGCTGGGGACATCGGCGTAGTCGGGATCCACCAGGGACGCATCCAGTGCCAGCATGCGCAAAAGGGTCAGTGATTGGAAAATCGTGAACCGGTTCTTGTCCATGTCGGTGACCAGGCGCAGCACCTTCTGGCGTTCGCGCTGCAGGTGCGTGTCGTAGACCCGGCGGTGTGCCTCGCCCAGTTCCACGTGCAGGACCTGTTCCTGCTTCGGGGGCAGGTCGGTGACCACGGCGGCCTTGGTGCGGCGCAGCATGAAGGGTCGGACCCTCCGGCGCAGGCGGGCCAAAGGCTCGGGCAGTCCCTGGCGTTCAATGGGGCGTTGGTAGTTCTCCGCGAAGCGCAACGCCGAGGGGAAAAGCCCGGGTGCGACGATGGCGAAGATCGACCAAAGCTCCATGAGATTGTTTTCCATGGGTGTGCCGGTGATCGCCAACTTGAAGCGTGCCGGCATGTCCCGGGCCACGTGGTGGGCCTTGGTCGCCTTATTCTTCACAAACTGTGCTTCGTCAAGGATCAGCCCGGCCCAGGTGATGTCGGCATAGGCGTTGTCATCCAGGCGCAGCAAGGTGTAGGAAGTGACGACGATGTCGTTCTCGCCGGCTATGGTCGCCAGCGAGGCCGCGGCCCGCGACTCGGTGTCGGTGATCGTGGCTACACGCAACGACGGGGCGAAGCGTGCCGCCTCGTCCTTCCAGTTCGAGACAACCGAGGTCGGTGCGATCACCAGGAACGGTGCACGCTGCGCGGCCGTCCCCGAGACGTCCTCGTGGGCCTCTGGGTTCTCCCACACCTGATGGGCGTGGAGGATCAACGCCAACGCCTGGACGGTCTTGCCCAGGCCCATGTCATCGGCGAGCACCCCACCCAGTCCGTTGCGCCACAGGGTCGCAAGCCAGCCGACACCTTCGGTCTGGTACGGGCGCAAGGTCGCATTGAGCGTCGCGGGAAGCTCGGTTTCGGTGGCCTTCAGGTCCACCAGCGAATTCAGTGCACTCACCCACGCATCGGGGCCCTCGACGTGTGCAGCCAGGGCGTCGAGTTCCTCCCACATCGCGTACTGGTACTGGGTTAGCGAGATATCCGCTTCCTTGTCCTTCATGTCCCGCAACCCACTGGCCTCGGAGACCAAGGAGCGCAGCTTGTCGAATAGCGGGTCCTGCAAGGAGAAGTAGCTGCGATCGGGCATCAGCAGCTTGGTCTCGCCGTTGATCAGGGCTCGCAGGATCTCGGCGAAGGGGATCTGGCGTCCGCCGATGGAGATCAGCAAGCCCAGGTCGAACCAGTCGCGCCGGTCCGATTCCACGGTGGTGATCACCAGTTCGGGGGACTCGGTGAGTTCGTGGAACTCGGGGCGGTTCCCGGTTTCCTTGATTACCAGGCCCTCGACTTCGGTGAGTTCCGGTAGCACCCGGCGGACGAAGTCGATGACCTCGAGCCCCTTCAGGTGCTTGGGCCCAAGCACCGTGGCCTCGAAGGCTGGGTACCGGTTCAAGATTTCCAGCACGGTGGATTCCAGCGCGGATTCCACCGCGATGTCCCGGTCCGCAGCGTCAACGACCATGCCTTGGTAGTCGAAGGTCCAGTCCACGTCGATGGATTCGGTGGTGCCGTAGCGGATCTTGGCTACGAGCTTGGGCGGCAGCACCGCCGGCAACTCGATCGAGGCATCGGGGCTGGTGACTCGCAGCTTGCGTGCAAGGCGCGGATAGACGCGGGAGAAGAACTCCTCGGTTTCACCCTCGGGAACGTTCAGGGTCTCGGGGTGGCGCAACATCGACAGCTCGGTGTGGCTCAGCCCGCCGGGAACCTGACCCAGTAGGATCTCATGGTGGTCCTCGGTGGCGGCGTAGACGCCGTGGTTACCGATCGAACCTGCAGCCATGTTCGCATCGAGGATGAACTTGTGCCCGTTCAGGGATACCGAGGGGGCCAGTGCCAGCCCGTCCTCCGTGGCCCGTGCCCCCAGGGTCACATGGGCGGGGGAGGCTAACATGATGCGGGTGTTGGTGCGCATGCCCACCAGGGCTACTCCCAGCGCCTTGGCTTCGGGCAGCAGCTCCCAGAGCAGGGCGGAGGAGTACTCGTCAAGATACAACCAGTCGTTATCTTCACCGAAGTAGAGTTCGCCCTTGGCCCGGTACAGCGGAACGAACTGGCAGAACCAGCGGTGCTGCTCGATATCCAGGTTCAACCCGTAGGTCTTGAAGGTGATGTTGTTCCAGCGCAGGTTTGAGCGCGCCCAACGGTCAATCCCGGAACGCACTACCGGGCGCACCCCTAGGCGCCAACGGCGGGAGGCGACCTTGAGCTGTCCCACGCCTGAGCCGGGAGCCCACTGCTGGTGTGCCGAGAGTGTGGTGTCCTGCAGGTCGAATTGCAAACCCATCTGCAGTACGGGGTGCTTGGAACTGGGCCCGCCCAAGGACTTGGGGGTTGCCGGTGCAGGGGCGAGCAGCTCCTGCAATGATTGCTGCCACGCCGGCACAGCGGCGGCGGTGGTGCGGTACACCACGTCCTTGGCGCGCAGGTGCATGGAGTTTGAGTAAATGAGCACGGCGGCGACATGCCGGCACTTGGGCGCGTCGGCACAGGGGCAGGTGGCAGCGTCAATGACGCGCACCGTCTTCTTGGTAGCCAGCGTGATGGCGACATCGCGTGGGGGCTCGCCATCCTCGGACACCGTAGCGGCCAGGGCCTGGGCAACCGGATCCCACAAGAATCCGCTCAGCGCGGCATCTGTGGCCAAGGCCTTGCCTCGGGTGAAGGAAACACCACCAACGACACGCAGAATTTCACGCGCGTCGACCATGGGAAAAGCAGAATCGGTCATCCTCCTATCGTTTCACGTTCAGCCCGCCAGCACGAACCAAGACGGGATGTGCTGTGCACAAATACATCTCGGTGCCCCGAATGTAGATAGTCTTTGATGTCATGAACAGCACTCCGGCCTTGCATCCCCTCCCGCGCGTGGTTGAAATTGCCTCGCTGAAGGATTTCGACAAGCACGCGGCCACGGCACTGGCATTGACGGACAAACGGTTGGCAGCCTCCATGCACGGGTGGCATGTGCAATCGGTCGACCTGCGCGAGCGAAGTGCGGTGCTGGACAAGTTGCGCTCGGCAGGCTCGGTGTTCATGGGGTGCGAGATCGAAACGAAGATCGAACGCCGGCTGCGCGCCGGAGGGGCCTTGGTCTTCCCGGAGATCCCCGGCCTGCCCTTCGACCCGTACCGCGGCGAACTTTACACCGGGGCTGAACTGTATGGTGGCCTGGACTCCGGGCCTTATGAGTCGGTGCCCGATGCGCGGATCTACGCATGGTCCGCGCATCGATTGGGCGCGGGCGCACATGATGCGCTGAATGCGGCGTTGTCCACGACCTTGCATGACCATGCGATCGGATCGCGGCTTGATTCACAGATCCGTACCGGGGAACTGTCCCACGCGGACCTGGTCGGCGTCATGGGTGGCCATGCCCAGCAGCGTGGATCCCTCGGGTACGAAAAGGCTGCCCGATTGGGCCATGCGTTATCCGAGGCCGGTTTCATCGTTGCCACCGGTGGCGGGCCCGGGGCCATGGAAGCAGCGAACCTGGGTGCGTATCTTGGCTCCGCCGGTCAGGAGACACTCAAAGCCGCGCTTGCGATGCTGGCAAAGGAGCCGGGATTCGACCCTTCGATCACCAATTGGGCTCGGGCCGCCGAAGCGGTGCGTGAACGCTGGCCGGTGGGCGTGGCGAACCTTGGTGTCCCCACCTGGTTCTACGGCCACGAGCCTCCGAACATGTTCGCCACCCACATCGCGAAATACTTTGCCAACGCCACCCGTGAAGCGGTGCTCCTGGAGAAGTGTACCGGCGGGGTGGTCTTTCTGCCCGGCGCGGCCGGGACCGTCCAGGAGATCTTCCAGGACGCCTGCGAAAACTACTATGGCGCGGCTGGCAGCATCAGTCCGATGGTGTTGGTTGGGATCGAGCATTGGACCAAGACGCTGCCGGCCTTCCCGCTGCTCGAGGAGCTGGCCCGTGGACGGGCCATGGAAGAGAAGATCTTCATCGTCGATGACCCGGAAGAGGCCGTGCGGATCCTGACGGAGCTCAACGACGGTTCCAACTTCGGGGTCAGGGGACTGGCATGAGCACGGGATCGATGGCCATTGGCGTCGATGTCGGCGGCACCAAGATCGCTGCTGGATTGGTGGACGCCGAAGGGCAGGTGACACGGCGCATGCAGCGCTCCACCGTTGGACACGATCCTGCGGCCGTGCTGGAGACGGTCACGGCTCTGGTCGCAGAGCTCGGTGCCGGGATCCCCGACGCGGAGGTGGGTGTCGGGGCGGCGTGGTGCAGTATCGAAGCCCTGCAGAGGCCGAACCTAGCGGGGTTGAAAAAACACGCCTGCATCGCATCGTGGCAGAGAACACGGACGGCACCTTTGTGACGGCCGGCGATGCCAACGTCGAGGTAGACAGCACCCCTATCAATCGGGAGCAAATCAGCGGGCAAGCACGGTTGCTCATCCCCTACATAGGCCTGCCGGGCCTGTGGCTACGCAACGGCGATTTCATTGCGCTTATGTTGTGGTCCCTTCTGACCTCGGTGGCCGTGGCTGCTGCTGTGCTGGGAGTTTCCAGCCGCCGCCCCGAGAAAGACTCCGACGACGACGTTCCACCGGATGACAACACCGGTGACGGCGGCAACGGCGGCAACGGCGGCAAGGAAACTGCCCCATGGGCCGGACACCAGAACCAAAATACTGTGCCATGGCCAGAAGATGCCGCTGCCTCCCCTGTGCAGAGGCTCAGCGTAGCCTTTGGAATCGTGGCGGCTCTGACCATCATGACGGTGGTGGGCGCCAGCGTGTTTTCTTCCGCGGCGTTCACGGCCACCACTGCCAACGCATCAAATACGTTCGGCGCCGCCGACGACTGGGAACCGCCCTCGGTCGCGCTGACAAGCCCCGGTACTATTGTCAAGGACACGGTGTTGCTCACGGCAGCCGCTTCGGACGCCCGAAGCGGCATCCGCAGCGTACTCATCCAGTATGCGCCGGCAGCCACCGGAAGCTGGGTGAACTTGTGCACCTCCGAATCCACACCCTATGCCTGCGCTTGGAACACCGCGACGCTGCCGGACGGTACTTACCTTTTGCGTGCCAAAGCCACGGACAAAGCCGGTCTCAGCACCACGACTGATCCGATCCGCACCACGGTAGCGAACTCCTTTACTGTGTTCCTGGACGATCCGGGCGAGACCGCCCGCGGGACAACCAACCTTTCCACGACGCTGAGCCGCCCGGGAACGATCCCCTACACCGTGCGGGTGGAATACTCTGTAGCCGACAGCAACAACTGGAAACCCATCTGTCAAAACCTCGCGTCCCCCTACAACTGCTTGTGGAATACCGCAGCTCTTGCCGACAAAGCCTACGACCTTCGCTCCGTGGCCGTCTCTGGCACCAGCATCACGTACTCCAACCTCGTCACGGATGTATTGGTGGATAACCATGGTCCGTTGGTTTCCTTGGCAGATCCGGGCCCCACCATTCGCGGCACCACCACTTTCGAAGCATCGGCATCAGATGCTGCCTCCGGAGTCGCCCAAGTGCAGCTGCAGTACCTCCGATCCGGCACATCCACTTGGGTAAATATGTGCACCCTGGAAGATGAGCCATACTCCTGCCGGTTCAACACCACCACCATGGCCTATGGCACCTACAGCTTCCGCGCCGTCGCCACCGACGAGGCAGGAAATACGTCGATATCTTCGGCCACCTCCTACCGCACCGTTGACAACACCGTGTCCACTATCTCGGTGCAGGATCCTGGCTCCTACCTTTCGGGCACTGTCACACTACGCGCAGATGCCAACTCCACAGCTGGCATTAGCAATGTCCGGATTCAAACGGCACCCGCTGGCACCACCACGTGGACCACACGGTGCACTGTCAACACTTCACCCTCTACCTGCCCCTGGAGCACTACCGGGGTGACTGACGGACTTTACGACGTCCGTGCGGTCCTGCTGGATTCCGCCGGCAAGGAAACAGTTTCTGCCACGGTGAGTAACCGACGGGTGGATAACAGCCCACTGCGTGCAGCAGATATTCAGAGCATCAATGGCTCCGGAATAGCCGGTCGGGTGGATGCCGGAGACACCCTGAGCTTCAGTTACAGCCAACAGGTGAACTTGGCATCGGTCACGCCAGGCTGGAACGGGGCACCCATTCCAGTAACGGTCCGATTACGTGACGGAAAGCTGCTATCCCAGGGCGGAAAGAGCGACACCATAGATATCCAACGAGCTGGCAGCTCGGTGAACCTTGGATCGGTGAACACCAAGGGCGACTTCGCAAGGAACTCCAGAACCATCTACTTTGACGGCACCATGAAGACTTCCACGGTAACGATCAACGGAATTCCCCGCAGCATAGTCACCGTTACGGTGGGCAATGTGACCTACGGTTCCAACAGCCTGCGCACCAACACCAACTCAGCGAACATGGTGTGGACGCCCACAACAGCCGTCAAGAACACCAACGGTGCTGCCTCATCCACAACACCGGTGACAGAGAGTGGATCTCTAGACAGGGATTTCTAGTAACGGATGTCATGGTTGTAATCCGTATCCAGTCCAACGGCCTCTGGATCGGGGCATCTAAAAGGCTCTCCAGATAGTGGTCCGCGGTCCACTCACAAAGTGCTGTCAGCACGATTCGCTCTCAACAATGGATATGTGCCCTCCGTGTTTACTGGGGCCTCGCCGCCCGAGGGAGGATCGGGGCATGTACGCTCGATGTGGTCTGCTTGACTGGGCTTTTTGGAGAAACTGATTCTCTTTACGACACTTTCCCCCGCAGATCGTTCAAGTTACGCGAAATCGCTGTGCATCAGGGCTCCGGACATCGGCCCGAGAGCAAATTGGAGAATCCGCAGTATCACGAGGAACTTGAACCGTATCTGAGCAGCCCAGGTGTAGGAGCTCGATATAATAATTCATCCTGATTTTGCAGAGACCACCGAGTCATAACCGCGGAATACCAAGGGTCTCTTCGGTATAAACAGTCACATTCGCGTTTCCTGGGCAGATCAATTAAATCGAGATGTCCGGAGCCCTGGTGCATCGTGGTTTGGTCCTTAAAGTGACCATGTTCGCGAAGATGCGTGTTTGCTCTTATTACCCTCTAGTTGATGGAACGGAAAAGTCCTCGCTCTCTACGTCAGGCTGGTTGTGAGCCACCCGGCTCGTCCAAACCTTGCTGAAGGAGACAGCCATGACAGCAACAATCCAGGGATACACTCGCGAAGAAATCCGTGAGTTCATGCACCAGTACTACCTTCAACCACACGGAACCAAAGCAAGCTGGCTGGCCGCTAAGAACGTGCCGGCATGGACCCTGCAGCAGTGGCGGAAGCTGGTCTACGACGGGGACCTCGACCGGAACCTGGTACCAAGGGATCATGGGAGTATGACCCGAACATCTGGCGAACGGTCCGCGTTTGAAAAAGCTCGCGCCAAAGAAATCGCTGAACACCAGTTAGAAGTCGAACAGCTCCAGGAACGCATTCGCATGCTTGAGGGGTCCAATACCGCCTTGGGAAAAGCTATCGGGCTCTTGCACACGCTGAACGTGCCAGAGCCCGATACCAAGCAGACGAACGATCCGAAAAGTTCATAACCGCCGAGAACCACCTCATCGGCACCCTGAGGGACGTCACCGGTTCCCAGCGCAAGGCACTTGAACTGGCGGGCGTATCGCGCTCCACGTGGCATTACCGACAGAATCCCCGTGAACACGTCCGGGACCCGATCCATCAGTCCGAACGCGCCTACGAGAGCCGGATCAGCGAGGCTGACCGGGAGAAGATCAGCGAATGCATCAAGCTGGGCTGGGCCGAGCAGGTCTCCGTGGATCATTCCTTCGCCACCGCCTGGGATGCCGGGTTGGTGCTCGCTTCTAGGCGTACGTGGTGGCGTATCGCGGCGGAGATTGAAGATCAGATGCTGCGCCCCACCGTCCCCACTAGAGCGCAGAACAAACGGGGCCGCAGTGCCAAGCCCGTGTTGAAGGCCACCGGGCCGGGTCAGATTTGGTCGTGGGATATTTCTGACGTGTATTCGCCATGGCGGAAAATCGTCTTCAAGGTCTATTCGGTGATGGATATTTTATCTCGGCAGATCGTGGGCTGGCGCGTGGAGGACAGCGAAGCTGACCACCTGGCCGTGGACATGTTTGAAGCGGCCATCGCCGAGCACGGAGCGCCCCATACGGTGCACGCGGACTCGGGAGCAGCCATGAGGTCGCACTTGCTGCGTGATGCTTTAACCGT
>NZ_BAABLK010000003.1:0-6966 GCF_039544305.1 Paeniglutamicibacter antarcticus
GCGGCCGGGTGTTCAAGGTGCCGACCCATCTGATTGGTGAACACCAGGTGGCCACCACCGAAACGGGTTTTACTTTGTTTAGCACCCTCGACGGAGAGGAAAGTCTCTACTTCCCTCTGCCGGTGCGGGTTGCCTCCAGCAAACGGGTGATGCCGCTGTGGCAGGTCCATGGGGCCCGTATCCGCGAACAGAGACCGTCGTGGATTTTGCGGCGGATCGACTACGACAAACAGCATTACCAGTTGGAAACTACCGGCTGACCGGTCTGAATCCCTGAGTGCACACGGTGTCAGCGATGTCATGAGTGTTGGTGTAAACGATGTGCTGACATCGTGTGTAAAGGAAGTGTCGAGTGCGTGTGTAAACGATGTGGTGAGTGCGACTGTAAACAAAGAAACGAGTGTTCACATCGATTCCGCGACTATTGTGATTCCGTTGTTGTAGTACCAAAACTTCGATGGCTCCGAACTCAACGTCTCGTGCAGCGTCTCGTTGGTTTCAGTCGCTTTTAGGATTGACCGGATGTTTTTGTCGAAGAGGCGCTCGCTAAACTGAAGTTGCGTTAGACAGATCGTCAGGATCCCCGGATTGTCGGGGATCCTGACGTTTTTGGTGTGGGGTGTCTGGCTACTTTCTGTGGGTTTTGGTGTGGTGGTCGATGAGGTCCATGGCGCGCTGTTGCCGGGGCGTGGGCAGGGACAGCAGTTCGAAGGTCTTCTCGGTGCCCGGGACCCTGGTGGTGTTCCGGGTCCGGGTTCCCATGTGGGTGAGCAGGTCTTGGTAGCTGGTGGCTGTGGTTCCGTCGTCGAGTTTCCTGGTGCTGGCCTTGCGCGCTGCGGCGTCCGAGCGGTTCACTTTGGCGACCGGCTCTTCCAGGACGGGCCGGTCTTCATCGGTGAACGTCAATGGAGCCCAGACGGTGCGTAGGTGCCAGGTCAGGTGAGCGGCGAGCATGCAAAGCAGCACGTGGGCGCGGGTCCGTTCTTCGGTGTAGTGGCGGATTGGACGAATGCCCAAATCACGGGTTTTGAGGGTCTTGAAGATCTTCTCCACGTTGGCCAAGGACTTATAGGTCCGCACCGCTTCGGGGGCGTCCATGGTCTGAGCCGGGACGTTGGTGCGGATGACATAGATCCCGTCCAAGTCCGCTTCGCGTTTGATGGTTCCTTCGTTGCGTTCATAGGTGAACGTCTCATCGGTGATGACCAGGGTGAAGTGCTTTTCCATGTTGTAGGTGCCAACGACTTTCCCGGTCTTCACCCCGATCTTCCCGGCACCCTTCAACCGTCCCGCTTGAACCGCTTTCTTGATGGTTTCGAGCTTCTCTTCGGTGGCTTCGAGCAGACTGGTGCGCTTGTGAGCGCGTTTGGTCGCCAGTGCGGGGTTGCGACAAGCGATGAGACGCTCCCCGGGATATTTGGGGTGGCTGATTTCGGCGAGGTTCTGCTCATCGAACAGGCTCATCTGCAAGGGCCCATTGTCCTCGGCGAGCTTCTGGATGTCGGTGTTGCGCAGCGCGGTGACCCAGGAGAAGGTGGTGTCCTTTTTCAGGTCTTGAACCCGGGCGTTGGTGATCATTCCGCGGTCCCCGACCATGACCAGATCCTCGACACCAGCCAGGTCATGGATTTCTGAGGCGATCTGGATGAAGGAGGCCGGGTCGGAGGTGTTTCCGGGCAAGACGCGCACGGCGATGGGCAGCCCGGCGCGGGTGGCGAGCATGCCGTATTCGATCTGTTCGTGCCCGCGTTTCTTGTCCCTAGAATACCCGAATTTGGCCAGGGGGTTGTGGGTTCCGGTGACCCAGGAGGAGGACAGGTCAAAGAGGGCAAGGCCCTCGGGGTTGTGTTCGGGTCCCAGATGGGTGCGGGCGAGCTGCTTTTCGATGCGAGGTTGCTGGGTCAGTAGCCAGTCCATGGCGGCGTAGAGCTCATCGGAGGTGACGGGGCCGAGGTCGGTGCCCAGGGTGGTGTCGGTGAACCAGTTCAGGGTGGCGAGCTTGGAGGTTGGTTTGCAGATCCGTGCGGCCAGCAGCCCCATGATCACCTCGCGGTTCCGGCAGACGGGGCCGAGCAAAGATTCGAAGCCCGGGCCGACGGCGGCAATTCAACTGCACGGTCTCTGACCGTGCGCGAGTATGCTTTGCGGCCACTCAACAAAAACGGCCCGATTCCCGCCCGGCAACGGGATCGAGTTTTTCATCCAAACACAAGACCATCACCTTTCTTGATGGGTTCAAATACAGCGCGCAGATATCGATGAGCTTCTCCTCGAATTTTGGATCGTTGGAGAGCTTGAACGTCTTGGCCAGGTGCGGCTTCAGCCCGCGTGCGGCCCAGATCCACTGGATCGGGGTCGGTGAGACCCCGACATGCGCGGCATTGGTCCGCACCGACTAATGCGTCGCGCCCTCGGGCGTGGTCCTCTGCCTCAACCGCATGATTTCCGCGATCTTCGAGTCCGGGCGCAACCGGTTTGTGCCATCGCCAATCGCGGACCTGTCCAAAATTTTCAGTTCATCCTCGGCGCACCGGGCACGCCAAGCGCCCACCGTCCCTGGAGCCATGCCCACGAGCCGGGAGATCCAATCATTGGCCAAGCCCCTCGGAAGCCATCAACAAGACCTGTGCCCGCTGCACCTTGCGATGAGAGACTACTTGGGGCTTGGGCAAGAAGGCCAGGACCTCGCGCTGGGCATCGGTGTGGGTCAACGCGGCAACTATATTCGATATGCCTCCAGCTTGATGAATAAGCCAGAAACTATTTTGGAGACATACCACTAGAACCGGCATCAGGGCAGGTGCGGCGGCGTAATTGAGCTACCCGTCGTTTGCCCTGCCGGCCGCAACCTGGGCCCGCACAAGAGACGAAGGGTGGGCGGCAAGAGACCCCAACAAGAAGCTACGTGCCTCGTTGTCCGGCATATCGAGCAGGTAACCGCTCACTTGCTTGGCAGTGAGCGGTCCTCCGCGGGCAACCAGTTTGCAGATCATCGCCGATGTTTCGGCAGAAGCGTTCTCGCTCGCAGCGCACTTTGTCAGGCTCACGATCGCAGCACCACGAACCTGAAGGACTTGGTCAGTCGCCATGGAGAAAAGTAAATTATGATCACCCGTCATTGACCTCTCGCCGGCGATGGTGGCAGCCACCTCTCTGTCGATAGAAGTTCCGGCAAGTAAGCTCAGCATCATGGAATCGGTTACGTCGCCCGGAAAGAGGCGAAGAAGCGCAAGCCTGGCGGCTGATTGCGAGGTCGATTTGGTCCAGGTGAAGGCCGTGTCGCGTTCATCCGCGGGCCGTTGCGCTATGGTCTCAAGAAGTGGCCTGAGCCGTAGTTTCTCCTTCTCAGGAACCTGCTTTGCGACCATGCCGAGAGAATCTAGGGTGCCCAGAATATGACTCTCGTGAGCGTTTGGCTCAGTCAGCAACGCCACAACTGCATCCCACCGGGCAACATCGCTGTGCCACGCGTTCAGAACAACGAGCGCATGCCCGAGATCAGGTCCTCCTAGGCCGTACATCCCACGCCGGGCTTGCTTCACTTGATTATCGATGGAAGTCTCCAGATGTGAAATCGCCGCTTCAGCTGCGTCGTCTGGAAGGTCAGTGACCTTGCCGAAGTTTCCTAGCGCAGTCAGATCACCCTGTTTAATCTTACTAAGAAGGCCCGTTCTAAAGTCCGGCTTATTGGTGGCGAGGACACCGTCAATATCATCCTGAAGTTCCCAATTGTCGCCGTTTCGTACAGATAGACGCGTAAGATCTTCTCCTGACCATTGATCGTTACCTACAAGAGCAACTATGCGTCCGTAATCTTTTGCGATTAACTGGTCGTCGATAGCAGGGAGACTCATTAGGTGATCCATGACTCGACGCTTCATCGTCGGGGATACGCTTCGCATCACCCCGCCAAGAGACTGAAGCAAGTTAGTCTCGATCAGGAAGGTCGGCTTCGGCCGGTGCCGCAGCCCTTCAGGATTCGCAAGTGATGAGAGCAGCCAGGTTGCGTGTCGGTCTGCGTCGGTGACTTCGGCGAAGTCTCCGGCGTAGCGCACGAATGCAAGCGCAGATGCAAGACACGACCTCGAAGTCGACTCCAGTTCGAGGCGTCCCAGGAGGATAACGAGCGGTTCAACAGGACCGGCGTCGCTCAATTTGCGAACTGCCAGCACCAGTTCTTTCTTGGCACCCGCCCTCAACAAATCTGTCAAGCACTCCAACATCTTCGCGGTGTCCGTCACGCTCGCCTTCATTATGTCTCGGCGTGCCAGCAACGACATTGCGTTTCGCCAGCCGCCGTGATCCGCACTAAAACCGGCCAGTAGTGCCGCAGTTCGAAGGCTCGTCCACACTGTGTCGACAGCAGCCCAAGTGGTGCTCGAATCACGCCCCCATGCCTTGAACTCTCCATCGAAATGCTTCTCGAGCCCATGCGCTATGGTCTGTGAACGCCACCATCGGGTTGAAGTGTCAATGGACTGGATCAGCTCGCCGATGTCGCTCCTGCCAAACCCACTCACGTCAAATACGAGCGTGGTAGTTACGGCTACAAGCGCTCCAGCGGTGGGATCGTTGGGAGCTAAGACTCGAAGTCTTTGGACCTCGAGAGCGAGGTCCCGAGCCTCTTCCAAATGCCCTAGCTCGAGCAGACAACGCGCCTCATGGCTCTTGAGCCAAGCAATATTGACCGCACCCAAGCATTCTCTAAATTCCACTTCACGCACGGCAGCAAGAGCATCTTCTGACCGTCCGTACTCAATCAGAGCCGCTGCTCTTGCGACTACTCCAGCCACGAGGTATTGCTGATCCACAGCTTCGGACAAAGCTCCGAGTTTAGAAAGGTCGCCCGATACAGCCCAACTCCAGATTGCGTCGAATAGCTCCCAGAGCCAGGAGTCGGCATCAGTGACAGTTTCGCTTGTCGTACGCGCAGCCGTTGAAACAACGTCCCGCAATTCGCTGAACCTGCCCTGCACCAGCATCGCCAAGGCTTCTGTTGCGTTTGTCACCACTTGACCTTTGTTGGGATGTGGTGCAATCAGCCTAGGTGCCATCAACGCGTACCTGAGTCGGTCAGACTGCGGCACTTTCCAACTTGATCCCCATGCGCTGCCATCCAGGCTCACTGCTTTGGAAGGACTTGTTGCTACAGCGGTAAGGGCGTCGCGATTGCTTTCATCGACCGTCTGCGAAGCAAGGACCAGAATCTTATTTCCTTTGCCGGTGGACTGAATCGTATCCGAGGTCACGTGAACCCAGTGCGAGGTCTTGGACTTCGTGTCACGCAACACCAGGATGTGCGGGGTAGTGTGCTCACTCCAATAGTCAAAGTGGCTGTCGTCTTCCTCCGTATACCACCAGCCAACGACTTCGCCAGATCCTTCGTCCGTCTTCGCGCTCTTGAAGTAGGAGGCTCCGGTCTTGACCTGCGCGCCGACCAGCGCACCCATGTCGAATCGGTTCTCGTCTCTAGCCATCAGCCATAGGTCTGTACCGAGGTCGTGTTCAGGGTTGGGGACTGCCCCCCATCCCAATTCTTCGAATTCACCTTTAACGAACGATTGGCCCGAGGTTCCCGTGGCTTCGTTCTTGGGTGCGCGCATATTAGGCATGTCCACATTAAATCAGGCCGGATGCGGATAAACATTCTGGGGCCGGTAGTCATGCCTCGCTCGCCGCCCCAAATCATCGTTCGAGTTACTCACAACGCATGTTTGCCCCACGAAATGGCTGACAACAGGATATCCTGCATGGCCCCAGACGTACGACGAAGCCCCAAGGTTCCGACAGGAATCTTGGGGCTTCTTGATAGCAGCTACAATTTTTTCCGTTAGAAACTAGACGTTCCCTCTACGTCAGGCTGGTTGTGAGCCACCCGGCTCGTCCAAACCTTGCTGAAGGAGACAGCCATGACAGCAACAATCCAGGGATACACTCGCGAAGAAATCCGTGAGTTCATGCACCAGTACTACCTTCAACCACACGGAACCAAAGCAAGCTGGCTGGCCGCTCAGAACGTGCCGGCATGGACCCTGCAGCAGTGGCGGAAGCTGGTCTACGACGGGGACCTCGACCGGAACCTGGTACCAAGGGATCATGGGAATATGACCCGAACATCTAGCGAACGGTCCGCGTTCGAAAAAGCCCGCGCCAAAGAAATCCCTGAACACCAGTTAGAAGTCGAACAGCTCCAGGAACGCATTCGCATGCTTGAGGGGTCCAATACCGCCTTGGGAAAAGCTATCGGGCTCTTGCACACGCTGAACGTGCCAGAGCCCGATACCAAGCAGACGAACGATCCGAAAAGTTCATAACCGCCGAGAACCACCTCATCGGCACCCTGAGGGACGTCACCGGTTCCCAGCGCAAGGCACTTGAACTGGCGGGCGTATCGCGCTCCACATGGCACTACCGACAGAATCCCCGTGAACACGTCCGGGACCCGATCCATCAGTCCGAACGCGCCTACGAGAGCCGGATCAGCGAGGCTGACCGGGAGAAGATCAGCGAATGCATCAAGCTGGGCTGGGCCGAGCAGGTCTCCGTGGATCATTCCTTCGCCACCGCCTGGGATGCCGGGTTGGTGCTCGCTTCTAGGCGTAAGTGGTGGCGTATCGCGGCGGAGATTGAAGATCAGATGCTGCGCCCCACCGTCCCCACTAGAGCGCAGAACAAACGGGGCCGCAGTGCCAAGCCCGTGTTGAAGGCCACCGGGCCGGGTCAGATTTGGTCGTTGGATATTTCTGACGTGTATTCGCCATGGCGGAAAATCGTCTTCAAGGTCTATTCGGTGATGGATATTTTATCTCGGCAGATCGTGGGCTGGCGCGTGGAGGACCGCGAAGCTGACCACCTGGCCGTGGACATGTTTGAAGCGGCCATCGCCGAGCACGGAGCGCCCCATACGGTGCACGCGGACTCGGGAGCAGCCATGAGGTCGCACTTGCTGCGTGATGCTTTAACCGT
>NZ_BAABLK010000004.1:0-92660 GCF_039544305.1 Paeniglutamicibacter antarcticus
GGTTCAGTGCTTTGTTGCCTTCGGCAATATAGCGTTTCTTGACTTTGTAATAGGACGGTCGGCTGATGCCCAGTTGATCGCAAAATTGCGAGATACTGAGGGAGTCTGGCAGACCCGGATCGAACTCTATGATTTGACGGCGTACCGACGCCGATAATGTATTTGACACACAACATTATCAAATAATCCGAGGTCAGCTCCGGGTCTGCCACACCTTTGATACCTGTCAGCGATGTTATGAGAGATCATGTAAACGATGTCTTGAGTGATGCTGTAAGCGATGACCTGAGAGATCACATACCTTCAGACGCTATTTAGCACTCGACTTTGGCGGGTCGTCGGTATTGCCGCACCGTCACCGATGAGGAATTTCTGGTGTCGGATCCCGATACCGGCGAAGTGGTCATGTCCTTCCCGTTGCCGATGATGGCCATGCACAAGAACGGCANGCGGGCTTCTCCAGCCCGGCGCAGGGCTGCTGGGCTCGGGTATTTGGCCAGCAGTTCTGCCATGGCCACGTGGTCAAGGTGCGGGCCGATGACCCGTTCCAGGGCCGGGTGGATCTGGGTGAGCAGACCACGGATGCGGTTGGAGGTCGCGGTTCCCTGTTTGGCGAGGTCATCATCGAATCCGCAGAGCATCGAGAGCTCTGCGACCTGCTCTTCGGGGACCTCGACGGTGCGCAGGGTGTGGGGCATGGTGCGAGCNCAACCCACAAGCCAGCGGGCCGGTCTTGGATGGCTTGTGGTATTTGTGCACAAAGTCATGAGATCGGTTGTCAACGAAGTGATGAGTTTCAGTGTCCACGATGTTGCGAGATTACACACCAAGTGGGTGGAATGGGCGTACCAGGTAGGCATATTAGCCAATCTGCCAGGAAACGATCTTCGAAACCGTCCACGATGTATCGAGACATCCTGTCCACGATGTCATGAGATCGTGTGTCCACGATGCGCCGAGACAGGACATATGAAGTCTTGAGACCTGGTGTCCTCGATGCCGTGAGGTTTGGTGTCCACGATGTGACGAGGTTCCACACCAACGAGCCGGAACATGAGTACCTTCAGACGCTATTTAGCAATTTGGCAGCAAGCCCGACCCTCATGACACAGCTGGGCTAGCCACGCACCCCATATGTAAAATGCCAACGTGGATCGAAAGAATGCTTTATATCTAGCGAGGGTGTTTCCCCAAGGACCATCTCCACAAAGGGAAGTATCGTGCCTGGAAGCGCGTGACCCGTATCCTCGAGGGTTCCCCAGTCCGTCGCAATCAAACTGTCCCCATGTGTTGTAATCCCACCGGCGGCACCAAGCCCAAACCAATCAGCCAGAAGAGGGAAATGAGGTAGCTTTCCAAAGGTAGATTGATCACGCATATTTCCGAAGTACGTGAAGCTCGACGACAATAGACGATATTTTAGAGCTTCGCGGAGGTCCAAGCGTGCTGCATAGCGTTCCATCATTTCTTCCCGACTGGAACAATCGGGAAACGCTTCTGCCAGCAGGTTCTTAATTGTCCAAGGTTCGTAACGATCAACGACGGTTTGCCCGCTGACAGAAATTGCCCGCGAATTGGGAACTTGAGAACCAACAAGAATTGCCGAATACCCCCCAGCCGAATGGCCTACTAGTACCGTCTGTTGAACTTCTAATGCTTCACCTGCACGACGAACGACTTTGCTTATTAGACGCGATAAAGGCGTAGACTTATTTCCAGCCAACCAGCCAATATTGATCTTTTCACCCTGCAATAACGTCGAATCGGAAACAAACAGCAAAGACTCTCCGCGGGTCTTAAAGGAACTAACAAACTGGAATTTGGGAAAGTCTGCTTTGGCTCGGTTCTCGGCACCATGAAAACCCACTAGAAGCCTACGATTGCTCTCCCGCGGTATTAGCAGAACGTCCACGGGTAATGTGTACCTTGGGTCTACGACGATGTAACGCGCTGGAGCCGATAAATCAAAAACGATTTCGTCTATACTCCCGAATCGGCGTATAGGCACGCCCATTAGTTTGTCGAAATCCGAATTCTGTCCCCGATATTCGACGAGCGCGTCCCCGAAATGTGATGAAGCCATTATAAAATTATACATTGCCAAGTTTTCAACTTACTAAACCGTAGAACTAATCCTGATGCCTCCAGCCTTGCGCGTTTCTAGAACCTCTGGTCAGTCTGATTAAATGATCACGATCTTCCCACCCAAATTCTTTGCAACTTGCTTCGCTTCATTCGTCTCGATGATCCAATCCTCGCCAACAACCCAACTTCGCTTACCCAGATCGTATTCTTCCGTCCAATTCCGACTGGCTGCAACCTGCTTCTCAAGGTCCGTTGCGTCGACAAAGTAACCAATCCGGACACCCTCTTCGCAGGATCCTGATGCCGACGCAAGTTGTAACTGATCACCAATAGACCACTCATCACAATGAAATCCAGCCTTAACATACCTATTTTTGATTTCGTCGAGTTTTCCCAATTCAAGTGATTCGGACGCCGTCGAAGGCGACATCTCCGAACTTGCGACGACACCCGTCTTCGCGCAACCCGCAGTCAAGCACATCGCCGACAAGGCCAGGATACTAAAAAGTTGTTTCATTATATATTTAATCCCTTCAGTAAGATCACAAGCAAATTCCACAATTATACAATCACACGGCTTAACCGTGCCGACTCCTTGTAGATCACAGACTGCTGGCTCAACGAGAAAAAACTTGCTTATACTCTATTTAGAACCCGCGAATCGTGAAGCCTGGTAATCTCTTGACGCAGAGCGGAGAGATCTCCGACATCGACCAGAGAGTACGCGCAGCCGGCCAGTGGCTCTCGCTCCGCAAGTGCACCAACGTCGTAAGCAACCGTGTCTAGGCCACAGGCAAGTGCTTCGGCAACACCATACCCAAAAGATTCCCCAAGGCTTGTACTGACGAAGACACCATGCTTTCCGGAAACATAGGAATAAAGCGCGGCTATTTCTTCTTGAGAAAGGTTCATCATGATATGGACACGTTCGTCCAACCGATAAGAGACCACATCCGCCATGAATGAAGAGGCCCGTTCAGGTTCGGTTTCCATGCTGACGACCAAAAGACCTATGTAGGACTCTGGCAGCAAGGACAATGCCCGAAGGAAATCACGCGCATTTTTACCTTTGTCGAAACGGCCTATCCAAATTAAAGGAATAGATTCTTTACGAAAATCCCAAATCATATTTGATTGTTTCTGGAAAAATATTGAATTGTCAACAATATTAGGCAAAACTTTAACATCGACAGTGCATTCGCTTGGAAGCATTGAAACTATAATATTCTGTAAATATAAGCTTGGTACGATTATGTGTTTTAATTTATCTAGATTTAATATATCAACTTCTGTTTTCAATATTGTTTCAGTTGAAGAATGAAATTCATACACAACATTATCCGGTGCAATATCTAATAAAATATTTGCAATTACTGGTAGTGAGGTTATTCGAACCTCGTCGTACGTCGCGGTCGAGTAAGCATATTTTACGAACGCTTCGAGCCGACCCTTATCCGCAATATCAACCCTAGCGTTTTCATAAGACTCGAAGACACCTCTGGCACCGAAATCATTTTTGAAGACCATGTGATGCCGGTCGGATGGGCTGTCGGCTATGCGGTTCTTATAGACAGTGGTCATACCACCCATGCTGCAGTTTGAATATATGGATAGGATGTTACGCATTCCGTGCACTGTCCTTAAAGAGTTCAAGCATAGTTTTGGCTCTAGATTGCCAATTAGATTTTACAAGGTATTTTTCAATTATATCAATCGTAACTGAATCGAAATTCATACTCATTGCCGAGTCTAATTTTTGAATAAACTGATCAGCCGATTTATAAACGAAAGTTGCAGGCGCAGAATCAACACTGCCCATCTGGGCAGACACCACTCTGAGCCCGACTGCCAAGTATTCATATAATTTGTTCGGATCAACAGCAAAAGTTAATGTGGATGGCTTAAAGGGAATCAGTCCAACCTTCCAACGCTTCGCTATTTCAAGAAATTCATCATGACCCTGAGGTCCCAAAAAGACAACATTATCCGGCAAAGACATATTCTCAGGCATACCATGGCCAATGATTTCAAATACATATTCAGGCCGAAGTTTCGCCGAGTCCAGAACCAACTTCCAGTCAAACCAAGAAGGTGTCAGATGGCCGAGATACCCGACAATCCGTGATTCATGGCGTAATTCTTCGGCAAATACCCCTCTAGCCCGGATACCATTCTCAATAAGTTTGTCAGCTACTGCATTCGGAACTGTTATCGCATCATTTCGATTCGAAATAATATTCATTTTATCGGATAGACGTGGGCTAACGGTAATAATTTGATGAGCTATCTGCGCCATTCGACGCTCAAGCATAGGATCAAACCACTTCGAGTAACCAACACGGTTAAATTCCTCCATATCGTCTCGAACCTCATAAACGACATGCCATCCCTTCGCCTTCAAGTAGTCGGAAGTAAAGATGGCGGTGTTGTCAGGGAACGAACTGCATATAAAAATATTCCGACTCCCGGAGCGAGTACCTACGATCCTCTGTAGGATAGGCCAATGCTCTCTAGAAACCATTAGTGTGTTGGAATCCATTAGCATCGCTCCCCCATCCACACGGCTGAAAGGCAGGAAGATTATTTTCGCTCCAAGATCGACAAATTCTTTAGCAAGCCGGTTTGGTCTCAATAAGAGACTGGGATGCCCAAGTACAGGCGCCGTAGTGTGTTGTATTATCAAAGACTGCCCTAAATCAATTGCCTCGACGAAGGCTTGAATAAGGACTATGGGCGAACTCGTCTGATTAACCTCAGAAAAATTCACTGAAATCCCAGGTACAAATCCGATTCGAATTGACTTCGACCCTTTCCAGGGCAATATGCTCACTTCTGCGGTCTCAGCCAGTGGCGGGACATCAAAGTTGTATTCAGTTGGCTCTATGTTGCTGTTTACGCCCATCATGGCATAGTGATAAGCCCCGTGTTTGGGATTAATAGCGGTCCCAGCGTTCGGAGGAACCAGAGTCCGTTTTGCGTCGAAGAATTGGCACGAGATGAGTGCACTCGCATCCTCTCCTTTATCAACAGCGAATAGTCCAGCAGAGACTGCAACTTTTCTTGCTCCCGTTACGTCCCGGCTGAATACAATTGGTTGCGTCAAACCAGACCAGAACGCGCCCATTTCTACATCCGTTACTCGAATCTCGCCGATACCCTTAACACGAAAAGCCACGGTTGCCCGTACTGTATCTTTGCTCGTTGTCGCTTCAACCCCGCCATCATTCCCCCAATGATTGGTGCGGGTACCATCAGCTTTATAGAGCATAATTACCCATTGCCCTAGGACATTGCCAATAGAACGCACCGTCGCATTCACATAGAGTCCCGCACCTGGTTGGAAATCAGTGAAGGAATAATCGGGTAGTACTGAGAAATCGCCATTTCGTCTACCACCAACTACATAGCCATGATTACCTGGCCCTACTTCGATATGAAAACTTGCGGGACTTTCTGTTGAGAATTCAATCAGATTTTTTCCGTAATATTTCCAAAGATTTTTCAACATAAAGTTATTGGCCTTTTCTGGTCATTTTGGATATATATATTATAATTTTTTTTCAGCTTCATTCCATAGCCAACCCAGTCGCTCATCCAGTCCAGAAGAAAATGAGAAATGTTGCCTGAAGTATGGCCCACCAGGAGTGAGCGTAACTTCACCCAAGAGCGGGCCATGCGGTGTCGCGAATAGGTCAATGCGCGCGAATCCTGTTGCGAGTTTTGATGAGACGTCGATTGCAAGCGCGCGAAGTTCCTCCCACATGGTTGGTCTGTTGGAAGCAGCCATAGTTACATACTTCTCATTGTGGCCGATCAGATTATGGGGGACGTGTTCGAAGTTTTCATCGAACCACGTGTTGCGAGAACGATCGGCGTTTCGGTCAATGCATTGTATTAAAGCGATTTGTCCCTTGAAAGCGTAGAATTTAAAATCTCGAGGTATCGCGTATTTACCAATATCGTAAATTCTTTGCTCAATTATATACTCCGAACTTTTCCATTTATCAGAAATTGTCTTTTGATATGATAAAATTTCTTGTATAGAATAGGTTTTTTTTGTCATATTATCAAAGTAGGTATTTGTGGATTTCTTTTCGAGTACCATTACACCAATTGAGGATGAAAGAGAACGAGGTTTTATCACCACATTGTCATATTGAGCAAGTTGTGAAAGTTCGTCAATAGAATTAGCCGTCGCGTAAATTTTCGGTTTCGGATAGTCGTATTTTGAGCAAAAATCATCAAAACTGAATTTATCTTCCAGAGACCATGGAACATTAGGCTCCTGGTCCCAGATCCTGCGGCTCATTCTCTCATGCCACCCCATCTGACGTCGGGCAGTTTCTCGAACAACCTTAATCCGTTTAGAATTACTTGACCAGTCAATAGCATACTTTAGACTAGATATAAATATTTCTTCTGACTCTTCTTCTTTGAACGATTCGATCGAAGAGGAATCAGAATAGCTAATAAATCTAATATCCTGTTTACGATCAGAACAAGCTAAAAGTTTTTCGAATAAAGAATATCTAAGATTTTGATTTATCTTCTCTTTATTGTTGACTAATAATATCTTATTTACTAAATTATGCGAATAGCGATCAATGATTGAAAATCTATCATCACCAATAATTTTTTGTGTTTGTTCATTAAGCAATGGTGAATTATTTTTGGTTTCAGTAACTTGTGGCCAAAATAATTTCGTGTACGTACTCTTTTGAGTTTCGTATAAAGAGGACGGTATTGAGATTTTTGCGTCAAGCGCTACGACTAAGCTATGAGGAATTAGGGCAGATGTCTGCAAGGCCGCGAATCCACCACTAGCAGTTCCTACTAGAATGACTCTCGAAGCTCCAATAGCCTCGGCAGCTTTCACAACCCACTGGGCAATTATGTATGGCAAATTAAATCCGCGCCAGCCGGTATACCAAGCGACCTCAAGAGTTTCGTCAGCCCAAAGTCCTGGATCAGCAAAATACATCGAACTCACGTCTAAAGCACTCAAAGAACTAAGTCGCCCAAATCTGGGCAAGGTAGTACTAAGCCTGTTCACCTTATCGTGGAAGCTGACTACCAGCGTTTCAGAGCCCTTATTAATTAGAAGTGCATCCAGATGGCAACCTTCAGTCGTGTATCTGTATCGAGATGGGCCTTGCGCGGAAGCAGGAACAAAGCTGGTTGGGCTAGGCACCGTCGTAAACGGAGTTTTCATTCCGTCATTTAGTGAAAGATTGAAGTCAATCATTTCGATCGAAAGTTCCTTTCTCTGCCATGATCGCTACTCACAAATCATATTTTGGGAATATCGGTGTTGGTGCGGGTAAAGGACATCCCGGCACCATAGGTAGACCAAAGGACACGAATTCGCGGCAGGATCCGTCCGCCATTCCTAGTGATTTGAGAAGCGCATCTGCCGCTTCTGGCATCACAGGTTGAACCAGGATTGCTACTCGCCTAATGACCTCGAGGGTTATATACAGCACTGTTTCCATACGGGCCACATCAGTTTTACGTAATACCCACGGTGCTTGATCCGCAAAGTACGCATTCGTGTCCCCTAAAACCGTCCAGATTGCTTCAAGCGCCCTACTGAAATCCTGTCGCGAATAGAAGTCTCGACAAGTCTCCAACAGCTTGCCCGCCTCGGCAAGAATCTGCTGATCCGAATCCGTGAACTTACCGGCAGCCGGGACCACTCCCGCACAGTTCTTGGCCACCATCGACAGTGAACGCTGTGCTAGGTTTCCTAAATTATTGGCTAAATCGGAGTTCATACGCCCAACGATGGTCTCGTGGCTGTAGCTGCCATCCGCGCCAAAAGGAACTTCCCGGAGGAAAAAGTAGCGAACCTGATCCAAACCATACTGGGAGATAAAATCCCCAGGAGCAACGACATTGCCCAAGGACTTCGACATCTTCACGCCGTTGTTGTGAAGGAACCCGTGGATCATGACGCGCTTCGGCAGCGGGAGCTTCGCCGACATGAGGAACGCAGGCCAATAGATGGCATGAAAGCGGGAAATGTCCTTGCCGATGACGTGGACGTCAGCCGGCCAGTACTTCTTGAAAGATTCTGAATCGATGTCCGGGAAACCTGCACCGGTCAAATAGTTGGTCAGCGCGTCAACCCACACATACATGACATGGTCTTTGTTACCGGGGACCGGTACGCCCCAGTCGAACGTGGTGCGCGAGATCGAAAGATCATCCAACCCGCGCTGAACGAACCGGATGACTTCGTTAAACCGCGAATGCGGAGCCCCAAAGTCAGGCTGCGACTTGTACAGTTCGAGCAGCTTGTCTTGGTACGCCGAGAGGCGGAAGAAGTAGGATTCTTCCTCGGTCCATGCGACTTCAGTATCAGTATCCGTGGAGTAACGGACCCCGTCTTCACGGACTTCGGTGTCTTCCTCGGCATAAAACGCTTCATCGCGAACCGAGTACCATCCCGCGTACTTGTCCAGGTAGATGTCTCCGTTGGCCTCCATCCGCTTCCAGATCGCTTGGGCAGCGGCATAGTGATCCGAGTCTGTGGTCCGGATGAACCTGTCATAGCTGATGCCAAGCTCGTCATTCATGGCTTGGAAGGCATCGGAGTTGCGCTGCGCCAGCTCACGCGGGCTGATGCCCTCACGTTCCGCCGTCTGCAGCATTTTCTGGCCATGCTCGTCGGTACCGGTCATGAAAAACACGTCGTACCCATCAAGGCGCTTGAAGCGTGCCATGGCGTCAGTGGCGATTACCTCATAGGCGTGCCCGATGTGTGGCACGCCGTTCGGGTAGGAGATGGCTGTGGTGATGAAAAACGGAGTCTGCTCAGAAGTCACCCTAGAAATCTATCGTATTTTCGCTTCCATATGCCCATCGGAGACCCTTATGTGAGCTGATCGAGCTGATCCCAGAAGGCAACGCGCAAAGCACGGCGTACTTCCTGTAGATCCGTCTTCCATTCACCGATCTGTTGAGCACAGTCCTTGAGCAGAACCCTGTCAATCTCTGCAGGTAAAAGCGGGCGATCGGAGAGCAGTTCTTTGAGCTCCGCTTGCGTCGTGCTGGCATGCCAATTCTGTGCCACGCTTCTACCGACCTCGGCAGCCAAGTCTATTGATCCGGCGTCACCACCGTCATCTCCGGTAAATCCAGAGGTCTGATGCGTTGAGCTGTAGACAAGCTGATAGTCAGACGTAGCTGCCGACGATGTTGGCGCGAGAGCCGAGGTTTTCTGTCGTGCTCCCAAGAGCGCAGGCGTCGGAGCCTTCGGAACTACTGGCTTCGGCACGATCGAATCCGCGTCGTTTACAGAACCCGGCTCCTTGCTTTCTTGGGAAGTATTGGCCATGGTGGATGTTTGAGTCGCATGGCCGGTGTCCCATGACACTGCCTTAACGAACGCATGCTTGATCTGATCTTCGGGCAGGGTGATGATGCTATCCACACGCAAGGCCAGGTGCTCAGCCACGGAAGCAACACCCAATCGATGATCCGCCTTCTCCACGCCCATCAGCACGACCTTCATACCCAAGTCTTGGGCTTCTTCCACCGCTTCCGCCAGATCGTCATCTCCTGAAAATAGGAAAGCAACGGAGGCTGCACGATTGCGGGCAATACCAACGAGGTCAAGACCGAGCTTTAGGTCAACGCCTTTTTGCTCTCCGTTGAAAGAAATCCGGCCTAGTCTAACTTTCACACCAGGTATCAGGCCAATACGCTTGTGCTGATCAGTAAAGATGGCATCCTTCGAGGCGTCATACCAATAGATGCGTAAGTTCTCCAGTCCGCTCGACTCTTTGGCTGTTCTGAGTATTCCTGCAATCAACGCTTCGTAGTTGACAGTAAAAGCTGCACGTAGCGTGGTGCCTGAGGCCCTATGTCCCCCTACTGCTAATAAGAAGCTTGCATCTACGAACACAGCACTTTGAGGCATCATTCTTCAATCTTATGCTGTGGAAAGGTTCGACCTGGGAACTATCCGAACGACGTACGCGTGCCAAACGCGACCATGGCGTAGTGCAGCACCTCCAGACCCACATTCCAAAGTGCCACGTGCGTTGCTGTTTCTCACGAATATTCGAAGCTGTGGAGGACCGACTTAGCCACCATCGCACTCTGGACTGCCATGCTGCCCTCAGCCAACAAACAAGCGAGCCTCGTAAGCGACTGGAGAAATTTCCACAATCGAGTCCGGGAAGTCTGCTTACGGGTGCAAGGCTCGCTTTTGACGAAAGTCCGGGGACTACTTTAGTCCTGCAGGTTGATCTCTCGCGCCACTGTGGCTCCAATGGCCGCACGGACGATATCCAGGACGCCGGCCGGCAATGAGCAGTCGACGGCCAGTACCGCGACGGCCTCGCCACGCTCTTCCTTTCGGGCCACCTGCATACCCGCGATATTCACGCCCTGATCCCCCAACACGTTGCCCAGGGTGCCGATGACACCGGGTCGGTCCGCGTAGCGCAAAACGATCATGTGGTCGGTGACAGGGATTTCGATCTCGTAGCCGTTGATGCCTACCAGCTTCTCGATCTGCTTCGGTCCGGTCAGCGTGCCGGAGACCGAAAGCTGGGTTCCCTCGGTGGATGCCCCCTTGATGGTTAACAGGTTGCGGTATTCGGACGAGTCGGGTGTGGTCACCAGCCGGGTGGCCACGCCGCGTTGTTCGGCCAACACCGGGGCGTTGACGTAGGAGACCTGGTCGGAGACAACGTCCATAAAGACACCCTTGAGTGCCGAAAGTTCCAACGCTTTCACATCAAAGGATGCGATCTCGCCCGCAACGACGACATCGATATTGGTCAATGAGCCTACGGTCAGTGCGGTGAAGATGCGACCGAGCTTCTCGATCAGCGGGATGCCCGGACGGACGTTCTCGTCAATGACGCCGCCGGCAACATTGACGGCGTCGGGGACCAACTCACCGGCCAGTGCCAGGCGGACGGACTTCGCCACCGATACGCCTGCCTTTTCCTGCGCTTCCTCGGTGGACGCTCCCAAGTGCGGGGTCACCGTGACATTTTCGAATTTAAAGAACGGGAGGTCAGTGCTTGGTTCCTGGACGTAGACGTCGATGCCGGCACCGGCGATCTCGCCATTCTTCAAGGCCGTGTACAGGTCGTCCTGGTCGACGAGACCACCACGTGCCACGTTGATCACATAGGCCGAGTTCTTCATCTTGGCGAAGGCATCCTTGCCCAGCATGCCGATGGTTTCCGGGGTCTTGGGCATGTGGATGGTCACGAAGTCGGCCTGGGCCAACAGCTCGTCTAGCTCCACCAGGGTGACCCCGAGCTGCTGGGCGCGTGCCGGGGTGATATACGGGTCGTAGGCCAGGATTTCCATGCCGAAGCCCTGAAGACGGGCTGCCACGAGTGCTCCGATGCGCCCGAGCCCAATGATGCCGGCCTTCTTTTCGAAGAGTTCCACGCCGGTGTATGAACTGCGCTTCCAGGCTCCGGCCTTGAGCGAAGCGTTGGCTGCCGGGATGCGGCGGGCGAGGGATACGATGTGTCCCACGGTCAGCTCGGCCGCGGAAATGATGTTGGAGGTCGGGGCATTCACGACCATGACACCGGCTTGGGTGGCCGATTTGATGTCCACGTTGTCCAACCCGACACCGGCGCGGGCAATGATCTTCAGGTTCTTTGCGGCGGCAATGGCTTCCGCATCGACCTGGGTGGCCGAGCGAACGAGGATCGCATCAACGTCGGTAATGGCAGACAACAGCAGGGTTCGGTCCGCACCGTCGGTCTGGCGAATCTCGAAATCGGGACCCAAGGCCGCAATAGTTGCGGGCGAGAGTTCTTCGGCCAAAAGGACGACTGGCTTGTTTACAGACACGGGGTGGCACCTTTGCTATTTCAGTGGGCTGGATGCATGGTCAGGGAACGGCCGGACCAGAATCCCCAGAATATCGCCCGGCTCGTCATATACCCGGGTCTACGGCGTGATGTTACGAAGGGTGCGATTGGTCACTAAGACAATCAGCAGACGAGCCAAGATCGCGGCCACTCCCACTGGTCGGGTGTCGGAAACGTAGAGGGTCAACTTTATTACAATGGCCACAATGTTCACCGGGAACAGGCGCCTCACGCTAAGTCTCGTATTGGGTCATCGAACCATTCGGCCTCCTGCTCCTGGTCACGTGGATCCATTGGCTCGCTTGCGTGTTGGAGTTCTCCGCGGTGCTCGTGCCCTGCACACGGCATGGCCATAGTTCAGGTTCTCCGCGGGGCTGGATTAGCATCAGTAATCTGCTCTCGCTATCCGTCTCGACGAACGAAAGGCTGAAATGGAGCCCTTGTGTCACTGCTTCAAGAAGATGTTTCCATCCTCAGTGGGCGCCATCGACGCAGAATTGCAGCTCGTCTCTCCCCATCGATCCGGTCACCATAGAGCTTGATGCCTTGAGTCATCTTGAGATTTCAGCCCGCGAAAATTGCTCCTGCGTGATGCGATTGACGCCAGGAAGCAAAATTGGCACAGCTGACATCAACGGGGTAAAACGGCTCAGCAGATGGCGCATCACTCTGGTGTTGGCAGTGGTTCCGATGCTCCATTCGAAAACTGAAGCCACCATTTTTGACCCCAAGGTGCGGATCCAGCAAAGTCCCATGTCGGACTGTTAGTCTCAGTGCCGTCCGTCAACAGTTTCATCAAAAGCGAAAGGCACAGAAGTGCACCCCGATCCCCGGCGCGGCCCACGCTCCGTGAGCAGGCGCGGTCTGCTTTCCCTGGCTGTCGTAGCCGCCGGAGGAATGGCGCTCTCCCCCCGGGCTCCCCAGGTGGATTCACTCCCTCCGACCCCGGAAGCACCGCCTGTCCCGATGCCGGGTCCACCTCCGTGGAAGAACCGCGACCCCTTGCTCACCGCCCCGCTGTCCACGTCCGCCCACACGCTCGGCGCCATCTCCCGCTATGAGGCCGCCTTCCCGGCTCTCAATACCAAGGCTGTGGTGCCCTTGCCGGGGCTGGCCAACACGACCAGCCCGTGGCTTGCCGCATCCATTGTCGGGCCGGTCAACCAACTCCAGATCGTGAACCCGGAGACCGAGACACCCGCGCACGTCGTCAGTATCCCCGATAGCCACAACGGTGGTATCGAATCCCTGGTCTGGCACATGAAAACGCGAACGCTCTACCTCGGCACCGGAAGCAAGCTGTATTCGTGGAACCCCAAGAATCCGCAAGAAATGCGTCGGATCGGCGAGGTCCCGGGCGCAAGCACCCTGTATGACCTCACCCTGGATTCGGCCGGAAACCTCTGGGGCGGCACCTACCCCAACGGCTCAACGTTTACCTACACGGTGGCAACAGGGAAGATCCGGGCTCATTCCCGACTGGCCGCGGACACCGACTATGTCAGGCGTGTGGCCATCGGGCCGGATGACGTGGTGTGGGCCGGGACCGGATCGGTGAATCCACGGTTGTTCACCTTTCCCGCCGCCCGTCCAGGGCAACGCACCGAGGTCCAACTGCCTAACCCAATGACCGAAGGTTTCATCTCCTCCATAGAGGTGCTCGGAGACCGGGTGGTGGTCATGGCCAGTGACATCGATGGCCAGCTACTGCTCGATCCCGCCACTCTCAAGTGGGTGGGCACGGTGGACCGCAAGTGGTCCTCCCGCAAGGTTTCACCGCTAGTCGAAGGTGCGACGACCGTGTACACCGTCACCAAGAATGAGCTCTACGCCACGGACACCGCAACGTGGCAGGACACCTTGCTCGGCGTCGTGGAAACCAACGCACCCCTGTCCTTACAAGCAGATGGACAGCGCGTGCTGGTGACCAGCGAGCTGCCCACCGGGCTTCGCCTGGAGTATTTCAGCCTTTCGGAGCGCCGCGTGGAAACTCGGCGTACGCTCTCGCTGACCACCGGCGAATACAAGATCCAATCCCTCATGGGGCACTCGGACGGGAACATCTACATCGGCGGATACATGGGCCAAGGCATCGCCTCGGTCAACCCCGACACCAACGCACGCTGGCACTCCCCCCATGACGAAAGGCTCATCAACCAGATCGAAGCCATGATCGAGTTCGATGCCGAGCGCACCTATATCGGCTCCTACGGTTCAGCCGACATCATCGGCTTGAAGAGCGCGAAAAAGGACACCGAAGAGGGCTACAGCCGGCTCGATCGACTGAGAACCGAATACCACCAGTCACGTCCTTTCGGGTGGGCGACGAACTCAACGAACGTCTTCTTCGGCACCGTGCCGGATTACGGACGTGCCGGTGGCGTGCTGGGGATGATCGATCCACGCTCAAACAAGATCGCGTGGGTGCTGGACGGGGCAGGCAAGGGGTTCATCCGGGCTCACTCCATCATCGGTTTGGCTGCGGACGATCGCTATGTCTATGGCACTTCGTCGGTGCGGAACGGTTACGGGATCCCGGACACCACCGGTGCTGCCAAGGTCTTCAAGCTGGAGATCTCCACCAGGACGAAGGTCTGGGAAACGGCACCGGTTGCTCAGACCGGAGCACTTTACGCGCCCAAGCTCATCGCCGGCTGGTTGGTGGTGGCCGATATCGAGGGCATCAACATCATCGATCCCGCCACCGGCCGCCTCGCGACCCGCCATCGATTGACCCAGGGGAACAACGCCACCAGCCGTCCCGGCTGGGCCAATGCAGACATCGCCCAGGTCGGCGACGGATCGAAGGTGGTCCACAGCGCCGCCGGCACCACCACGGTGGTGGACTTCCGGGCCGGAAGCAGCGCCGTTATCGGCAGCCAGGACAGCAAAGAACGGTTCGGGGCCCGGCTCGCCTCGACCCCGACAGGGCGGGTCTTCGGATACACCGACAAGACCGTACTGGTTGAGCTGGACTTGCTCCCCGCGACGGCTGCACCAGGGTCACAACGGCCGTCCAAACCCACGACATCCCCATCTACTTCATCGTAGGATCCCAAAACGCCCGGCTGCGTTTTTTCTGCGCGTTGTTGTTGTAGCCCCACCACGAAAGGGGCCACGCCTATTCATGGCTCAGTGGCCCATGGCGGACACGAAGCGCCTATGCCCCGCGGACGGTGATTTCCCCTGGGTCAGCACCCTCCGCCCCAAAAACGAGGAAGCGGTTGGCGATCTTCTCGGTGAAGAACCGGTCATGGCTCACCACCACCACAGCACCCGGGAAATGCAGCAGAGCGCGTTCCATGACTTGGGTGCTGGACATGTCCAGGTGGTTCGTGGGTTCGTCAAGCACCAGCACGGAAGCCCCTGATAAAAGACACATGGCCATGGCCACGCGCGCACGTTGCCCGCCCGAAAGGTTGCCGATGCGGTTTTTCAGGTCGGCTTCGGAGAACTGGAACATGGCCAGGAACCTATTCACGGATTTCTTGGTCGCACTGAACGCCAAGGAATCAGGCATGGAGTTCACAGCGTGCGTCACGGTGTCTTCGGGGTCCAGTTCCTCAAGGATCTGGTTGTACGACACCACCGCAGCTCCCTTGGTCCAGGTGACGTACCCCGAATCCTGTTCTTCCTCCTGTGTCAGAACGCGCAGGAGCGTTGACTTGCCGCTGCCGTTGGCGCCCAGGATCACCAAGCGGTTCCCGCGACGCACTTCAAAGCTGAGGTCGGTGAAGAGCGTCTTTTCATCATAGGCTTTCGATAGGCCCTCGACCCGGCAGAGCGTGTCCTTGATGTGCAGTCCGCCGTAGATCTCGGTGATGATCTTGTCCACGGGCCGCGGTGCCCGCGATTTCTTGATCTTTGAAAGCTTGCTATCCAGGCCCTTGCTGGCAGCCTTTGCTGCTTCGCGACGGTCGGAGATCCCCTCGGCTTCGAAGGCGAGAAGTTCCGATTCGTGGACAAACTGTGATTCCAGGCTCTTGAGCTTGAATTGCTTGGCCACCACGTATTGGGCAAAGTTCCCCGGGTATTCGTGGAGGTGGAAGTTTTCGACTTCGACGATCCTGGTGACCACCGAGTCCAGGAACTTGCGATCGTGCGAGACGATGATCGCGGCACCCTGGAATGACTTGAACCAGTTTTCCAGCCACTCAACACCCGCGACATCGAGGAAGTTGGTCGGCTCGTCGAGCAACAGCACGTCTGGATCTTCCAGAAGGATCTTGGCCAGTGCAGCCCGGTTGCGCCATCCACCGGACAATGAATCAATGGGGCAAATCCGGTGGGCTTCGTCAAAGCCCAGTTTGGTGAGCACCGTGTCGATGGAGCGGGGGTAGTCCCAGCCATCCAACCTGTCCATGAATTCAAAAAGCTCGGACTGCCGATGGATCAGGCGATCCATCTCTTCGGGTGTGGGATCTACGGCAATGGCCTGATCGATCTGTGCGAGTTCCTCCTCGATCCCTTTGACCTCGGTAAAGAGATCGTTCAGCACTTCGGAAATAGTTGAGTTCCCGTTGAGTTCGGAGAACTGGGAGAAGTAGCCGATCTTTGTTCCCAGATCCACCGATACCGTGCCGGTATCCGGAACAATCTTGTCAAGAATGAGCTTCAGCAGGGTCGATTTTCCGGAGCCATTTCGACCGATGAGCCCGACCCGGTCCCCCGCTTCCAGCTTGAAGAAGGCCTCACGTAGGATGTGCTGGTTTTCGAATCGGATGCTGACATCGTTTAGCCTGATCAAGCTCATACGGGCGGGGTCCTATCTAGAGAATCTGTGGTGGAACAAAGTGCACGTACCCCCGGATGGAGCCTGCTCGATGAAATGGCATCGGGTCAAAGCCCATGAACACCATCAACGATTCTACAAGGCAAGTTTCCAGCGTGCTTACTGGTCATCGCGATGGCTTGTTTCAGGTTCCAATGCCAGACTGGAGGCAGGAGGCATCCCGTGTCTGGAAAAGATTTCACCGGTTCACGCGACAGTTCTGCCCACGAACAACTCATTTGGGACTATATCGAATCGTTGCCCAAAAACGAGATAGACAGCATCATCGGCCGTGCCGAGCGCAAGGTAGAGAAAATCGCCTACGGGATGCACATGGCAGGACGGCCCATCAACCTGAAGATCCGCAAACGCTTGATCCAATCGGCCATCCTGCGCGAACTCAATATCCGCGCAGGATGACGCGTGTGGTTCCTTCGCTTAATTCACGTTTCCACTGCTGTGGATCGATCACTACTTGACCAAGGGCACGCCGGTCCCTGAATTGCCGTGGGTCTCAGCATGGATGTGATCCATGTGCCTGGTTGTATCATTCCAGTTATTGGCAAACTGCGAACCGTATTTGCCTGATTTCGAGTATTCTTCCCAACCCTTGGCCGGACCCAACCAGATCTTGTCCTGCCAAATCAGGTAATAGATTCCCAGGGATTCACGGTTGGCAATCAGTAAACGCGCTACGTCGTCGCCGTTTTTGATCCCTTTGACTGATTTGTAGTCCCTGATCATCAGGTCGGTGGCACGGCCGCTGCTGTGTCCCACCGAACCTGCGCGGATACCACCATATCCATAGACAAAAGTACCGTACCGCTCTTTAACCGCTGCGTTGACCGCGATCGTATCGGGCTGAAGTTTTCCGGTCTCGATCTTGGAGAGGTAAAGCTCGCTCATCCAGCCGGTACCGAAATTGGTGACGACCTTGGCCCAACCGTTGCTTGAGTGGAGGTAGGTGACCCTGTCGCCGGCCTTGACCAAGCCCATCACCGGATAAACGGTCGAATTCCCGGCCCGGACGTTAACATCGCCGGTAGCCCATCGATGCTGAGTAACCACGGGAGCTGTCGGCGCTGAGGTCGCAAGATAGATCTCACTAACCCATCCGGTGCCTTTGCTGGTCTTGATATGGGCCCAGCCACCTGAAGACTCTCCACGAAGCACACGTTCGCCCATGGGAACCACGCCTATGGATTTGTGGCTTGTTGCTGGCCCTGATCGGAGGTTCAGGTTGGCTGTGGGCCAGCGCGGGGCATCAAAGACGATGGAGTCGAGCTGAGGTGGTGTTGGCTTGACGATCGGGGGTTTTGGCCCGGTCGGCTTGATCACCGGCTTTGGGTCCGTGGTCGTAAGGTACGACGAGCTTATCCAGCCCGTCCCTTTGCTGGTCTTCACGTTGGACCATCCGTTGGATGTCGGCCCCAGCAGGATTCTTTCTCCCTTGGTCACCACCCCGAGTGCAGAATGTTTGGTTCCGGGACCAGAGCGGAGATTGACATTCGCCGTGGTCCACCGCGGGCTGTTGAAAGCCACGGGAGGCTTCGGCGGGGCCTTGATCAACACAGTGGACAGACCCCTGGACTGCACCCACCCCGTCCCAACACTAGTACGCACCGCCTGCCACGCACCCGAGGTACGCAACCACGTAACCCTCGAATTATTCGAAACCGTCCCCAACTTCTTCGAGGAAGTCTTCGCGACCTGATAAACCGGCTGGCTACCCTTCACCCAGCGATACACCGTCGCAGGACTTTTCACACCCAACGCCGAGGACGGCACAAAACCGCTCTTCCCCGACACCACCACCTTGGACCACGACCCGCTGCGACCCAACACCTCAACCTTGCTCTGACGCTGAATCGAGAGCACACTGACCGAGGACGCAGAAGCCTTCGACTTCACCGTCGTAAACACCTGGGCGTAGTGATAAACCTTCGGCTTAGCCGGGGCCTTGATCACCACAGTGGACAGACCCCTGGACTGCACCCACCCCGTCCCAACACTAGTACGCACCGCCTGCCACGCACCGGAGGTACGCAACCACGTAACCCTCGAATTATTCGAAACCGTCCCCAACTTCTTCGAGGAAGTCTTCGCGACCTGATAAACCGGCTGGCTACCCTTCACCCAGCGATACACCGTCGCAGGACTCTTCACACCCAACGCCGAGGACGGCACAAAACCGCTCTTCCCCGACACCACCACCTTGGACCACGACCCGCTGCGACCCAACACCTCAACCTTGCTCTGACGCTGAATCGAGAGCACACTGACCGAGGACGCAGAAGCCTTCGACTTCACCGTCGTAAACACCTGGGCGTAGTGATAAACCTTCGGCTTCGCTGTGCTTACCTTCACCTTGGCCTTGGCCTTGGCAACAGAAGCTATGGGGTCTGCCGTAGCGAGAAGAGGAGCTGGTTCTGCGGTGACAACCGGCTCAATGGGTTGTGCGGTAGCAACGGTGGCTGGCCCGCCAATCAGTGCCACGGCAAGCGAGAGCACTACTCCAAGGTTTTTGTGTTTCAAGTGGTGGCTCCTGGCCTGCGGGTGCGATACAACACACCACAGTACCTACTCAAGCCAAATTACCGGCTCAGACACAAGTAGTCCTACTCGATTATCCAAGTAATAGGGTGTGTGGAACACGTAGTTTGTCCGGACCAACCCCAATATGTCGTTCAGATCGCTCACTAGCGCTTCGGTCCGCGCCGCGGAAACGTTCTAAGGACCACGCACGAAACCAGCACGCTGCATTTTTTGGAGGGCCCCCCTTCCAGTCCGAGCTTGGCCTGAGTCGAAAAGTCAGATGAGTCCGAGCGCCTTGAAAGCAACGGCTATCCCGTTAAGCTCCGGTGGAGGGGCCGTCCGGTCAGCCAACGCGACTAGCCCGGGATGGGAACCCTCGATCGCCACACCTATTCCGGCAAATGCGACCATTTCCAGGTCGTTCTCCCCATCACCGATGGCGATCGTGTCCTTCTGCGTGATACCGAGAGCGGCAATGGCCACCGCAACCCCATCTGCTTTGCTGATGCCTTTCATGAAGAGTTCACCGGTATGCAGGCCCTCGGAGACGATCGAGTTCTCGACCGCGGCAATCTCCTGCCCGATTCCCCCTGCTATTTCTCCCACTGGAATGGATGAGTCAAAAACGGAGACCTTTGAGAACCCTGTGTCCGCGGAAAATGGTTTGATCGAATCCAAGATCGCCCGGGCACCGTTTTCACCATCTGCGCCGCGCTGGTTGAAGTGCCCCTCGATGATTGAACGCAGTCGCTCGAGCACCTCTGAACGAACGTGCAGGGATTCCTGGGACTCCAGGACATAGACCGCATCGTGGGAATCAAGGGATGCCACCGTCCGGGATGCCAAGCCCACGGGGAAACGACGATCCCTCAGGACTTCCCCGGCCACCTCGACGTAAGCCCCGGCGCTGGTGACCAGACCGTCAAAGCCCGCTGCAAGGATGGATTCCTGAAGCATCGATAGCGGCCTCCCGGTGCACAGCAGGACCTTGTGCCCGGCGTCTCTGGCAGCACGCACGGCGTTGGCATTGGCCTGCGGGACAACCCCGTAATCGGCGTAGGTGCCATCCACGTCAAGAAAGACCGCGTGGATTCTGCGGGTGGCTGGAAATCGTTTTTCTTGCATGCTTCCGGATTCTACAGGGAACCGGTGGCGCGGTTCCGAAAAATGAGGATGCCCGCTCCGACATCTCTCGGAACGGGCATCCTCAGGTGGTTTAGGCGAAGCCCAATGCTTCTTTCACCGTGGGTTCGGTGCGCCTTAGCGGGCTACCGAGCCTTCGGTGTAGTCGTCGGTGGTCTTCCAGGAGAAGAGCTGGCGCAGTTCGCGGCCGGTGGCCTCGATCGGGTGGGCCTCACCCTTGGCGCGCAGTTCCTTGAACTCCGGTGCCCCGGCGTCCTGGTCATCGATGAAGCGCTTGGCGAAGGCACCGGACTGCACGTCGGCCAGAACGGCCTTCATGTTCTCCTTGACCTCCGGGGTGATCACGCGCGGGCCCGAGACGTAGTCGCCGTACTCGGCGGTGTCCGAAACGCTCCAGCGCTGCTTGGCGATGCCACCCTCCCACATCAGGTCAACGATGAGCTTGAGCTCGTGCAGGACCTCGAAGTAGGCGATCTCCGGCTTGTAGCCGGCTTCGGTCAGGGTTTCGAAGCCGTACTGCACCAGCTGCGAGGCGCCGCCGCAGAGCACTGCCTGCTCGCCGAAGAGGTCCGTTTCGGTCTCTTCGGTGAAGGTGGTCTCGATGACGCCGGCGCGGGTGCCGCCGATGGCCTTGGCGTAGGACAGGGCCAGGGCCTTGGCCCCTCCGGTGTAGTCCTGCTCCACGGCGATCAAGTCGGGGATGCCGCGTCCTGCCTCGAACTCGCGGCGCACGGTGTGTCCCGGTGCCTTGGGTGCAACCAGGGCGACGTCGACGTCTTCGCGCGGGGTGATGTAGCCGTAGCGGATGTTGAAGCCGTGGCCGAAGAACAGCGCGTCGCCGGCCTGCAGGTTCGGGGCGATGTCGTCCTTGTAGACGTGGCGCTGGACCTGGTCCGGGGTCAGGATCATGATCAGGTCGGCTTCTGCCACTGCCTCGGCGACGGGAAGGACGCGCAGGCCCTCTGCCTCAGCCTTGGCGATCGACTTCGAGCCGGCCTTGAGTCCCACGCGCACGTCCACCCCGGAGTCGCGCAGGTTCAGTGCGTGGGCGTGGCCCTGGGAGCCGTAGCCGATGACGGCGACGGTGCGTCCCTGGATGATCGAGAGATCTGCATCGTCGTCGTAGAACATTTCAGTCACTGTGGTTTCTCCTTGGTAATCAGTGTAAAGATGAGTGCTTTAGGCAGAGACGGAGCGCAGTGCGCGGTCCGACATCGATTTGGAGCCACGGCCCAGGGCAAGTGTGCCTGCCTGGACGATCTCGCGGATGCCGAACGGTTCGAGCACCGCAAGCAGCGCATGGATCTTTTCGGCGTTTCCGGTGGCCTCGATGATGAGCGAGTCGGTGGACACGTCCACCACCGAGGCGCGGAAGAGGTCTGCGGCCTGGGTGACCTGCAGCCGGGTTGCTGCATCGGCACGGACCTTGACCAGGATGTGGTCGCGGCGCACCGAGGCATCGGGCATCAGTTCAACGATCTTGATGACGTTGATGAGTTTGTTAAGCTGCTTGGTGACCTGCTCGAGTAGATCGCCCTCGGCGTCGACCACCACGGTGATCCTGGACAGGCCCTTGATCTCGGTGGGGCCCACGGCGAGCGAGTGGATGTTGAACGCACGGCGGGCGAAGAGCCCGGCCACGCGCGTCAGGACGCCCGGGACGTCCTCGACGAGTACGGAAAGAGTGTGACGTGCCATGTTTTCCTAGTCCTCTTCTTCCCACTCGGGCGTCATGCCGCGAGCAATCTGGATCTGGTCGTTGCTCACGCCGGAGGGGACCATGGGCCAGACCATGGAGTCCCGCGAGACCACGAAGTCGATGACGACCGGGCGGTCATTGATTTCCAAGGCCGCCTTGATGGTCGCGTCGATGTCCTCGTCGCGTTCGCAGCGCAGGCCCACGCAACCATAGGCGTCGGCGAGCTTCACGAAGTCCGGGACGCGCGCGGTGCCGTGTCCGGTGTTCAAATCCGTGTTGGAGTAGCGCGAGTCGTAGAACAGGGTCTGCCACTGGCGGACCATGCCCAAGGAAGAGTTGTTGATGATCGCGACCTTGATCGGGATGTTGTTGATGACGCAGGTGGCAAGCTCTTGGTTGGTCATCTGGAAGCAGCCGTCCCCGTCGATGGCCCACACGACGCGGTCGGGGTTACCGACCTTGGCGCCCATGGCCGCGGGTACCGAGTAGCCCATGGTGCCCAGTCCCCCGGAGTTCAGCCAAGCGTGCGGGCGCTCGTACTTGATGAACTGCGCTGCCCACATCTGGTGCTGTCCCACGCCCGAGACGTACACGGCCTCGGGTCCGGTGAGCTCACCGATCCGCTGGATCACGTTCTGCGGGGCGGAGAGCCCGTCGTGGGTCTCGGTGTAGCCGATCGGGTAGGTTGAGCGCAGCCGGCCGATGGTGGACCACCAGGAGGAGATGTCCGGTGTGCCGGTCTCGGCAAAGCGTGCGCGGCAGGCCTCGGTGAGCTCGGGGATGATTTCCTTGGCCGAACCGACGATCGGGATGTCCGCCGTGCGGTTCTTGGAGATCTCCGCCGGGTCGATGTCCGCGTGGATGACCTTGGCGTTGGGTGCGAAGGTCGGCAGCACCCCGGTGACCCGGTCATCGAAGCGTGCGCCCAGGGTGATGAGCAAATCCGATTGCTGCAGCGCGGTGACCGCGGAGACCGATCCGTGCATGCCGGGCATTCCCACATGAAGCTCGTGGGAATCCGGGAAGGCGCCGCGGGCCTGCAGGGTGGTGACCACCGGGGCTCCTACCAGCTCCGCCAATTCCTTGAGCTCATTGGATGCGTGAGCCTTGATCACCCCGCCGCCGACGTAGAACACCGGCTTGGAAGCCGCGGCGATCAGCTTGGCTGCCTCGCGCACCTGCTTGTTGTGCCCGCGGACCACGATCTTGTAGCCGGGCAGGTCGACCTTCGGCGGCCAGGAGAAGTCCATCCCCGACTGCTGGGCGTCCTTGGTAATGTCCACCAGCACCGGTCCGGGGCGTCCGGTGGAAGCGATGTGGAAGGCGGACGCCAACACCCGCGGGATGTCCGCGGCCTTGGTGACCAGGAAGGAATGCTTGGTGATGGGCATGGTGATGCCCACGATGTCTGCTTCCTGGAAGGCGTCGGTGCCCATGAAGGCGCTGTGTACCTGTCCGGTGATGGCCACAATGGGCACCGAGTCCATGTGCGCGTCGGCAATGGCGGTGACCAGGTTGGTGGCCCCGGGGCCGGAGGTGGCTATGCACACCCCGACTTCCCCGGTGACCATGGCGTAGCCCTGGGCCGCGTGGCCCGAGCCCTGTTCGTGGCGGACCAGGATGTGGTTGATCTTGGTCGAGTCCATCAGGGCGTCGTACGTTGGCATGATGGCCCCGCCGGGCAACCCGAAGACGTCCTTGACGCCTAATTCTTCCAGTGAGCGGACGATGGCATGTGAGCCAGTCATCGCCGTGGGAGCAACGATGTTGTTCGGGCCCTGGACCAGGCTCGACGCTTCCACGTTGGAAGAGACAGCGGCATCCTTGCTACGGTTGGCGGTTTTTGCCACCAGCCCTGGGCTGGCAGGTGTTCCGTTACTCATGGGATTATTCCTTCTCTATCTCTTCTGACCCTGCACATAAAAAAACCCCAAAGGCACCTTGCGGCGAATGGGGTTTGCGCGTCACCGAATCCCTCCATGGTACTGCCGGAGGGGCCCAAGCTCAGCGCTTGATAACTAGTAGTAGTTCGGTGCGATTATGCATTCTTCCAGTGTGGTCGCCGCCGCATCCGGAGTCAAACACCCGCACCTGTAATCTCATTATATGAGACTACTGTCCGATGGGTGGACGCCGAAGCGTCCACCCATCGATCTGCGCGGTCTATCGCCTAGCCACAGTATGCGCCGGTGGAGGCGGACTTGACCAGCTTGGCGTACTTGGCCAGCACACCGGTGGTGAACTTGGCGGCCAAAGGCTCCCAGCCGACCTTGCGGGTTTCGAGCTCCGCCTCATCGACCAACAGGTCGAAGGAACGGGCCGCCATGTCCACGCGGATCCTGTCCCCGTCCTTGACGAACGCGATCGGGCCCCCGTCAACGGCCTCCGGTGCCACGTGGCCGATGCACAGCCCGGTGGTGCCACCGGAAAAGCGTCCGTCGGTGAGCAGCAAGACATCCTTGCCCAGCCCGGCACCCTTGATGGCGCCGGTGATGGCCAGCATCTCGCGCATGCCCGGGCCGCCCTTGGGTCCTTCGTAACGGATGACCACGACGTCGCCGGCGGCGATCTTGCCCGCATCCAGGGCCTCGAGCGCGCCCTGTTCGCGTTCGAACACCCGCGCGGTGCCCTCAAAGACGTCGGCGTCGAAGCCAGCGGACTTCACCACCGCGCCGTCCGGTGCCATCGAACCGTGCAGCACGGTGATGCCGCCGGTCTTGTGGATCGGGTTGTCCAACGACCGCAGGATCTTTCCATCGACATCCGGCGGGTTGATCTCCGCGAGGTTCTCGGCAACGGTCTTGCCGGTGACGGTCAGGCAGTCACCGTGGATCAGGCCGGCATCCAGCAGCGCCTTCATGATCACCGGGACACCGCCGATCTTGTCCACGTCGGTCATCACGTAGCGCCCGAAGGGCTTCAGGTCACCTAAGTGCGGGATCTTGTCGCCGATGCGGTTGAAGTCAGCGAGAGTCAAATCGACCTCGGCTTCGCGGGCGATGGCCAGCAAGTGCAGCACGGCGTTGGTGGAACCGCCGAAGGCCATGGTCACGGCAATGGCGTTCTCGAAGGCCTTCTTGGTCATGATGTCGCGGGCGGTGATGCCCTTGCGCAGCAGTTCAACCACGGCTTCGCCCGAGGCACGGGCGAACATGTCGCGGCGGCGGTCCGCCGAGGGCGGGGCGGCCGAGCCGGGCAGGGACATGCCCAGGGCTTCGCCGATGCAAGCCATGGTGTTGGCGGTGTACATGCCGCCGCAGGCTCCTTCGCCGGGGCAGATCGCTTTTTCGATGCGGGTGAGGTCTGCTTCGCTCATTTTGCCGGCGGCGCAGGCGCCCACGGCCTCGAAGGCGTCAATGAGGGTGACCTCCTTTTCGCTTCCGTCCTCCAGCTTGACCCAGCCGGGCATGATGGAACCGGCGTACAGGAACACAGAGGCAAGGTCCAAGCGGGCTGCTGCCATGAGCATGCCCGGAAGGGATTTGTCGCAACCAGCCAAAAGGACCGAGCCGTCGATCCGCTCGGCCTGCATGACGACCTCCACGGAGTCGGCAATAACCTCGCGGGAGACCAAAGAGAAGTGCATTCCCTCATGTCCCATGGAGATGCCGTCAGAGACGGAAATGGTGCCGAACTGCATCGGGAAGCCGCCACCTGCGTGGACTCCTTCCTTGGCGCCCTGCGCCAGGCGGTTCAGCGAAAGGTTGCACGGGGTGATCTCGTTCCACGAGCTTGCAACGCCGATCTGCGGCTTGGAGAAATCGTCGTCACCCATGCCAACGGCGCGAAGCATTCCGCGGGCCGGGGCTGCATGGATTCCGTCCGTGACGATCCGGCTGCGGGGTTTTATGTCTGGGGTAGTGTCCTGGCTCATGGCATCGATTCTAGAACCCCCGGTCACCGACTTCGAACCCGTGACGGCGCGCCGACACATTTCGCCCGGAGAATAGGACACCCTGGCGCGCGCCAGGTGCCGATAGGGTGGATTAAATGGAGACACTCAACGTTGAATCCAGCGACGACATACTCAAGCAGCATCTGCACAGGGCCTTCGATTCGCAGATCCCCAACTTCGGCAGCTACAACCTGGTGGCAGCCTCAGGCACCTCAGGCTCCGCGGGCCTGAAGGTGATCGGCTTCCGCCGGGAGCCGGCCGAACTTGTGCTTTGCCCGCTGAACCCCAAGAACCTGCTGCCATCCGAGCGCGCGATCTCGGTGGACAACACCAACGTTTCCCACGTGGCCCTGGTTTCAGATGGCGGCTACGAGGTGGGAAACAGCACCGGCCGCGTCTTCCGCTTTAACGTCCCGTCCGTGCTGTCACTGAACCTCCCGGGCGAGACGGAGTCCGGCAGCGAAATCCTGCTGCAGGAAGACGACGCGGCGGAATTCGTCGACTTCATGAACTCGTTCATGGACCAGCTCGATCCCACGGTCCCCGCTTCCACCTAGGCATGTGCCTGCACCGCAGCGATCGTGCTGCAGCGGTACAGGCACCCTGTTCTCATCAGGTGCCACGGGAGCCCCCCAGCGTGCTTAGCCCTGGGGGCTGTCCTCGGGAAGGGGCCTTCCCAGTGCATCCAGGCCGTCCGCTTCCTGCCCGGCCGCGTCGTTCGGCTGTGGCACCCGGGCACCGGCTGTGTCCGACAGGTCCGGCTGTCCCTCCCCCGCGCGGACATCGCTGGCATGCTCCATATCGGCCTGTGCTGCCATCCTCTCCGCCTCGCTGAACGGAAGTTCCCCCTCCGCCTGTGCCTCATGGCCCGCAAGCTCGTCGACTTCAAGTTCCTCATCGCGCAGCGGGTCCATGGTCGAAAGGGCGCGTGGGTCATCCGAGGAACCCTCCTCCACGGGTTGCCCGTCGCGCCCGTCTAAGGGATTGCCTTCTGCCTCGTAGTCCTTGCGTGGCTCGAATTCCGGTGTGTTCAGTGACATGCGTTGCTCCTTCATGGTGACGTGGTAGGTGTTGGTGCCTTTGCTGCTCTTCTTGTTCTCATGCGGCCCTGTTGGGGGCGGAAGCAGCGCGGTTCACATCGGCTCGTTGTTCGTCCCGCCCTCTGGGTGATCAAGCGTGCCGGGGCCGGCGATCAGCCGGTATACCCCGAAACCAGTCATGATCAGGCCCAGCGCCACGCCAAGCCACACCGGGGTGGCAAGTCCTTCCCCGGGCGACTTGCCCACAATGATGTAAATCCCGAAGAGGATCATCAACAAAATGCCGGTGATCACGAGCCCCATGCCGCGCCTTTTCAAGAAAGGCCGTCTGGGGGTTTCCCCTGGCTGCTGCGTCATGGCATGCTCCGTTCCTGGTGGTTCGTTATGGCGTGTGGACATGTTTGGTTCGTTGAATCCACACCCTTGGGTTGGTTCATCCACATCATGGTCATGGGTGCTCCCCAATTGTCCGGCGAGCATACATGAACGGTGCTGCAGGCCCTCCTGCCGCGGCGGGTCTGTTTCTGGAAGGCCCCGAACAGCGAAAACCAGAATCCAGCATCAAGGGGGAAATCTGGTTCCTGAACGTCGCACGGTTGGTTCACTTGCGTGCCGCCGTTGCCCGCGAATGCATGATCGGTTTCCTGCCCGGTGGATTTCCGGGTGCGGCTCCCATGCTTTTGTCCCCTCCGGGATCCCAGGCCCGAAGGCCACAGCAGACGGCTTGATTCCATGGTGGCGTTGGAATGGGCAACGAGGGCTACAAGCAAAGGGGGCACAGCTGTGGCTCCCAATAACGCATCAGGCATCCTGACCGGTATCCCCACGGCGCTGTGGGACATTCGTGCATTGGTCTTCACTGCTGCCTCCCGTCTTGGCAGGTTTCGGGACTTTCAAGGGTGCCTCTACCGTAGGCCCGGCGCATCAGGCGCGCAACGCTCTACTGCTCCAGGCGTACCTTTCATGGAATGTTCCCGCGGGATTCGGGGTTTACGGATGTGGGCGTGGCATATCTGGAAGAATGCTGAAAAGGCCGAGGAATTAGCATTCAGTTAAATCTTTACCTCACATCTTGCTTCATGGATTCACTGCTGCCACTCGGCGTCACGCGAGTCCGCCCCGCCGCCGCTAGCCCCCTGAGTTTCGAGGCCGGCTACCGAATTCATGTATGGGACCCGTACGAGAAAAAAGTTTTCGATCACCAGATCGTAATATCAAAACACCTCATTGCCAGTACCCTTCGCTGATTCTTTCGCGGTAAGATCGAAATGTGCATCGCAACAATGATGCTTAAACTGAACCTTCATCCGAACGGAGAATAGTTATGGGTTTCATTGGTTGGATTGTTCTAGGACTGATTGCCGGAGCTATTGCAAAGGCCATCAAACCAGGCGACCAAGGCGGCGGCTGGCTGGCCACGCTCGTGCTCGGTGTCGTTGGCGCCGTCCTGGGTGGCTGGATTGGTTCAGCGATCTTCAACGTCGGAGTCGATGAGTTCTGGTCGCTATCCACATGGTTGCTGGCGATCGGCGGAGCATTGATTGTCCTCGTTATCTGGGGACTGTTGACGCGCAAGAAAGCCTAAGCACTTCAGAATGTGAGGGTTGCCCCGGCTCACGCCGGAGCAACCCTCACATCGTTAACACTGGATCCGTCCGCCAGCAGCCGCAACAGACCCCAAAAATCCCGCATCACGACACGGTGCAAGTTCCTTTACCTGGGGCTCGCTAGCTCATACGCTCACGTCATGAACCGTCAATCCACCAAAGGGCTTGAAGAAACACCCGCAATTCTGAAACGGCACCAGCCTGGCACGCTTCTTGGCGACGCGTCTGAAAGACCCAAGTCCTAGACCCGGCCCCACGGATCGGACCCTTCGGACCTCCCTGCCTTCGGAAAAATAGCCCTCTATCCGTTTTCTTGTCCATGTGAAAGACGTGACAACCCATGAACAGCCTTTTCGTCTCCTTGGCCCCAGGGAGCCCCGCCATGAGCCTTGGGTGGGACCTGATCGATTCCTTGGTCGAAGCAGCCCAAGAATGCCACGGCGAGCCGTCGCCGCTCTTGGAGCTTTTGCGCACTTCGGCCCAAGATCCTCCGATCCCTGGCCGCGGGCAAACCCTGGGACTATGGGAACTTTTGGCAACGCTCGGCAGTATCGACCTGGTTGCCGCCCGCGCAGTGGAGCCGCATCTGGATGCCGCCGCAATCCTGGCACAAGCAGGAATCCGCTGGACCCCGGGGACCAGCTGGGGAGTCTTTGCCGCTGAGGGCCAGCGGAAACTCGCTGCCACGGCACCCGCCGAGCCTTCAGCCAGCTGGAACCTGGCGGGTGAGAAACCGTGGTGCTCCTTGGCAGGGACGCTGGACCATGCTGTTGTCACTGCCCATGTCCCCGGCGGGCGGCGGGCGTTTTCCGTGGATCTGAAGCAACCGGGAGTGAGCCCACATGCAGGTACCTGGACCAGCCACGGCCTGCACCGGATCCCCAGCGAAGCGGTGTCCTTCGACCAGGTTCCGGCCACCCCTGTGGGAGCAACCGATTGGTATCTTGATCGGCCGGGATTTGCCGTCGGCGGTGTCGCAGTCGCCGCCTGCTGGTTTGGAGGCGCCGTGGGGATCTTCCGCACGCTCTTCGCTGCCGCCCAGGCACGTGAGCCGGACCAGTTGGCCTTGGCATGGCTCGGTGAAGCGGACCGGCTGCTGGCCGCTGGCGCAACGGCCCTGCACGTTGCGGCACAGTCCGCCGACGCCGGCACCCTGGACTGGGTTACCGCCCAACGGGTCCGTGGGCTGGTAGCCGGGATCTGCGAACGCCTGATCACCTTGGCGGGACAGTCCCTGGGGCCCGCGCCATTGGGCTTTGACCATTCCCATGCACAGCGGATTGCTGACCTGGGAATCTACCTCAGGCAGCACCATGCCGCCCGGGACGACGCTGCCCTAGGGACACTGCTCCTGGAGGCTTCCGGATCGACGGACAAAGGTATCGGCCCATGGTGAGCTTCAACCACGAGGACAGCGGCACGTCCGAAAGCAGCTGGCAGGAATCGGGGGTAGGCATGTTGGCCGCCGTGCCTGCAATCGGTATGCCCTGTTTCGGACATCCTTTACTGGTCCTTTCCGCCCATCCCGACGACGAGACGCTGGGCGCGGCAGGCTTGATCCACCAGGCACTACGTGCAGGTTCCCCGGTGCACGTCATCGTTGCCACGGCCGGTGAAGCCTCGCATCCGCATTCGCCCACCCACCGACCCAGTGATTTGGCGCGTATCCGTGCCCTGGAGCTGGCCGCCGCGCTCGCGGCGCTAGAACCCCACATCCCAGATGCCGGCATCCTCACCTTTGAAATGCTGGGCTTTGCGGACGGTTCCCTTGCCGAGCACACCGGCAAGCTTGAAGCCGCACTCCACACGGCAGTCCCAGCCGGTGACACCCTCGTCGTGGCCCCCTACCGCCACGACGGACACACCGACCACGACACCCTCGGCGCACTCGCGGCCCGGGTTGCACAGGAACTGCACCTCGGGTTGCTGGAATACCCGATCTGGTACTGGCATTGGGCGCTACCGGAGCAAGATGCGCGGTGGACGCGGTGGAACTCACTGGTGCTGGATCCCGAGGCCCTGGCGGCCAAGCGCCGCGCCATGGAAATGCACCGCTCGCAGATTGCGCCGCTGTCCGGGGCACCCGAGGATGCCACGCTGCTGCACGGGCCCTTCCTGGAACACTTCGAACGCGGCAGTGAAACGTTCCGGTTCACCGCACCCGGGTTGCAGGACTCGGGTACGGCAACCACCACCTTTGACAGCCTCTATACCCGTACACCCGATCCCTGGCACTACCTGGGCAGCCCCTATGAGGAACGCAAGCGGGCCGTCACCATCGCCTCGCTGCCCAAGGCGCGGTATTGCACAGCCATGGAGCTCGGCTGCTCGATCGGGGTCCTGACCGGCGAACTGGCCGGGCGCACCGACGTGCTGGTCGCCGTTGACGCCAGCGGTGTTGCCCTCAAGGCAGCACGTGAGCGGTTGACCGGCATGCCGCACGTGACACTGGTACATGCGGTGCTGCCGCACCAGTTCCCGGATACCGCACCAGGTACCCAGGAGCTGGTGGTGGTCTCTGAAATCGGCTACTTCTTGGCGCCCGATGAACTTGATCTACTCCTGGGCCGCTGCCACGAAGCACTCGCTCCCGGGGGCCACCTGCTGCTGTGCCACTGGCTGCATCCGGTGCACGGATGGCCGCTGGACGGGGAGCAGGTCCATGCCGCCGCACACCGCTTGGGCATGGACGCCAAGGTGCTCCACCGTGAAGCGGACTTCCTGCTGGAGATCTTTGAGAAGACCGGCGGCGGCGATGGATGACGCGCTCGGTGCCGTGGTGGTCGTGGTCCCCGTACGCAACGAGGAAAAATTGCTGGGTCTCTGCCTGGACCACGTGCGCCTTGCCATGGAACAGTTGCACCGCGCCCGCCCGCAAATCACGGTCAACCTCACCGTCGTCCTGGACCAATGCCAGGATTCATCGGCTTTGGTGGCTGCTTCCCATGCGGCCAGGGACAAGAGGATAACCGTGATATCCGTCGACTTCGGGTCCGTCGGGTCCAGCCGTGCGAGCGGAATCGAGAATGCGCTAGCCGCACTCTCAAGCTGCGTCCCCCCGGACAGATCGCTCCACGAAACGTGGATAGCCTGCACCGATGCGGACACCCAGGTCCCGGCGCACTGGCTCACACGCACGGTGGAACTGGCCGAATCCGGCCACGACGCTGTCACCGGAACCGTGGAACCCGACAGGAATGAATTGGGCGAGACCTTGTTCGCCGCATGGCGGCGCGAGCACCGCAGCCATGAGGGCCACAACCACGTCCACGGAGCAAACTTGGGCTTCAGGGCCTCGGAGTACCGCGCCGTTGGCGGCTTCCCCCCGGTCCCCGTGGACGAGGATGTCCTCCTGGTCGATCGTCTACGCGCCCACGGAGCCAGGATCCTGGCCACGGGTCAGCTTCATGCGATCACTTCGGGTCGGATCCAGGGGCGGGTCGGCACCGGATTCGCCGCCTACCTGCACAGCCTTGACACGGGAACCAGCACGCAAACCGGCAGGCCGAATAGCTAGAACACGGGAACAAATGGACTTGCGACATCACCGCTATACGCATAAGTTGGCCACAGGGAGCCATTTTCCCGGCCAACGCCGCCGTTCCGCAGTCCCTGCGGTCGGCACAGGATAGAGAAACGGGGACATGATGGTTGAAGAACCATGGGAAGCCGCTGAGCCGAAGCCAGCCACAAGCCCAGATACACCGAGGCCTGCAGCAGGTTCAACGGTGCCTGCCACCGGCGAACTCGAGCCTGCCACCGGCAAGCCCGAACACCTCCCCCCGGCGGCTGCAAAGCCCCAAAGGACAGCGAAGACGGTGCAGCAAACAACCCGTGCCGGGGTTATCTGGACGTTCACCATCGTGGCGATCATCGTCGCGATCCTCTTGGTGATCTTCATGATCCAGAACCAGGTCCAAACCACCGTGACCTTCTTGGGGTTCCAGGGGGAACTTGCCCTGGGCATCGCCATGCTGATTGCCGCGATAGGCGGCGCAGCGGTGGTGGCGATTGCCGGTGCGGTACGCATCATCCAGCTGCGTAGCCGTGCAAGTGCCGCAGACAAACGCCTCAACCACTAGCCAAAGGGACCATGCAGGGAAACCCTTTTCCCGTGCATGGCAACCGCACAAGAGCAACGGAGATGATTCAGCAATGAACGACATCAACATCGACAAGCAGATGGAAACCATCCAGAAGCAGCTCAAGACCTGGGCCAAGAAAGCCAAGGCGGACTACCCCAGCGCGCTGGAGGACACCGTTCGCCAAGCGGTGGACCGCGTGGACCCGGCAGGGATCGCCAAGGCCTCCGAGGATGTCCTGGCCACGGTGACAGGTAACCGCAAGAAGGCACGCCAGGCACGCAAGTCCATTGAGTCCACGCTCAAACGAGCGCAAAAGAAGGCCGGCAGCAAGAAGTCCTGTGCATCAGGCACCTGGGTCGTTTTAGGTTCCTTGGCAGTGATCGGCATCGTCGCAGCAATCGTGGTCCGCCGCGCTGCAAACCCCGAGACCACGGCCACCCGCCCCTCGGAACCGCACACCGGTGCGAGCGACGCCAAGGGCGTGGATCCGGACATCGAGAAGTAGAACCACCCCAGGGATCCACAAGCCCGACGCAAATGCTCCCCCGTTCCGCGGAACGGGGGAGCATTTGCCTTTCAGGCCCTCGCGCTGTCCTTCGGGACAGGGCCGGATTCATCAAACCGTTCCCAGACCCTGTGGGTGGCCAACAGCGCCACAGCCCCGGGCACCGCGTCGGGGACCGAAGCATGCACCAGTCCCGGCCCGGTCCCTTCCAGTCCCAAATCCTGAAAGAAGGACTCTGGCTGGTCCACCGCCACAATGGCCTTTGACTGGCGGTAGGTCTCCTGCAACAGCAAGACCAAGCGGGGGTCAAACCCTATGGCGCCCGGAGGCCGCACCGCTCCGGCCTTGGTGTCCGAATCGACCTTTGCCCCTGCTACCGGCACCAAGAAATCGGCGATGAGAAGTGCATCGAATTCAATGGACCTGGCGGTGAGCAACGTCCTGTCCACGGGCGAACCATCGGCGAGGCTGCCGCCGACCGAAGAGAGAAGCAGCGGCTGAAAACCCGCATGGTTCGCCGCGGCGACGAGGGTCTCGATGACGGAGGCCTCCGTGTGGTGGCTGGCCACGATACCCAGGATGCGTCCATCCACCGGCCAGCTGCCCAGGGCTTGCGAGACCGAGGGACACGGTTCACGGTCCACCACCTCGGTGTCGGCCCCGGGAACCGGCAAGCCCAACTCCCGTGCCACGGCTGCGCACAGCTGGACATCGATGTTGGCTAGCGCCTGCAGCTGCCGCGCACGGATGACCTCGCTGGCGCACTTGCCCAACTCAAAGGAGTAGGCCTGCTGCACATGGCGACGTTCGTGGGCCTGTAGGCTCCGGTAGAACATGCGTGCCTGGCTAAAATGGTCGTCAAAGGACACCGGGTTGCTGCGTCCCTTCACGGATTCGGCCACCAGCTCCGGGAAGTCGATGAACGGCATCTTCGAATTGTCACCCTCCCCTGCCTGGTAGGGACATCCCCCATCGAGCGAATTGGGATGGTAGGGGGCGATGCCCTCGTGGATGTAGGTCTGGTGCATGCCGTCGCGCAGCATGTCGTTGACCGGCGCGTGGGGCAGGTTGATGGGCAGCTGGGAGAAGTTCGGTCCGCCCAGCCGCGTGATCTGCGTGTCGATGTAGGAAAACAGCCGTCCCTGGAGCAGCGGATCGTTGGTGACATCGATCCCCGGCACCAGGTGCCCGGGGTGGAAGGCCACCTGCTCAGTTTCGGCAAAGTAGTTGCTGGGATTCCGATCCAGCACCATCTTGCCCACCATTTGGATGGGCACCAGCTCCTCGGGGACGAACTTGGTGGGATCGAGCAAATCGATGCCGTCAAAGGACTGCCCCTCGTTATCCTCGAAGACCTGCAGTCCCAGTTCCCACTCGGGGAACGCACCGGCCTTGATCGCATCGGAAAGATCACGACGGTGGAAGTCCGGGTCCGCCCCGTTGGCCAGCATCGCTTCTTCCCAGACCAGGGAATGCACGCCGAGCTTCGGCTTCCAATGGAACTTCACCAACGAGCTTTGCCCGTCGGCCGCGATCATCCGGAAGGTGTGCACGCCGAACCCCTCCATCATCCGGAAGGATCTCGGGATCCCCCGGTCACTCATGACCCACATCGCGTGGGCCTGGGCCTGGGTGTGCAGGGAAACGAAATCCCAGAAGGTGTCATGCGCGGACTGCGCCTGGGGTATTTCCAGATCGGGGTGCGGCTTGACCGAGTGCACCACGTCGGGGAACTTGATGGCGTCCTGGATAAAGAACACCGGCATGTTGTTGCCCACCAGGTCAAAGACGCCCTCTTCGGTGTAGAACTTGGTGGCGAAGCCGCGGGTGTCACGCACCGCGTCGGCCGATCCCCTGGAACCGGCCACGGTGGAGAACCGGACAAATAGCGGGGTCTTCACTCCCTCGGCCAGGAATGCCGCACTGCAGATGCGTGATCCGGTGCCGTAGCTGGTGAAGGTCCCGTGGGCGCCGGCCCCGCGGGCGTGGACCACACGCTCGGGAATCCGCTCATGGTCGAAGTGCGTGATCTTTTCCCTCAGGTGGTGGTCCTGCAACAGGACCGGGCCCCTCGGTCCGGCCTTGAGGGAATGGTCGGTGTCCCGCAGGACCGCGCCTTGGCTGGTGGTCAACGCGGTGCCCTGCGGGTGGCCCGGGTCTGCGTTTGTGTTCGGCTTCCTGGCCTGGGTGGGCTCGGGCACTGGGGTGGTCATGCCTGACTCGCTTTCGTTCGGTGCCGCAGCTGGACACGATCGATGGAACATGAACTTTCCGGTGGTTCACCGCGAGACCGCATGGACATGGTTTGCTTGCGCGGCTCCACCATCCCTACCGTAGCCCCGTGTCCCCGAGGCTGGTCAAGGGAATCCGAAGGTTTATTCCGAATCGGGAACCGCGCTTTTGCGCCGCTGCGGTTCCTCGGGCAGCTTACCCTTTTCCCCCTGCCGGATCGGCAACCAGGTTCTCACTTGATTCCCCCTGTGCCCAAGCCAGCATCTGGCGCTTGAGCAAGGACGTCATCCGGGGCAGGAACGCTTCGGTGTTCCCCCCGTTGTGGGGAACGACCAATGCATTGGGCAACGCCCAGATCGGGTGGTCCTCAGGCAGGGGCTCGGGATCAAAGACATCCGAGGCGCAACGAAGCCGGCCGGTCTTCAGCTCCGCGACCAGCGCATCGGTGTCAACAACCGGGCCGCGGGCGACGTTGATCACGACCGCACCATCGGGAAGCCGGGCCAATAGTTCGGCCCCTACCAGATGGTGGGTGCTTTCTTTGTGCGGAACGATCAGGATCAACACCTCGATACCGCTGGCTTTATCCATCAGCTCATCGATCCCCATGACCTCGCCGTGTTCATCGGTGCGTGCATACGTGCCGAAGCGGCTCAGCTCGACCTCGAAAGGATCCAGCCGCTTGCGGATCTCTTCGCCAATGCCGCCGACTCCAACCACGGCGACCCTGCGGTCGGCCAATCCCGGCCAGCGCCCGGGGTTCCAGTGGTTCCTTGTCTGGTCACGGACCGACTCCCCAATCCCCCGCAGCGAGGCGATGGCCAGCCCGACGGCCAGCTCGGCCGTGGACGCTGCGTGGACACCGGCGGCGGTGGCCACGGCAACCCCGGGGCCCACCAGGTCGTGCACTCCGTCGTATCCGGTGGTCTGGGTCTGGACAAGCTTGAGGTTCCGCGCCGCCGTGATGCCTTGGAGCTTCGAGAAATCCGCCATGTACGGCAGGATCACGGCATCGATGTCCTCCAACCCAACCCCTACGGGCTTCCCGCTGATGTCCCAAACACCTGCTCGGAGCCCATCGGGTAACGGGCCAACTGCCTCAAGAAGTTCGGAAGTGGGAAAGGTGACAACGCGAATCGGCTTCATGCCTCCCAGCCTAGGCCGCTGCATCGGGCGGCCCCAAGACCAAGTCACCGCCGCGCACCGGCACCTGCGACTCGCGAAACAGTGCAAACTTGCCACCGGGCCGGGAACCGCAAAGACGCTACTCAAAACAATTTTGTGACCTCAATCCCAAAGCCGGTGCTGGGCTTGCAATCGACATCCCAGCTGGTAGTGTTTCTTCTCGTTGCAAAGCGCAAGAGCCACGAGCTTCGAGCAGAACAACAGTCGCACCTCTAGCTCAATTGGCAGAGCAACTGACTCTTAATCAGTAGGTTTCGGGTTCAAGTCCCGAGGGGTGCACATACGGAAGAGCCCGGTTTGCCACAGCGAACCGGGCTTTTCGCATCGGCGTCCACATGGCAGTCCAAACACGCCGCCACCAATGACCACAACGCACCGCTGTTCAACGACCGATCACTCGCGGATGACCAACCGCAATCCAAGATGCCGGCACCCGGATCACTCATCCGCGCATGGGGACGGAATCGGATTCCATCCAATGTGCTCATCATCACAGTGTCCGATACGGGTCCCTCTCGTTGACTTCCGCCAGGAGGACGGCCGCAAGAGTGCCGAGGACCGCGAGAATCCGGCGAACCATGCGCTATCGGGGCAAGTTGTTCGCCGATTTTATTTCCTGCCCACTTTCTGGTTATGATTATCTGCGTCGCAAGGACGGGTTCCGCAAGGAGCGCCGGGCCACGCGAAGAATGCACCTCTAGCTCAATTGGTAGAGCAACTGACTCTTAATCAGTAGGTTTCGGGTTCAAGTCCCGAGGGGTGCACAGGAAGAAGGACTCGATCTGTTTCAAACAGGTCGGGTCTTTCGCTTTCTCCGGTTCCTTCCAAGGCCGGACCGTCACGCCGGCAGCTTCCTTCCCTTCACGAACAACTGGCTTGCTTCCTGCGGTATTCCTGCGAACCCACGCCCTTGGCCTCCGTGGTTTCCGGGATCACGCCAGGAACAACGCTGCTTCCGGGCATCTGGGAGTACCTGGGTGAGGAGCGCGGCTGCCTGCCCGTGGGTGCACGGGTTCTTTCCTGCAACACCGCGCTGCCGATGCCTCCGGCGTCGTTGGCATACAGGTCACGGCGGACCCGGTTGCTAGATTTTCTCCGCGCGCTGCCTCGCGGTGCAAACACGCCAATCGACGTGCACCTTGGATAGGCTTTGGGGAGAACCCGCCCACCAACAGATCCGGAAGTGGCAACCCGCGCGCTTTTCGAATCTCCCATACGCACCAAGGAGCACCCCAAAGCCATGAGTGAGACAAACACGGCCGAGCCCATCCGCCTCTCAAGCGGCGACGTCGCCCCGGACTTCACCCTGCCCGATGCCCAGGGGCAGGAGGTTTCGCTGAATTCGCTTCGCGGAGCCAAGACCATCGTGTACTTCTACCCGGCCGCGTCGACCCCGGGCTGCACCAAGCAGGCCTGCGACTTCCGCGATTCCCTCGAGCCTCTCAAGGCCGCCGGATACCAGGTCGTGGGCATCTCCCCCGACGCCCCGGCGAAGCTGGCCACCTTCACCGCCAACCAGGAACTGAGCTTCCCGCTGTTGGCAGACGAAGAGCACGCGGTTGCTGCCGCATACGGCGCATGGGGCGAGAAGAAGAACTACGGCCGTATCTACGAGGGCCTGATCCGTTCCACCATCGTGGTGGACGAAAGCGGAATCGTCACCTTGGCCCAGTACAACGTGCGCGCCACCGGACACGTTGCGAAACTACGTCGTGATTTGGGCCTGGATTCGAAGTAAAGTTCCACCCACGGCCCAAAAACGTCAAAGCCCCAAGATAATCTCAGCTAGACTAATTCCTGCCGAACTTCGAAAGCAGTTCGCTGCCTTGCGAGCGTGGCGGAATTGGTAGACGCGCTGGATTTAGGTTCCAGTGTCTTCGGACGTGGGGGTTCAAGTCCCCCCGCTCGCACTACAAAGCCAAGGGAATCCCAACGGGGACCAATGGCATCGCGCAGGGCCCCCGGAGATTTCCGGGGGCCCTGTTCGTTTGAACCAAGTACGGGGCCGCGACGGGAACGGGCCCAAAACACAATCGAGGAGTCTTTGGTGCCAAGCAAGCAGCACAGTGAAGCACGCCACGGTGCCTCCCGACGTGTCTTCCTGGCAGGCGGACTGGGCCTGGGCGCCCTGGCACTGAGCGGTTGCATCCCCAAGGACGTGCCCCCGGCTCCCGGCCCCACCGGCAGCGCCGAACCGGCGATCCGTCCGTTCCACTTCGGCACGGCCGCGACTCCGGCGACCCTTGACCCGGCGATTTCCGGTGACAACGAGACCTTCCGCGTCACCCGGCAACTCTACGAGGGTCTGGTGGGGGTGGACCGCGAGACCGGAGCCCCCATCCCCCTGCTGGCCACCGACTGGATCGCGAGCCCGGACCGGCTTCAATACACCTTCATCCTGCGCCGCGGGGTCAAGTTCCACGACGGCACCGATTTCGACGCCGACGCCGTTGTCACCAACTTCGAGCACTGGGCAACGCTCCCGGCTGCGGAGCGCGAGAACTCGGACCAAGGTTTCACCCAGGTCTTTAGGCCCAACGAACGGCTGCCCCAGCTGCCCAAGACACTGCCCAGTCCCAAGCCGACCAAGGATGCCTCCGGAAACGAGGTCGTCGAGCCGCAGGCCGAGGCCCACCACACCGCGCAATTAGAGATCTTGGCAGCGTTGCACGACCAGCTCAAGGCCCATCCGTTCGTCGGGGCGGGCTCCGGGGGCAGCGCCAGCTACTTCGGCTCCATTAAGGCCGCCGACACCCACACGGTGGTGCTCACGCTGCGCAAGCCCATCACCGGGCTCATCGAGGCCCTCACCCTGCCGGGGATGGCCATTGCATCCCCCACGGCCCTGGCCACCGCGCCGGAGGTCGGAGGAAGGGTCTCGGTCCTCTCGACGCACCCCGTGGGCACAGGCCCCTTCCAGTTCCTCACCTGGAAGGACGACGCGATCACGCTGCGCAGCTTCCCGGAATACTGGGGCGCTGCCACCCTCGAGGCGAACCCCACGGCCCCCACGCTGGTGACCTTCCACGAGAACCGCACCCCCGCCGCACGCCTGGGCGCGCTGACCCACGGGAAGGTCGACGGTTTTGACATGGTCACGGTGACCGGACTGCGCGAACTGGTGCGCGACGGCAAGCTGGTGGTCCAGCGCGACCCCTACTCGGTGACCTACCTAGGCATGAACCGCAAGGATGAGTGGCTGGCCAAGGACGAATTCCGCCGCGCCGTCGCCCACTGCATCGACCGGCAGAAGATCATCGAGCAGTTCTTCATCTCCGGGACCAAGGAAGCCCGCGGTTTCCTGCCCGCCTCGCTGGGGGTGAAGTCCTCGGATACCTACTTCGGTCCCGATGCCGCCCGCGCCGCCGAGCTGCTCGAATCCTGCGGCTACGACGGCACCCCGATCCCGTTCCTCTACCCGCTGAACATCTCCCGGGCCTACCTGCCGCTGCCCGAACTCATCTACGCCGAGATCTCACGCCAACTGGCGGTGGCCGGCATCAAGGTGGCGCCGATGCCCATCGACTGGACCGACGGGTACGTGGCAAAGGTCCGCTCCGGGGAGGTCCCGGGGCTGCACCTGCTGGGCTTCAACGGCGGCTACAGGGACCCCGATGACTTCATGGGCGCGCTGTTCACCTCCAACGGCAAGCAGTTCGACTACGACTCCCCGATCCTCTCGGCCCAGGTGCTGTTGGCCCGGTCCATGCCGGCCGGCCAGGACCGCGTGACCGCATACGAGGAGCTCTCCAACACGCTGGCCACCGACCTTCCCGCACTGCCCCTGGCCTTCCCGATTTCGGCTCTGGCGTTCAACGACACGGTGAAGTACTACCCTTCCTCACCGGTTCTGGACGAAGTGTTCTCGGACGTGAAACTCGCCACCTAAACATCACGTGCCAAGGCCCCAATTTCCCGGACCCTGCCGCGCCACGCTAACCTTGCCTAGAGTCTAGAAGAACTTTCAATGGAGATCCCCCTCGTGCCTTCTGAATCCACCCAGCAGTCATTCGACGTCGTCCTTGTCGGCGCCGGTATCATGAGCGCCACGCTCGGTACCCTGATCAAGCAATTGGAACCGGGGTGGAGCATTGGACTTTTCGAGAACCTTGACCAGGCGGGCCTCGAGTCCTCCGATCCCTGGAACAACGCAGGCACCGGCCACTCCGCCCTGTGCGAACTGAACTACACCGCCCTTGAAGCCGACGGCAGCGTCGACCCCGCCAAGGCTGTAAAGATCAATGAGCAGTACCAAGTCACGCGCCAGTTCTTCTCCCACCTGATGAAGAACAAGGTGGTGGAGGATCCCGCCAGCTTCATCAACCCGCTGCCGCACATGAGCTTCGTCCTGGGCGAAGACTCGCAGAAGTTCCTCAAGACGCGCTACGAGGCCCTGAAGCCCAACACGCTGTTCAACGAGATCGAACACACCGAGGACCTGGACACCATCGCTTCCTGGACGCCGCTGGTGGCCAAGGGACGTGATGAATCCGAGCCGGTGGCAGCCTCGCGGGTCACCTCGGGAACCGACGTGGACTTCGGTTCGCTCACCAAGCAGATGACCCAAAGCCTCGCCGCCGATGGTGTCGAGGTCAACTTCGGCCACCGCGTCACGGACATCGGTCGCAACCGCGGCGGCTGGGGCATCACCGTGCGGAACAACGCCACCAAGGCCAAGCACACGGTGAACGCGAAGTTCGTCTTCGTCGGAGCCGGCGGTGGCGCCCTGGGCCTGTTGCAAAAGTCGGGCATCAAGGAAATCAAGGGCTTCGGCGGATTCCCGGTCTCGGGCCAGTTCCTGCGCTGCACCGAGGACTCGATCATCGAACAGCACCACGCCAAGGTCTACGGCCAGGCCTCGGTCGGTGCCCCGCCGATGAGCGTTCCGCATCTGGACACCCGCTACGTCGATGGCAAGCGCTCGCTGATGTTCGGCCCCTACGCCGGCTTCTCCACCAACTTCCTGAAGACCTCCTCGTTGATGGACCTTCCGCTGTCCATCCGCCCGCACAACATCCTTCCGATGCTGGCCGTGGGCAAGGACAACCTTGACCTGACCATGTACCTGGTCAAGGAGGTGCTCAAGTCCCGCGGCAGCAAGATCGATGCCCTGCACGAGTACCTGCCCAGCGCGCTGGACGAGAACTGGGAATTGATCACCGCCGGGCAACGTGTCCAGGTCATCAAGAAGGATCCGAAGAAGGTCGGGGTATTGCAGTTCGGCACCGAGGTCATCACCTCCGATGACGGCACCATCTCAGGGCTGCTCGGTGCATCCCCCGGGGCCTCCACCGCGACCCCGATCATGATCGGGCTGCTGGGCCGCTGCTTCCCCAAGCAGTTCGCTTCCTGGGAGCCCAAGCTCAAGGAGATCATCCCGTCCTACGGTGTGAAGCTCAATGAGAACGCCTCGCTCTACACAGAAGTCCGCGCAGAGACCGACAAGGTCCTGAAGCTGGCCTAGGTCCACGGCACCTGCCACGATGGCAAGGGCCCGGTTCCCCGCTCGGGGAACCGGGCCCTTGCTCTTTGCCTCCCAAGCCCTTGCCCCTTGAAAGCGGGTGCGCACGGTGCTTTGCTTGGGGTGGATGCCCGGGGCGGGTGCACGACCACCACATGCCTGCCTTGGTACGTCGCGGACTGCGGTGCCACCGACCAGATGGCCCCGGTGAAAGCGCCCGGGAGGACCATCCGGTGAGGACAGTGTCATGCCCGGCGAGGACTACCTGAACACGTTGAAGAAAGCCAAGAGCACCGTCTACGGCCCAAACCGGGAGAAGGTCGGCACCATGGGCAATATCTTTGTCGACCGGAACACCGGGGATCCGGACTTCGTGTCCGTCCACGTTGGCCTGTTCGGATCCGAGGAATGCTTGGTCCCGCTCTCAGGCGCCGTGTTCACCGATGGCCACTTGCAGGTCCGGTTCCCCAAGGACGTGATCAAGCGCGCACCGAACATCGATCCTGCGGCGGAACTCAACCACCATGCCAAGGACCTGCTGGACAGGTATTACTCCGCCATGGACCCGGACACCGGATCCTAGCCGGGCATCCGGTCCGCCTGGGGACGGGATCGGGCACCGAACCACAGTTGCCCAACACCGAGCAACGAGGCAAAGTGGCACTATGTCGCTGCGACGGTTTGAGGGCAGAACCGTTCTACGATGGAAGGCGACGGCCTCTGGCCCGGTGCAGAAAGCAACGCAGGGCCGGCAGTACCGCCGGGGAGCAGTCCCCGCCAGCACAAACAAAGGAGAAACAAGCTATGAGCGATAAGACCGAACAGGGCAACTCCAAGAACGAGCCAACCAAGCCAAAGGACAGTGTCTCGGATCCTGCCTTGGGCGCAGAGACCGGCCATGACTGGTCCGACGAAGGGGGCGCCACGCCGGGCGGACCGGCCACCAACGTCGACCCCGACAAGGAATCGGCCGAATAACGCGCAACATACTCAGCCTCTGGAGGCTGCACGAATCTAGCCTCCACGCGCTGGATGTTGGATAAAGCACGGATGCGGAACCTGTGACCAGGTTCCGCATCCGTGCTTATTTTTTTGAGCGAGTTCCTGCCAAACCCTTGCATACGCCCAACCGGCCACTGAGCCACCGCCAATCACCGGGCGCGCTCAATAGCAATCCCCTGCCGGGTTCGATTCGGCCAGCGAGTCCTTTTCCCCGCGAGCTCACCCGGCTTCGCTGATACTGCTGCCTGGGGCATCGGCTCGAGACAATGCCGGGGCCACAACACGGTGCACGCGCAATGCCCGTGGGCTCGGGGCGGCTAACGGGTCGTGGGGTCCGGGTTCGGCATGGGATCGGGGCCGGGCACCGGGCCGGGACCAGGTGCCGGGAACGGATCCGGTTCCGGTGATGGCGCCGGAGGCGGGCCCGGGGGCGCATCCGGCGGGAAGCCGGGCTCGGGTGCCGGCGCCGGGGCGGGAGGACCCGGGGGCGGTTCCGGTTCGGGAGCGTGTTCCGGGGGCATCGTCGTGCCGCCCGGCAGGCGCTCGTGATTCGCCGGCTCATTGATTAGGGAGTACATGTTTTCTCCTCACGTTGGCTGGAGTCGACAGCCGCCGTTAACCCTTTGCGGGGACGCCGGCGGAGCGACCTCATATCGGTCTTGCGGACCGTTGGCCCATGGTTGCACGTCAACGGCAGGTGAGTCCAGCAATCGGTCCTGGCAAACCCGTGGCCAAAGGTAGCCCCGGAGATGCACCTCTGCCGTCCCCAAGCCCACTAGAGTAGGCGGGAGGAGCAATAGCGAGACAACGATCTTCTAGGATGGCAGATGTACCGGTTAGCCGTACTTTCATTGGGCAACCGCGCCCTCATCGCACTGATCACCGTGTTTGTGGCGGTATTCGGAGTGATCACCATGGGCCAACTCAAGCAGGAACTCATTCCTGCCCTCGAGTTCCCGCAGATTTCCGTGGTGGCATCCCAGCAGGGCGCTTCCCCCGAGGTCATCGACAAGCAGGTTGCCCAGCCCCTTGAAGGCGCGCTGCAGGCCGTGGAGGGTCTTGAATCCTCGTCTTCCACCTCGCAGACCGGCTTCACCACCGTCTCGCTGACCTTCGTCTACGGTACGGACCTGGACCGCGCGCGCGCGCAGGTGGACAAGGCCATTTCCAATGCCAAGTCCGAGCTGCCCAAGGACGTCGATCCCACCGCGTTCGCCGGTTCCATTTCCGACTTCCCCGTCGTCTATTTGGCGGTCTCCGGGGACGAGAACCTGAACGCGCTGCGTGCCGACGTCGAGCGCCTGGTCCTTCCCAAGCTCTCGAAAATCGAGGGTGTGCGCACCGCGGATGTCTCCGGCGGCACCTCCCAGCACATTGCCGTGCTTCCTGATTCCGCCAAGATGGCTGCCGCGCAATTGAGCGTCAAGGACCTCAAGGACGTCATCGAGGAAGGTTCCGGGTTGATGCCGGTTGGCCGGCTGAGCACCGATGGCCTTGACCTGCCCGTCACCTCCGGATCCTCTATCGATTCGCTCAAGGCAGTCAAGTCGCTGCCCGTGCGCGGAACCAACGGCGTGGCCGAGCTCTCCGAGCTGGCCACCGTGGAACTTCAGGACGACACCGCGACCTCCGTCACCCGCACCAACGGCGAGGAAACCCTCGCGGTCTCCATCACCAAGAAGCCCGACGGCGACACCGTGGGGATCTCTCAGGCAGTCACCGCCGAGCTTCCGGACCTGGCCGCCCAACTGGGCGCCGCCGCCACCTTCACGACGGTATTTGACCAGGCCCCCTTCATCGAGCAATCCATCCACGACCTGACCGTCGAGGGCCTGCTGGGCTTGGGCTTCGCCGTGGTGGTGATCCTGATCTTCCTGCTCTCGGTGCGCTCCACGCTGGTGACCGCGATTTCCATCCCGCTCTCCCTGCTGGTCACCTTCATCGGCCTGAGCGTGGGCGGCTACTCGTTGAACGTGTTGACACTTGGTGCACTGACCATCTCCATCGGCCGCGTGGTCGATGACTCCATCGTGGTCATCGAGAACATCAAGCGGCACCTGGCCTATGGCGAGGAGAAGTCCAAGGCCATCATCACCGCGGTGCGCGAGGTAGCCACCGCGGTGACCGCCGCGACGCTAACCACCGTTGCGGTGTTTTTGCCCGTCGCCCTGGTCGGCGGGGTGGCCGGGGAACTATTCCGACCCTTTGCACTGACAGTGACCATTGCGCTGCTTGCCTCGCTGCTTGTCGCACTGACGATTGTTCCGGTACTCGCCTACTGGTTCCTGGGCCAGAGCCAGTCCGGCGCGGCGGATGTCGAAGCGGCCCGCACCGCAGCCGAGGCCAAGGAATCACGCTCCTGGCTCCAGCGCGGCTACTCCCCCATCCTGCGCGGCACCCAGCGGCACCCGGCGGTCACGCTGGTGGCCGCGGTGCTGTTGCTGGGGCTCACGGCCTTCCTGGTGCCCCTGGTGCCGACCAACCTGCTCGGAGGCACCGGGCAGAACACCTTCACCGTCTCCCAGAAGCTTCCCGCCGGTTCCTCCCTGGACACCACGCTGGATGCTGCCGAACCGGTGGAGAAGGCCCTGCGTGGACTCGATAGCGTGATGGATGTCCAGCTGACCGCCGGAAACCCGTCCGGCGGGTTCGCCGCGTTCATGGCCGGGGGAACAGATACCGCGTCCTTCACCGTGATGACCGACCCCGATGCCGATCAGGAGGCCATCCAGGGTGCCGCACGCACGGTGCTGGGCCCGCTGGGCAAGGATTCGGAGATCTCTCTATCGGCCAACGAGGGCGGTCCCACCGGCTCCTCCACCGTCACCGTGAAGGTCGGGGCACCGACCCCCGGGCTGCTCACCGAGGCGACCAAGGCCACCGTGGATGCCATGGGTGGCATCGAGGGCGCAACCGACGTCAGCGACAACCTCTCCACGGCCCGTCCCCAGGTTTCCATCGAGATCGACAAGACCAAGGCCGCCAAGGCCGGGCTCTCCGAGGCGCAGATCGGCGGATTGACCGCCGGCACGATCTCTCCGGTTCCCGCCGGCACAGTGCGCCTGGGATACACGGACTACCCAGTGAGCATCGGTGAAGGAACCGAGCTCAAGGACCTCAAGCAGCTGCGCGACCTCGCGCTTCCCACCGCGAACGGCATCGTGAAGCTCGGCGACGTGGCAACGGTTGAGCGCACCGAATCCCCGGCAACCATCACCTCCTCCAACGGGGAGAGGATCGCCACCGTCTCGATCACCCCGGGCGAGAACGATTTGGGTGCGGTCTCCGCGGAAGTCACCAAGCGCCTGGACACGCTTAAGCTTCCCGAGGGAGCCACCGCCGAGCTTGGCGGTGCCGCCACCGAGCAGGCCGAGTCCTTCGCCCAGCTCTACCTGGCACTGCTTGCGGCAATCGCCATCGTGTACGTGGTCATGGTTGCCACGTTCAAGTCGCTGGTGCAGCCGCTGATCCTGCTGGTCTCCATCCCGTTTGCCGCCACCGGCGCCATCGGGCTGCTGCTGATCACCGGGGTCCCGTTGGGGCTGCCCTCGCTGATCGGCATGCTGATGCTGGTGGGCATCGTGGTCACCAACGCGATCGTGCTCATCGATCTGATCAACCAGTACAGGGTACCGCGCGACGGACGCCCGGCAATGAACCTGCAAGATGCCATCTACCACGGTGCCCGGCAGCGTCTGCGCCCGATCCTGATGACGGCGCTTGCAACGATCTTCGCCCTGGTGCCAATGGCACTGGGACTCACCGGCGGGGGAGGATTCATTTCCAGGCCCTTGGCAGTGGTGGTCATTGGCGGGCTGGTCTCCTCCACGGCGCTGACACTGATCCTGGTTCCGGTGCTCTACCACCTGGTCGAAGGCGCCAAGGAGCGCTCAGCAACCCGCCGGGCCCAGCGCCACGGCAACCACCCCACCACCGAGGAGGTCATGACCGTGGCCGGCGCCAGCCTCCAGGTCCCGGCTAAGATGGCCGCACCGAAGGTCACCTCAGGCCCTATTGGCGGCCCGTCCTCCGGCGCGACGCAAGCACCGGGCACCACGGGAGCTGTTCCGGCGGAACCCGGCGTGATCATCAACCCGGCTACCGGTCAGAGCCCGCTCACCCGTCGTGAGCGCAAGGACATCGAGGACGAGCGCAAGCACAAGCACAAGGATTCATAGGCTTTACCCTGAGCGTGCACGTTCAGGAGGGGGTTCGACACCATGGGTTTCCCGCCTCCCTCCTTGGGCTCAGCACTGTTGCCCATCCACGGGCCGCGCATAGTCAAACGTGCTTTAAGGTCTTTGGCTCTGGCCACTTGGGGCGTCCACACGTACGCTCGGAGCATGGATGAGAAACAACACCACCCCAACACCGAACGACTCGAAACCGACCAGTGCCTTGAGCTGCTCCGCGCGGTTTCCGTTGGCCACCTTGCCGTGAGCACTGGCGACCGCCCGCAAATCTTCCCCATCAACTTCACCATCGACCACGGCACGGTGGTTTTCAGGACCGGACCGGGCACGAAACTCGATACGTTGCGCTCCCAGCCCCACGTTGCCTTCGAAGCCGACGGGGTAAACCAAGAAACCGGGGTTGCCTGGTCGGTCATGGTCCAGGGCGAAGCCGAGCTCTTTGGCGGGATCGAGGAAACGCTAGACACCTTCGATTTAATGCTTTTCCCGTGGGAGTCGGGCCCGAAGGAACAATTCGTGCGCATCGTTCCCAGCTCTATGACGGGGAGGCGCTTCAAGGTTGCCGATCCCACGACGTGGTGGAAGAACATGAGCAAGGAGTAGGCAACGCGGTAGCCTTGGCGCGGGACCGGTCGTTGCGCGCCAAGGCTCAACAGGTGCTGCGTTCGGCGCCGAGCTCAAGGGGCTTGAAGAGCACTTCGATCCCTCGCGGGACCGCACCACAGACCTGCTTCGGGTCCATGGCGTACTCCAGGACCACCACTGCCTTGCCGGCAGCCAGCAGCCGGTCATAGACATCGCACTCGTCGTATTCATGGCATTGCTCGTTGACGGCAAAATCGATCTCGTCCACCAGCCCGCCGACCAACTCCACCGCATTCTTCAGGCCAAAACCAAGGCCACGTTCGTGGGCAAGTTGCGCCAAGGCGCGGATGTAGGCCAGCTGGTCATCCTCACTGAGCCCAAAGCCCGAGTCGTTGGAATACCCATCCACGTTATCCGGGTCCACCGCGTCAAAGCCGCGTTCCTTGCATGCATCCATGCGCTTGGCCATGATCGGCAGCAACGCATCTTGCCTGCGCACATCCAACCAGCGCTCTCCGGGCCATCCCCCGAGCTCGTTACCCAGCAGCACCTGATCAAACCCGGTGGCGTCGCCGCGCCACTCTTCCCACGCCCCGGCGTTGAAATAGCACACCAGGTGCGCCCCTTTTCCGTGCGCTTCCTCCAGGTCCTTCAAGGACGTGTCGATCGAATCCACGTCGTAGATCTGCGCTTCCACGTCGGTATCCAGGCCACCGGCAAGCTGCATTTGCCAGCTTTGGCCCTGCTCTGGTGACCACCACGTCGATTCGGGGTCCACTGCCCCACCCGAGGAACAGGCCGTGAAAGCCAGCAGTGCAGCGACCAGCATCCCTATCCCCGCCAGTTGGCGGACCCGTGCGTTCCTCTGGACTCCGGCAGCCTGGCCCGCGGGTGGTGCCGGGCGCGCAGGGATCCGAGCCGAACCTCGATCATCCATTTCCTTGCTATTGCACTCATTGGGTTCTTCACGAAAACGGAGACGCCGCTTCATTTCGATAATGGAGCATCCTCGAGCGCATCGCGCGGCACGGCGAAGAGGATGAGCGCACAGACCACGGCAGTGCCGCCGCATATCGCCCAGACAACCATGTAGCCGGCCAACGGAGCAGCGAAGTTCTCCGCCGAACCATCGGTTACGGCCCTGGCGACCTGGCCGATCAATGCCAGACCGAAGATCGCCGAGGCAAAGGATCCGCCGATCGTCTTGATCGCGTTGGTCAGCCCGGTGGCCATGCCCGTGCGGTGGAACGGCGCCGCCGCCGCTGCCGCGGACGGAAGTGCCGCAACCAAGGCACCGGAGCCCAGGCCGGCAACCATCATGTTGGCCAGCACCTGTGCCAGGGAATCATGCAGCGGCAGGAAAAGCAGGTAACCGATCCCCACCAGCATGCTGGCGCCAATCAGAGTCACCCGAGTTCCAACCCGGCGTGCCGCGACCGGGAAGAGCAAGGCACCGGTGAGCAACGCCAGCACGTAGGCGCCGATGATCACCGAGACCCCCGAGGCGCTGAGTCCCAGGCCGTAGCCGTTCACTGCCGGGTCGGTGCGGGCAAAGGTGCTCATGGGGATCTGGGCGCCGAGCACCGAGACGCCAAAGAGGCCCGCGGTCAGCTGCACCGGCCACATCGATCGGGCAAAGAGCACCTTGAAGTCGATCAGGGGATCGGCTTGCTTGTTTTCGTGGCGGTAGAACATGTAGAGCACCGCCAACCCCAGAGCCAACGAGCTCCACACCAGCGGGGACGCCGGTCCGTTGATCCGCAGGAAGCTCAGCCCGCTGGTGAGCAGCAGCAACCCCACGGCCAGGTACCCGAATCCCCCACCATCGATCTTCGCCTCGTTGCGTTGCCCGTCATCAGGTACTCCGAAGGCCACAGCGAAGATGCAGATGGTGGTGGCAACGGCCGGAATCATCATGGTCAATGCGAGGTTTCCGCCAAAGACCCCGATCAGTGCGCCTCCGGCCAGCGCCCCGGCGATCACGCCGAATTCAAGGGCGCCGACCAGCAGCCCCGCTGCCCGTCGGGTCATTGGTCCTGGTGCGCCAAGCTTCCGCGCACGGGAAAAGACGATCGCGATTTCCAATGGCAGCCATACGGCATAGAACCCCTGCAGGGCCCAAGCAATCAGGAAGGTGGTGAAGGAACCGGAGAACACCACGGCCCATGAGGCGACGGCGGTGACGATTGCCGAGAGCAGGAGCATCTTCTTGTGGCCAAAGATATCGCCCAGCGAGGCAAGCAGCGGAACGGCCAGGGCCGAAACCATGAGCTGGGCGGCCTCGAACCAGTTCACGTCCGCGTCTTGGATGTCTAAGTGGCGGGCGATGTCCGTCATCAGCGGCGTGTAGTAGCCCTGCAGGATTCCGCTGGTCAGTTCCACGATGGCAAGGAACCCGACGATTCCGGCCACTGCGCTCCAGCGCACCGGTTGTGCCTTGTCCGGTTCCCGGTTTGCCGATAGCGGTGTGCCCATAGCGGGAGCCTACCGCGAAGTCCCGTTTTGGGTGAGCGCCATCACCCGGGCACTCGGGAATCACTTGACCGCCCCGGACGCTATTACATGCAAACGCATACAACTCTGGCAACCTAGTTAGCGGAGCCAGGCAAACCCGCCCCAGGAGGCACCCTTGCAGTTCGGTATTTTCTCCGTCAGTGACATCACCGCCGATCCGGTCACCGGCAAGACCCCGAGTGAGAAACAACGGATCAAGGACATCGTCGCCATCGCCAAGAAGACCGAAGAGGTGGGCATGGATGTCTTCGCGATCGGCGAGCACCACAATCCGCCCTTCTTCTCCTCCTCCCCCACCACCACGTTGGCTTTCATCGCCGCACAAACCGAAAAGCTGATCCTTTCCACCACCACCACGTTGATCACCACCAATGACCCGGTGAAGATCGCCGAGGACTTCGCGATGCTCCAACATCTGGCCGAGGGCCGGGTGGACTTGGTCCTGGGGCGGGGCAACACCGCCCCGGTGTATCCGTGGTTCGGGAAGAACCAGCAGGACTCGGTGGACCTGACGGTGGAAAACTACAACCTGTTGCGCCGGCTGTGGGATGAGGAAACAGTGGATTGGGAGGGCAAGTTCCGCACCCCGCTGCAGAACTTCACCTCCACCCCGCGCCCGCTTGACGGAGTTGCCCCGTTCGTCTGGCACGGCTCGATCAGGACCCCACAGATCGCCGAGATCGCGGCCTACTACGGGGACGGATTCTTCGCCAACAACATCTTCTGGCCCAAGGAGCACTACCAGCAGCTGATCAACCTTTACCGCGAACGCTACGAGCACTACGGACACGGACGGGCGGATCAGGCCATCGTGGGCTTGGGCGGGCAGTTTTTCATCCGCAGGAACTCCCAGGATGCGAAGGACGAATTCCGTCCCTACTTCGACAACGCACCGGTCTACGGGCACGGACCCTCGATGGAGGACTTCACCGACCAGACCCCGCTGACCGTTGGCTCTCCCGCCGAGATGATCGACAAGACCCTGACCTTCCAGGAGGCCTTCGGCAACTACCACCGCCAGCTTTTCCTCATCGATCACGCGGGGCTGCCCCTCAAGACGGTGCTGGAACAACTTGACCTCTTCGGGGAATACGTGCTGCCCGAGCTGCGCAAGGAACTGGGACACCGAACCCCTCCCGAGCATCCCGAAGCACCCACCCACGCCAACCGTGTTGCCGCCCGCGCCGCCAAGGCCAACGCCGGGAACGCCAATGCATAGGCCCGCCTCGATGCAGTTCTCAAATGCGGCATGGGAAGCGTTGTTCCGGGCACAGGTTACGGTGATGCGCGAGATCCAGAAACTCCCGGAGTTCAAGGAAATTGGCATCCGCGAATACGACGTGCTCTTCAACCTCTCGCGCTGCCCGGCATCAAGCAGCCGGCTTTCGGACCTCAATGCGCACCTGCTGATTTCCCAGCCGAGCCTTAGCCGCATGGCCGAGAGGCTCGAGGCCAAGGGCCTAGTGTCCCGGGCGCCCGATCCCACGGACCAACGCGCAGTACTCTTTTCGTTAACCGCCAAGGGCGCCGAGGTCCAGAAGTCCATTGGCCGTGAGCATGTCAAGGGCATCCACGCACTGATCGGCTCGGCCCTGTCAGCCGAGGAGTTCGCGACCCTCCGGGAGCTCTCGACCAAGCTGCGGACGCATATCGAATCCCGCTAGATCCCGCCACAGTGTGCCCAGCGGCCCCCGGCGCAGACCAAGGACCCGGCCAACCGGCCGGGTCCTTGGGTAGTCATTCCCTAGTGTGAGCCCACTGCGTGGTGCTCGCGGTAGCCCTTCATTGCAGGCTGCAGCGCCATCACCGAGGCGATCAGCGCGATAACGCCCGGGATCCAAGTGCTCCAAGCCACTGCCGGGGTTCCGGTTGCGAAGGCACCCATCCATGGGGATGCGATCACCAACAGGGATACAACGATCTGCACCCACTCGGCCACGGGCCTGCTCGTGGACACGAGATTGATGACGCCTACGACGATCAAGACGATACCGCCGGTGAGCATGTATGCGTTTGAGGATCCAACATCCACGGTCCATGTCATGGCCAGAAGCATGTAAACGCCAGCAGCCACGGCGATCCAGTTTTGCCATGCAGTCCATCGCTTCATGGTTAAGATCTCCTTCATTTCTCCTCCACCCCCGATTCTCGGATGGCCCGGAATCGCGAAGGTTCCCCTTGCGGGTGCCGATGTTCCAGCTGGCCCAATCTGCCCGCCAGGCTGTCCTCTCGGCTGTAATTCCATCCTGCCCGTGGCCGGTGGGCCCGCATAGGGTCCAAAGTCACCGTTCGCCACCCGGAATGCCCAAAAGCACCCCACTGCACCGGCAACCGCTTGCACCGCCGAACTCCAACAGGGAACTACCCGGTGGCGTTAGCAGGCTCGATGGCCAGGATGCTGATGTCCACGTTGCCGGGGATCAAGCCGGTCTTGCGGATGCCCTGGCAGACACGGTCCTGCACGGTTTGGGCCACCTGCAGCGCTGTGTAGGTGATGTCGGTGGCGATATCGAGGTGGACGCGTGCTATTCCGTCATTGATCGTCGCCACCACCCCTTCGTGTAGCCGGTTGGCTCCCTGCCCGCTCCTTGCCGCGCCCGTGGGTCCGATCCGTCCAAGAAGATCCCGGATGGTGGGTTCAAGCCGCAGGACACCGGGGGTTTGCATTGCGGCTTGGGCGGCAAGGGCCTCGATATCGCGGTTGGTAACCAGGGCGCGCTGCTCAGGCATCATAGAGATCCTCCACCGTGATGTTGATGGTGGCTGCCTTGACCCCGATGGATGCCGGGATCACCTCGCAGATCCCGCGCCGCAGCGCCTGGACGGTACGGGGGATCTCGATGCCGGCAGCGCACGCAACCCGCAGGTTGATGACCAAGTCCTGGCCGAGGATGGCGGTACCAGCGGGAGCCGGGGGCTGCCCGGGGCTTTCATGGATCTCGATGCTGCAACGTCGTGAATGGATGCCCGGAACCACGCTTGCCGCGGATCGAACCAGTGAACCAAGTGCCTGCTCACTGATCTCCGTGGCCCCGTTCTCCGTGGTGCGCAGCAGCAGGATCCTTCCCCGGCGGACCTCCGCCCGGGCAACCGCCATGATTGCATCGGTGAGCCCGTCACGGGGTTTGGGCTGTGCATCGTGCATCTCGTTCTCACGCATCGCACGGGTTGCTTTTTTGAGTTTCTGCAGCCGGGTGCGTGCCTCCTGGCATTGCGCGCACCCCTGTTCATGTCCGATCGCCGGCGCATCTATCCCGGCCCATACCTGGTCGATGCTGCGGCCGCACCCGAGGCGGGGAGGGTCGGCTAACGCCATGGGCTCATCCCCTCTGCTATGCGATGCCTGGCCCGCGCCAGTGTGCCGCGGACCGTGCTTGGGCTGATCTTCAGTGTGTCACTGATTTCGGCATAACTCCTGCCATGGATCTCCCGCAGAAGCCAGCAAGCCTTTTGAACCGGAGGCAGCGCGTTGAGCAGTTGTGCAAGCTCGTCTTCCGCGGCGGCGCATTGGGCCGAATCGGCCGGATCGCAACACGAGGACAGGAGGTTTGCGCCGGTTTCGCAGGTGGAGCGAAGATCATCGGGATCGGTGAGGGCTTCGGGATGTACCGAGCGCTTGCGCAACAGATCCAGGCACTTGTTCATCGCCTGCCGGTAGATCCAGCCGCCGAAGGCATTCACGTCACTGAGCATGGGCAGCGAACGCCAGCTGGAAGTGAACGCCTCTTGGACGATGTCCTCGGCATCCAGCCGGTCATTGAGCATCCGGTACGCCAAGCGAAAAAGCCTGACCTGGTAGATCGAAACCAGCAGTTCAAATGCCGCCAGGTCCCCATCTTGGGCGCGCGCGACGATGCTTCCTTCATCCGCGTCCGAACCCGGGACGTGCTCTGGCATTGGCAGTCCGCTCCTCCCGGGATTGTCTCCAATATGCCATAGCCTTCACTCCGCGGGAACAGGTGGGCAAACCCTGCCGGAGATGGAAAGAAAAATAGTCCATGACACCGCGTGAGGATTTGCTCCGGGCCTCGTCTCTCTATATGTAAGCAAGATCATATTTCCTTCGAAGGAGTCGTTTCCCATGGGCGAGTCACCCAGAACCCCCGCAACCCCCACAGGTGCGCCAGGCAAGGCCGAGGAACACCACCGCAGTGACGTGGCGCAGCAACCCAGGCAGCACGATGCACTGCATACCGAGCTCGGGGACACCACGATCGAGGAGACCGTGGTGCAGAAGCTCGCCGGGATCGCCACCCGCGAGGTTCCTGGCGTATACGCCATGGGCAGCGCCGGACGCCGCGCATTCAGCGCCTTGACCGAGCGCATCCCGGGATCCCAGGTAAACGTCAGTGGCGGGGTCACCGTCGAAAAGGGCGAAAAGCAGACGGCCATCGATGTTTCGATCGTCGTCGATTATGGCGTTTCGATCGTGGAGGTCAGCCAGGGGATCCGCCGCAACGTCATCCAGTCGGTGGAGAGAACCACCGGGCTGGAGGTGCTGGAGGTGAACGTCAATGTCACCGACGTGCACCTGCCCGAAGACGACCACGACGAAGAGCGCGATCGTGCCCCACGTCCGGAGCCCAAGAACGAACTTCAGTAACTCCGCTGCCCCGACCGATCCATCGACCCGGTGCTCGGTCAAGTCCAAGAAGAAATAAGGTTGGCAATGTCTACTACACGTTGGTGCCTGGCCATAGGGCTGGTGCTTGGAATAGTTTTGGCTTTCGGCGGTTGGTGGGCATTGGTCTCCGCGGTCGTCCTGGGTTTCATCGGTTTGCTGGTCGGCAGGGTCGCGGAGGGGAAGCTGGACATGGCGGCCCTGTTTGGTAAAGCCTCGAGCCGATGAACGCCTCGGGGCCCGGCGCCGTGGCGTTCAACGGCGCTCCACGCACGTCGCACCATGACGCTTTCTCCTCGCGCGGCCAAACGGTCCTGGCAGACAAGGTGATCGAGAAGATCGCCAGCCAGGTTGCCAGCGATGAATCGGTCGCCGGCGGTTCCTCCGGGGGCTTCCTGGGGATCGGAACCCACGCCGACCTCAAGGCGCGACCCAAGGCCTCCGTGGAGCTCACCGGGAACATCGCCACGCTCAGCGTCGAAGTCGGAATGCCCTATCCTGTTCCGCTGCGGCGCACAACCGAACAGATGCGCCAGCGCATCCGGACCCGGGTCACCGAAATGACCGGTGTAGAGGTTCGCCATGTCGATATCAAGATCTCTTGGCTAAGCGCCGCCACGGTCCCGGCCAGCAGGCAAAGGAAACTGCTATGAGCCGCAACGAGGGAGAATCCGCCGGACTTCGCCGACGTCCGGCCCGCACCGTCCCGTCATTGGTCGTCGGCATCCTGCTTCTGGCCATCGGCGTCGGCTTGGCGTGGCTGTGCATCGCAAGGCTGGTCAGCGGCTCATGGTCCACGCTCTTGCAAGCACCACGGAACCAGCTGGCAACATTGACGTGGAGCGATCCCTTGATGTGGAGCATCGCGGCAGTCGCCGTCGCGGTGGGATTGATCCTTCTGCTCTGCGCCCTTGTTCCCGGCGGCTTCAACACCCTGAGGGTACGCAGCAGCTCCGGGGAAGAAACCGGTCGGGGCGATGTCCACGCGCAATCCGGAAATCCCGGGCAACAGACTGTGATGACCCGCCGCGGGGTGGCACACCTTGCCCGGGCGCAGTGCGTACAGGTCGATGGCGTCTCCACGGCCTCGGTGACCGCCACCGCCAAGAAGGTCCACCTCAAGGTGGGAACCTCCCTGCGCGAGACCAAGGACCTGCACACCCTTGTCACCGACGGCGTCCGCAACCGACTGACGGCGATAGGGCTGGACCCGGTACCGGAAGTCACTGCCACCATCGAGTCCCGGGGCTAAGGCCCATGGGCATCGCGCACATACCGATCATCCAGGAAGGATTGCGATGAAACATACAGCCGGAACCCTGAACCGCACTTGTCTGGCCATACTGGGCATCCTGATACTGGCCACCGGAGTACTGGGCCTGCTCCAGGCCGCCGGTATCCTCCAGGCCATCGCCCAAACCCCGGAGCCGGAGGCGAAAGTTGTCTCCGGGGAACTCCACCCATTCTTCGCCCAAACCTGGGTAGTGGCCCTGATGCTGGTCATCGGCGTTGTCTTTGGTGTCTTGGCCCTGGCCTGGATGATCGCCCAGGTTCCACGGAGAAACCTGAGTGAGAAGTACCGTTTGCACCTGGACACCACGCAAGGACGGACCACCTGTGAGCCCTCGGTACTGGCCTCTGCCATAGTGGAACAGATCAACGGCTTACCAGGGGTGGTCACGTCCTCGGCCCTGCTGCGCGGAACCGCCGACCAGCCGGATCTGGATCTCAAGGTCACCGTCAATGACGGCGCAGATATCCGGGAACTGTTGCGCAAGCTTGAAGGAAGCATCCCGGCGGACGTGTCCACGGCATTGGAGAGCCCCATCCAGAGGTGCAGGTTGGAGCTCGATGTCAGCGCCCACACCCAACAGTCCGGAGCCGTGGTGCACTCCACCGGCACCGTCCTCCACTAGCAACCCTGGCCACGGAGCCTCCATCTGCCTTTCCGCAGTGACATGAAGCCCGATACCAAGGGGCATCCCGTCGGACTCGTGGTGATCTTTCGCTTCTGCACGATGCCCCCTGAACCGCCAGAGGGGATACCGGAGCCGTTTCATTCTCCCTGCCCCGTCCCCGAGTCAGGATGAACCACTGCCTCCGCAACCGGTGGCCGGTTCGACGCTTTCGGGCAAGCTGACACCAGGGACACGAGAGGTCACCCAAAATGGGTATTGGGCGCACCAAAAGGGCAACGTTCGGGGAGGCTGCCTCTGCACTGGCCATGGTCTTGGCTCCCCCGACCGGTTCTCAGGCGCTGGCGGCCCCGGTACCTGCGGGAATCCAGGACACGGCTGTTCTGCACCCTGGCCCGTCTGAGGTTACTGCAACCATCGTGCTGGTGAACAAGAGATAGCCGCTGGTCCCCAAGACCTACGCGCCACCGCTCTCAACGGTCCCCGGCACGGGGGTCAGGTTGCAACCTGTCGTTGCCCGGGCCTACAAGAAACTTGTTGCCGCCGCGCGCAAGGACGGCGTTGGCATCAGGCTCAGCTCCGGCTGCCGTTCCTAAGCGATCCAGAAGTCGTTGCTCGCGAAATACGCGCTGATCTGCGGATCAACGTACGCCCGGCGCATTGCCGCCAAACCCGGAACCTCCGAGCACCCAACGGGGTTGGCCGTTGACGTGGGCAACCCGGGCTGCGGTAAGTGCCCTGCAGGGCTGCTTCGCCTCGGCGAAGGTCGGGACGTGGAGGGTGCGGAACGCCCACAAGCACGGGTTCATCCTGCGGTACCCCAAGGGCATGGAGAAAACGACCAGGGTACATTTACGAAACATGGCAGTTCAGGTACCTCGGAACAGCCCAGGCCAAAATGATGAAGGACTCCAGGGCCAAGACACTCGAGCACCACTGCGGCGTTGCCTCGAGCCCCAAGGCCGCACAGCCCGCCGCACCAAAGACCTCGGTCGCCAAGGTACAACTGACCGGGGGGGGAAATCCGGTGTCTGGGTCCATGCACACGGGAAAAACCGGATGGATGAGCTCGAAGTACCTGCGCTGAGGGCCCGAACCCTGCGCTGGTGACAAGGCGCCGGCCCAGGGAAACTAAACTGGTTCCATGACTGCAACACTCGTGGCCAAGGACCTTGCCGGCGGCCACGCCCACCGAACCCTTTTCTCCGCACTGAACTTCACGCTCGCCCCCGGGGACGTCATCGGGGTGGTCGGCGCCAATGGCGCCGGTAAATCCACGCTGCTGCGCCTTCTGGCCGGTGTCGACACACCGCTGGGCGGGACGGTCTCCAGTGCCCCCGACGGCGCATTCATCGGCTGGTTGCCCCAGGAACACGAACGCGTCGAAGGCGAGAGAATCGCCGATTACCTGGCCCGGCGCACGGGGTGCGCCGCAGCGACGGAGGCCATGGAATCCACGGCCGAGGCGCTGGGTTCCGGGGCCCGCGGAGCCGACGACGCGTACGCGACCGCCTTCGACCACTGGATGGCTTCCGGGGCTGCGGACCTCGAAGACCGGGCACCGGGCACCCTGGCCGAACTCGGCTTCACCCTTCCCGTCGAGACGCTGATGACCTCGCTTTCCGGTGGGCAGGTCGCTCGTGTGGCACTTGCCGCCTTATTACTCTCCCGCTTCGATGTGGTGCTGCTGGACGAGCCGACCAACGACCTGGATTTGGCGGGGCTCGAACGCCTGGAGTCTTTTGTTTCCTCGTTGCGCACCGGGGTGGTCTTGGTCTCCCACGACCGCGAGTTCCTGGCCCGCTGCGTCACCCGAATCGTCGAGCTGGACCTGGCGCAGAACCAGGTCGCGGTCTACGACGGTGGCTACGACTCCTACTTGGAAGAGCGCGCCATCAACCGCCGCCACGCACGCGAAGCCTACGACGAGTTCGCGGACAAGAAGGCTGACCTGGTTTCCCGGGCCCGCACCCAGCGCGAATGGTCCTCGGCGGGCGTGCGCAATGCCATGAAGAAGGCACCTGACAACGACAAGATCCGCCGCAAGGCCAACAGCGAGTCAAGCGAAAAGCAGGCCTCTAAGGTCCGCCAAATGGAATCGCGCATTGCCCGGCTCGACGAGGTGGCCGAGCCCCGCAAGGAATGGGTGCTGCAATTCGAGATTCTCCCCGCACCCCGCTCCTCCACCGTGGTCTCCACCCTCAACGATGCCAGCCTCACCCGCGGTGATTTCACCTTTGGCCCGGTCTCCGTCCAGGTCAATGCCGGTGATCGGATCGGGATCACCGGGCCCAACGGGGCCGGCAAGTCAACGCTGCTCAACCTATTGCTCGGACACCTGAGACCGGATACCGGTTCGGCGTCCATGGGTTCCTCGGTGTCCATCGGCGAAATCGACCAGGCCCGAAGCTATCTGCCCGACGACACCGCCCTGGGTGACGGATTCGAACTTACCGTCCCGGATCTTTCCCCCGCCGAGGCCCGCACACTGCTGGCCAAATTCGGGCTCAAGGCCCACCAGACCGCCTCGCTGGTGGCGGATCTGTCCCCGGGCGAGCGGACCCGGGCTGGCCTGGCACTGTTGCAGGGACGCGGGGTGAACCTGTTGGTTCTCGATGAACCGACCAACCACCTCGACCTGCCGGCGATCGAACAGCTCGAGGAAGCACTCGAGGCCTACGAGGGTGCACTGCTGCTGGTGACCCACGACCGGCGGCTGCTGGAAAACGTGCGCCTAGATGCGCGTTGGGAAGTCGACGCCGGCACGGTAAAGCTCGGGATCAATTCCTAGCCACGCAGGACCCCGGTCCGCCGTGTGCACAGTTTGGGGACGCCGGCACGGTGCCCCACCGGCCCGAGGCCTGTGCCTACGCGACCGTTCCGGACGCCTTGACTCTGTGGTTGCCGGTGGTAGCTTTCGCCTATGGACAAGCACCAGCACCCGCGGGTTGCCTCCGATGTCGCACCTGCGCTCGCGATAGACGTGATTTCCTGTGTCGGGGACTTGGGTATCGGTCGGGGCGGGCTGGCCCGCGGCAGGCTTTCGACGACCCTGCGGCGAGCCACCGGGATGCACCGTGCGGCACCTCATGATCTTTCACGGAAAGAGGCACCGCCATGAGCCCCCGCCAACGCCCTGACTGCCAGGATCGTTCTGCTGGCCGTTGTCACCATCGCCTATGGCGGCACCTTCATGCTCAGGGTCGTGACAGGCAAACAAGGGGCGAACGACTTGCAGAGGAGCATGTTCCGGGCGGGCCACGCACATGCGGGCGTGCTGGTCATCCTTGGTCTTGTGGTTTTGTTGCTCCTGGACTCCGCCTCGGTCCCCGCCCGTGGAACCTCGCCAGCGACGGGGGTGCTCATCTCCGCGATCCTGATTCCTGCCGGGTTCTTCATTTCCGTGATCGGACACGACCCGGCCAGGCCAAACCGCTTCGTCATCCTGCTGTGGATCGGATTCGGGGTATCTTTTCTGGGCTTTGATTGCCAGCGGCATTGGACTGATCACCGCGAACGTACGCCTGCCTGGTTGCCGGCATTGGCCCAACTCGGAGGCATCGTTTTCTCCGCCGTCGTCAACGGCGTGAAATCCTGGTGGTCCACCGCAAGCGCCGGCGCTCGTCTGGGCTCGGTATTGCCGCAGCCACGCCCCAGACGCTCAGGGAACTTGTAGGCAATTTAGCCCGTAACCATTGCTTCGCAACACCTGCCCAATCATGATGGGTAGAGGACCGGATTGTGTTCTTCAGCATTCCGCTCAGTACGTCGAAGGTAGCCTCCATGAAAAAGCCACTAGTCAAAAGAACCTCTCTTTTCCTGCTCCGTGCGGCACTGGACGAGCCGACGCTGCCGGCCTTGGGACCATCACCGCACAGGTCTCTGGTCAATGAAACCCCCACTTGTGAACACTGCAACTCGGACACCTATTTGGTCTATGAGCGCATCATCCTCCTTCTTGATGCCGCGCGCGTCCAACCGCCTTGCTGGGACGTCGAGGTCTGGTGCGGGCGGTGTGAATCGTTCTACGGGATCCTGACAACGTTCGTCCCGGGCGATCACCAAGCGGTGCGGCTTGCGGCCGAGAATCCGCACTATGTCCGCTACGCGGCTCCCATCACCCAGCTCGCTTCCCAGATCCGCCCTCAGGGGCTGGTCCCCGGCTACACCACCTAAGGCTAAGAACATATGCGCACCTTTGGCATCGAGGAGGAGTTCTTCCTCGTCCGTCCCGACACCGGCTACCCGGCGGCTCCCACCCGCCGGGTACAAGAACAGATCATGAATCTGGGCGCCGGGAACGGCAGCATCCGCCCCGAGCTGTTGGCATGCCAGATCGAAAGCTGCACACCGGTCCTCACCCAGCGCGAAGAGGCTATCGAGTCCGTGTCCAGGGCCCGTGGCGAACTCAGCTCGGCAGCGCGTGAAGTGGGGCTGCAACTGCTCGGTATCGGTACGCCACCGCGGATCCCGGGCGTCCCCGCCACAGTCTCGGCGTCCGATCGCTACTACGCGATCCATGATTTCTGTCCCGGTATCGCTGCGGAGCACTACATCGCCGGCACCCATGTGCATGTGGGGGTCGAGGACCGCGATGCCGGTGTCGCTGCGGTCAACTCGCTGCGCCCCTGGCTGCCGCTGCTCACCGCGCTGGGCGCCAACTCGCCGTACTGGAGAGGGTCCGACAGTGGATTTGCTTCCTGGCGCACCATCCAGAACCGCCGCTGGTCGGTGCAGGGAATACCTCCGTTCTTTGCCGGGTCCAGCGACTATGACCAACGCCTGGATTTCATCCTTGCCTCCGACGTGGTCCTGGATTCCGGACACATAGGTTGGGGTGCCCATCTTTCCCCCCGCAACCCCACGGTGGAGGTCAGGGTTCCCGATGCCCAGTTGGGCACCTCGGACGTTGTCCTGCTGGCCCTTGTCGTTCGGGCCCTGGTGAGCACCGGATTGCGCAACCCTCCCAAGGAGTCTCCCGCCCCCCCGGAGGTCTTCGACTTGGCACATTGGCAGGCCGCCAAGTTCGGTACCCAGGGAAACCACTACAACCTGATGGCCGGAACCAAGACCAGCATGTCCGGGATGCTGGCAGTGCTACACGCGTACATCAAACCTGCACTGGCCGAAACCGGCGACACGGAGTACATACAGGGAGGACTGGAAAGGATCATGCGCGAGGGCAACGGCGCGGTGTCCCAGCGACGGTTCTTCCACGCCGGGGGTTTCGCCGAGGTACTCGAGCAGTCGGCTGCGCGGCTGCTTGTTTGAAACGTAGTCTGCAACGTTCTGGTACGTTGCGTTGTCTTGGCGCACAATGTTGGCATGAGGATCCTGCTTCAAACCCCGAGGCTTGTGCTGCGCGAGTTCACCGCCGATGACGTCGAGTCACTGGTGGAGCTTGATGCCGATCCGCGAGTCATGCGCTATATCTCCAACGGTGTTGCCACAACCCGTGAAGAAATCACCAACGAACACATTCCCTCATACCTTCAGTACCATCGTCGGGGCCCGGACTTCGGGTTCTGGGTGGCCCAGCTGGATCCGGGAGGTGAATTCATCGGGTGGTTCCACCTTCGCCCGGAACCCGGAGGCGATCCAGGAGACCCGGAGCTGGGATACCGCATGCGCCATGCGTACTGGGGACAGGGCCTGGCCACGGAGGGGAGCCGGGCATTGATCACCCACGGCTTCGCCGTGGAATCGGTGACCCGAATCCATGCCAGTACCATGGCCGTTAACATCGCATCTCGCCGCGTCATGGAAAAGTCCGGAATGCACCTGGTCCGCCTCTTCAAGGCCAACTGGCCGGTCCGCATCGACGGCGACGAGCTCGGAGATGTCGAATACGCCATCTCCCGCCAGTAGGCCTGTTGCAAGTCAGCCATGTGTTTGTCGGTCCAAGTCGCCTAGGCTGAGAATGACGCATCCAGCACCGCGGATCCGCCCGATCGGGCAGACAGGAGCACTCCATGGACACCACACGCATCTACACCATCGGCCACTCCACGCACGAGATCGCGGAGTTCATCGAGATCCTGCAGGCCCACGGCATCGCCCGACTTATCGATATCCGCACCATCCCCAAATCCAGGCACAACCCGCAGTACAACGGCGATGACTTGGCCGCGAGCCTGGACAAGGTGGGCATCACCTACCACCGTTCCAAGGACCTTGGAGGACTGCGTCCGACCCACAAGGACAGCATCAACGGTGCCTGGCGCAACGATTCCTTCCGCGGCTATGCCGACTACATGCAGAGCGAGGAATTCGCCGCTGCCATAGAGGACCTGCTGGGTCGTGCCGGGGAGCAGGACACCGCGATCATGTGCGCCGAGGCCGTCCCGTGGCGCTGCCACCGTTCGATGGTCGGCGACGCCTTGGTGGTGCGCGGCGTCGAAGTCCTGGACATTTTTTCGGCAACCAAGGCCACCGCGCACAAGTTGACGTCCTTTGCCGTGGTTTCCGGCACGGGGATCACCTACCCTCCGGAAGAAGACCCCACCTAGGCCTGGGGTGGCCGAAAGGTCCCACCCGGGGTTGCCCGGTGTCCGGCCCGCTCTCGCATTGGTTCCTCGTCGGGAGGTTTAGCGCGATCAGGCCAACGTACTGGTGATGCTGATTTCCGACTCCAGCGTTCGATGCACGGGGCACTTGTCGGCGATCTCCAGCATCCTGTTGCGCTGTTCATCGCTAAGGTTTCCGGTGAGGGTGATGGAGCGCTCGATGTGATCGATCTTACCGGAAGTCGTCTCGCAGTTCGCGCAATCCTCGGCATGGATCCGGGAGTGGGCCAGGCGCACGCTGACCTTTTGCAAGTCGAGCTTCTTGCGCTGCGCATACATGCGCAAGGTCATCGAGGTGCACGCACCGAGCCCGGCCAGAAGCAGTTCGTAGGGCGAAAGCCCGGTATCGGTGCCGATCGGTGTCGGCTCATCGGCCAATACCGCGTGGTGACCCGAGGAAATGAGCTGTTGGAACGAGCCGTTGCCGCTCTCCTGCACCGTGACGATGCCGGGTTCACGTACGACCGAAGCGTCTTGGGCTTCGTTCCGGGTTGGTGCTGCGCCGCCAACCGAGGGAGCTTGATTTTCCTCGAAGGCGTAGCGCCCGGCCCATGCCCCGATGATGTCCGCTGCGAACTGCGAGTCTTCGCGCCGACTCAGCAGGTGGTCGGCACCGTCGAGCGCCACGAATGATTTCGGGTGCCGGGCCAGGGAGAAGATCTTCCCCGCTTCATCCACCGAGACGATCTGGTCGACCGGTGAGTGCATCACCAGCAGTGCAGCCCCGAGGGTTCGGATGCGCTCGGCCTGTGGCTGCGCGGCGGCATCGGCCAGAAACTGCTCCTGGATGTTGAACCGGCGTCCGCCTAGCTGCACCTCGGCAAAACCCTGCTCGCGAATCGTCTCGACGCTCTCGCGCAGCAGTTCCTTGACGTGCAGCGGGTCCGCCGGCGCGGCAATGGTCGCGACGGCACGGACCGAGGCGATCCGGTGCGCTGCCGCCAACACGGCCGAGCCACCCAGGGAGTGGCCGATCAGGATCCGCGGCGCTTGGTAATTCTTCCGCAGGAAGTCCGCTGCGCTCACCAAGTCATCGATGTTGGAGCTGAAGTTGGTATTGCTGAAGTCCCCGTCGGATTGGCCCAGCCCGGTGAAGTCGAAGCGGAGCACGGCGATTCCCGAGGCCGTCAGCGCCTTGGAGACCCTCGAGGCGGCGAACACGTCCTTGCTGCAACTGAAGCAGTGCGCAAACAGTGCGTACGCCCGTACCTCACCGTCGGGCAGATCCAGGCGGGCGGCTAGCGCGTCGCCTTGCGATCCGGGAAACTCCATCCTGGGTGATCCTGCCGTGTAGTTCATGCTCTCCCCTTGTCTTCGTTTGGTCATCATTCCGGCTCACACCTGGCGGCGTTTGTTGCTGCTGTCCTCAGGAAGTGCTCGGCTCCAGCAACTCGCCGATCTTCATCCTGTCGGGCTTGGGCATCGAACCAAGCGACCCCGAGCCCGGATGCGACGTCCCTCTGGGCGTCCCAGTGGGGATCAACAAGCGCGGCACAATTCGCAACACCGGCCCTCCTCGGTGAGGTATCTCGATCCTGGGGCACCGAATCGACCGGTACGTCAAAGATTCTTGAGGCAAGTTCGGCGAGGTCGACGCACCGTTCGGGCGATTCGGGCACCCTGCCTGTAGCTGCACCTTGGAACTGTGGAACAGCATTGAGTCTCATGGGCCCATCGTAGGCAACTGATTCTGACTAGGCAATATGGTCTAACTTCTTGTCCGCTGCCACCAGACGCTTCGTGAGAACCACCGTCAGCTGTGAAAGTGATCGATGCACTCATCCCTTTGTCCAAGGCCTCACGACATGAGATAGGAGGACCTGGGAGAGGCAACGTCTTGATCCTCTCGATCGGCCGAGCGGTTTCCGGGCCCGAAGAACTCTGCCGGGAAGAACTAATCTGGGGTGCAAGGCCAAGTAACAACGGAGGAAACCATGACCGGACAGGGGATCGTGCAACTCGCGGAGGACATTGCACGCGAGGCACACAAAGGCCAGCTCGACAAGGCCGGCGTCGAGTACATCGCCCACCCCGAGAGGGTCGCCGAAGGCGTACGCACCCACGGTGGCGGCGACGAGGCTGTCGCAGCCGCGTGGTTGCACGACGTGCTCGAAGACTGCCCCGCTACTGAGGCGGGACTGCGCGAGCAAGGCATCCCCGACTCGGTCATCGAAACGGTCCTGGCCGTCACCAAACTCAAGAACGAACCGGTGGAGGCGTACTGTGCCCGTGTCGTGGCCAACCCCACGGCCCTGCGCGTCAAGCAAGCCGACCTCAATGACAATACCGACCCGGCACGCACTGCCCTCCTGCCCGAGGAGATGCGCACCCGGCTGTCGGTGAAATACGCCTACGTCAGGTCTTTGCTCGGTCTGCCCCGGCAAGTCTAGGCACCCCGCTTTGTCGCGCGGACAAGCCATCCTCGCTGCCACGAACCTACAACGGGTCTTTGGCCCCTTGCCGCTGGCGGGCCTGGCACCAAGAATGGAAGTGTGCAGGGCCTACTTCTACGCAGCAACGGAACCGAGAGGACATGTCATGGAACATGCAACGGCAGCGGGTGTCTCTCCCGTCTTGGTTCCCGAACCCGCTCCGCCGATCCGTGTTTTCATCCTCGATGACCACGAGTTGGTGCGCCGGGGGCTGCGCGAGCTGCTTGAGGGCGAGGGCTTTGAGGTGGTCGGAACCTCGGGCACCGCACGCGATGCCCGGCGGCAGATCCCGGCCCTTCGCCCCGATGTCTCGGTCCTTGATGCCCGGTTGCCCGATGGCACGGGAATCGAGGTCTGCCGCGATGTGCGCTCGATCGATGGATCGCTGAACTGCCTGATCCTGACCAGCTACGACGACGAGCAGGCGTTGCGCGGGGCGGTGCTGGCCGGAGCCATGGGCTACGTGCTCAAGCAGATCGCCGGCAATGACCTGATCCGTGCCCTGCAAAGGGCGGCACGCGGTGAATCGCTTTTCACCCCGGGACTGAAGCAGCGAATCATCTCCGGGCTGTTCACCCACGAGAATTCCGACCCCCGCATGGCAGAGCTGACCACCCAGGAACGACGGGTCCTTGAGCTAGTGGGCGAGGGACTGAGCAACCGTCAGATCGGCGAGCGCATGCGCCTGGCTGAGAAGACCGTGAAGAACTACGTGTCATCGATGTTGGCGAAGCTCGGATTCGAGTCCCGCACCCAGGCCGCGGTCTTCGTGACCCATCCGCTTCGCGGTCCCGATGACGGGGGAACCTAGGCGCCTGTGGACAGCGGGACGTCCCAGTGCAGCGTGGTCCCCTCACCCCGGGACGAATCGATCACCAGCGTACCTCCGAGTTCGGTGGCACGCTGGCGCATGTTGGCCAAGCCGCTTTCACTTCCTCCGGGCTGGAACCCGACCCCGTCGTCCTTGAGCGTGAATGCCAAGGTAGGTGGGCTGCGTTCCACGGCCAGTTCCACCGCGCTGGCCTGTGCGTGGCGCACGACGTTGCTCAGTCCCTCCGTGATGACTGCCAAGAGGTGTGACAGCGTTGTTTCGTTGGTAAGTGCGTCCAAGTCATCACCCAAATGCAGGGTGGGTGTGAACGCCAGCGGTTCGGAGGCCAGACGGATGGCGCGCAGGATGCGGGAGCTGGGAGTTTCCCTCTCCCCCGCGTTGGCCCGCAACGCATAGATGGTGGCGCGCAGTTCCCCGATGGTGGTGTCGAGCTCCCCTGCTATGCCAGTGGCCCTCTGGCGTGCGGCTTCGATGGGCAGTTGCTTGCGCAGCGCGCTGATTCCCAGTCCAGCGGCGAAGATGCGTTGGATGACGATGTCGTGCAGGTCCCTGGCGATGCGTTCACGTTCCAGGTACAACAGCACCTCTTCACGTAAGTGGTGCATCTGGACCAGCCCGAGCCCCTGGGCGATGTTGTCTGAGAATATTCCCGCCATCTGTGCTTCAACCGGCCGGTAGGGCCCTGCACCTGGTTCCCTGATGGTGACCAGTAACCCGTAGTGGGCACCGCGAGCAGCTAGCTCGGTGACCATGGTTGCCTGACCGTCGGCCAGTTCCCCCAGGGGAAGGATCGTCTCGGGGGTGGCAAGCAACAACGGCTGGTTGTTGCGCAACGCCAGGTGGTGGCGCACCCCCACATCCACCAGCACCCTCCCGGCAAGGTGTGGATGGACGTGTGCGCTGATACCGGCGATCCGGTAGCCGTTGCTGGTTTCCTTGTCCCCGGTGATGGGCGTAAGCAGCAGCGCGTACTTGGCCGCCGCTTCCCGGCGAGCCAGTTCCGCTACGTCGTTCAGCCCCTGGGTGTGGTGGCGTGATTCCCCGCCGAGCAGTCCTCCGATGCTGGCGCAGGCTGCCAGCCAGCGGGCACGGTCCGCAGCGTCTTGGTAGAGCTGGGCGTTCTCCAACGCGACGCCGGCGCTTCCGGCGAGCGCCATGCCCAGTTGCCTGTCGGCCTTCGAGTAGCGGTCCTTGCCGTTCTTTGGACCCAAGGTGAGCCGGGCAAAGTGTTCCTCCCTGCTGGTCACCTCCAAGCGAAGGCGCTTAGCTTCGTCCCTGCCTGCAGGTTCAAGGAGCCCGACAGCATCCTTGCCCATGGTGAGGACGCCCTGTTGGTGGGAAGCATTGGTTAGTTCCAGGATCCCGGATGCGGCTCCAAAGATCTTCATGGCTTCATCCAGCACCCGGTGGGTGATGACGCTGACGCTGAGGTCGCTGGCTATGGAGGCCATGGAGGCGAGCAGTTCTCGCATGCGTACATCGGTGCGTGTGGACATCTGCCTGCGGCCTCCCCCAAGGTATCGACCAATGTGCGTAGTGACTAGGAAGGGAGCACCTCCCTCTATGCGTCACCCTACCCGCGTGGTTGTGCGCAGCAATAGGTCCCGGTCGAAGGCGATGGGAACAAGGCTGCCCTTGTTGCATCGTCGCTCCGCCACCGCAGGCACAAAGGAACAAGTGTGGGATCTACGGTCCATTCCCTTACGTCCTGGCGGTAATTGCGCCGTGGCGCAGTGTCAAGACACACCCACTCAGACAGACTAGAACATAGTTTCGAATACATCGGAATCATGGACGGTCCTGGCTACAGTCGGTCCAGGTTTTAGAGTCCCCGCAACAGGCAGGTGTAGAAGCGCACTGCCTTGCCCAGTTCGGCCACCTCCACGGATTCGTTGGTGCCGTGGATGGAACCGCGTTGCGCCTTGTCCATGCCCAACGGAGCGAAGCGGTAGACATGTTCGCTGATCGAGGTGAACCTGCGTGCATCGGTGGCGGCCATCATCAGGTACGGAACCGCGAGCGCCTCTGGGTGCGAAGCGGCCATCGCCGATTCCAGCATGGCGAACTGATCGGAGTCGACGGGCGAGATCGGTGAGGGTTCGCTGGAAGAGAGCACCGTGTGCTTGATCTTGGGGTCCCTGATGCGCCGTTGCACTCCGGCAACCGTGGAAGCGACCGACTCGGTGACGGCAATGCGGATGTTCAGCGTCACCGCGGCACGGCGGGCCAGCACGTTGGTGCCGTCGCTTCCCTCAAGCTCGGTCGCCGCGATGGTGGTCCTGACCATCGCGGCAGGTTCCGCCCCCGCTTGGGCGAGAATCTTTCCTGCAACCTTGCCGGGGCGGGCCAATAGCCGAAGCGCCTCACCGATAATTCCCGGAGCCGTGGAGCCCAGGCGTTCAAAGGTCTGCACGGTGACGGGGTGCACCGAGGCCGGGAACGGTCGGTGCTGCAAGCGGGTGATGGCACGGGCAATGCGCTGTACCGCACCGAAACGTGGTGGCGCCGAAGCGTGCCCGCCGGCGTCCTCTGCTTCCAGACGCAGGTCCATGACCCCTTTTTCGCCCACTCCGATCACTCCTACCGGTGCGCCCACCCCCGGGAATGCCTGATGTGCGATGGCGCCGCCCTCATCAAGGACCATCCAGGGGCGCACCCCGGCGGCGTTGAAGAAGTCGACGGTCAGCTTGGCAGTGGGTCCGGAGGTTTCCTCGCAGTCGCCGAAGAAAAAGTACACGTCCTGGCCCGGGATGAAGCCCGCCGCTGCCAACTCGTCGGCTGCTTGCAGGATGGAGGCCAGGTCACCCTTGTCATCGAGGGCTCCGCGGCCATGGATCCGGCCATCTGCAATGACACCGGCAAAGGGCGGATGATCCCACTCTTCTTCGCCTTCAACCGGGACCACGTCCTGGTGGGCCATCAACACCACGGGTTTGGTTGCGGCCACTCCCCGCCAGTGCCACAGCTGCCCGGTGATTCCCACCGTGTGCTGTTCGACGGCGTCCGCGATGTGCGGGTAGAGCTCACGCAGCAGGTGGGCGTGCCGGGTAAATTCGGCGCGATCCTCGGTGTCGCGATCGGCCTGCGAAACGGTTCGGCACCCGATCAGACGGGACAGCTTGGCGGCGGTCTTTGCGGAGGCATCCTGCACAGCGGAACCGGAATGTGGGCTAGGTGACATGGGTGCCAGTCTATGTCGGGAGCTGCACATGCGCTCTCGGTGCTTGCCACCCACTGGCTTGGATAGGACGCACGGCGTGGGCCAGAGCGTGCGGCACCTTGGGATCCTGAAATCAAACTTGTCCGTCCCGCTCACCGGTTGCGCGCCTGAAAGCTGGTCGGTCACCCCGAAGATGTAATCGATGCAGAAACGGGGGGGGCACCGGTATTTCCTGCACCCGCAGTAGTGCGTGGGATCTGCCACCCACTAGGGAAGGCGGCATAGTCATGATCCTTCCGGTGGCAGCACCTACCCGATGACACCTGCATGCGCTATTGGCAGACAGGAAACCACAACTCCACGCGCTCCATGCCGTTCCTGGTGCTGGGCGCCCTCTTCAGCACGATTGCCACGGTCGTTCTATCGCACCCACGTCGCTTCGTCGCCATCGCCTGGATTGTGATGGCCGCATTGCTGATCGCCGGGACCACTAAACCGCGCCGCAGACCGGTGCGGCCACGCGGGGCTGCACCGGGATCGGGAGTCGGCAATGGCCCGGTGGCAACACGGGCATCGAATGCGCACCATCCTCGTCCTGAAGGCGTTCGCGTGCCTGCTGATCGCAACGGCGCTCATCTCACAGGAACACACGTGCTTCCCAACGCCGTCCGGAGGGCTCCCCTAGCGGGGAATCCAAGCCCGTGGTTTGGCTGCGAGGCCAAGCGGCGACAGTCCCCGTGCGAATTCCCTTTTCATTGCCAACCCAACATGTAAGACTGGCTTTGCCCGAAAGTCATCGAGAAAAGGGAAGATCATGATTGAGAAACTTCACGATTTAGGTGTCAAGAGCGAGTACGCCTACATAGGCGGCTTTGTCTCCATCGCCCTGTCTTACACCTCTTGGCTGGTCAGCCGGGGCAAGGCCGGTCATGACCGCGCGCAGTCCGACCGTTGGGGTATCTTCGTCGGACACTGGGCTCCCACGTTCTTCACCATCGGCATCGCCCTGCGCCTCGAGGAAAAGAAATAGACAGACCTGAAACATCGGCCACGGCGTCGTGGACCCCCTCGCACGGCGGGCATTCGTTATGGCTGCGCGAGGGGCTACACGTCCATCTCCGAACCTTCCACCCCAGGACCCACCTCCTCGATTAGTTATCTTGGGTAGCATGTGGGACTCAGCACCGGTGCCGGTTTCCCGCAAGGGCAACATGTAGACCAACAGTTGCCCATGGGTGCTCGGTCCGGGGACGATCAAGATAATGATGTACCAGGAACGTCCGAGCGGGAGAGGTTCGATGGCAAGCGACAAGGGCTCCGCAGAGGGCCAGCGGCGGGTATTCACGATTGGACATTCCACCCGTGAATTCGATGAAGTGGTTGCGATGCTGCAAGCCAATGACGTCACGGAGCTGGTTGATGTGCGCTCATACCCTTCATCGCGGAAGTTTCCGCAGTGGAACCAAAGCGCGATCGAAGAGTCCTTGCCACACGATATCGGATACCGCTGGATCCAGGACCTAGGCGGCCGCAGGCACACTCCGGCGGGTGTAGCCACTCCCAACGGCGGCTGGCGGGTCAAGGCGTTCCGTGACTACGCGGATTACATGGCCACCAAGGAATTCCGTTCCGGCCTTTCGGAGCTCCTGAAGGTCGCCGACGAGTCGGTGCCGGCAATCATGTGCAGCGAGGCGGTGCCGTGGAGATGCCACCGGAGACTGATCACCGACGCATTGATTGCCGAAGGTGTGGAAGTGCTCGATATCATGTCAGCCACGTCAACCAGGAAGGCTGAAATGACCGATTTTGCGAGTGTGGAAAGTGGTGTGATCACCTACCCTGCACCCGAAGGGTGATCGCGGGCCAGTAGCTGATTTCCGCACGACTCCCGTGCCGGTCCTAGCTGGCCGGCTGGCTGGCTGGCTAAACACCCTCCCACGAGGAGAACACACGGTTCGTTGGGTCCGGTCCACGGCGGGTGACCGGACCATGCTGCTGCTTCTCGATCGAACGTGGCTTCCGGCAACAAACTCTCGCCGGGGGGCGCGAATCTCCTTCTTGAGAATCAGTCTCCCGCGATGGCCTTGACCGCTGCGACCACCGCGCGTGCCGCTGTCGCGATCTCGGATTCCTTCACGTTGCGGGTGAAGCTCAGGCGTACGGCGGTGTGTGCTTCTTCTTCCCCGTACCCCATGGCCAGCAGCACCGCGGAAGCATCGGTGGACCCCGCGGCGCAGGCGGAGCCCGATGAGCACAGCACACCGCGGCGTTCGAGTTCCAGCAGGACCGTCTCTCCCCCGGTTTCGGGGAACACGAAGGAGACGATGCCCGGCACGCGCTTTTGCCCGTCCCCGGTGAGTTTGGCCCTGGTTCGTCCCTGGGTGTTCAACCCGTCAAGGACGGCGTCGATGAGATGTTTCCCGAACCCGTCGGCGGCACCGGAGTTGTTCGCGCTCGCTGCCGCTAAGAGCGCCGTGGCGGTGGAGACGGCACCGGCAACGTTTTCGGTTCCCGATCGGCGTTCGCGTTCCTGGCCGCCGCCGTGGATCAGCGGCTCCAGGGGCAGCTTGCCGCGGACCATCAGCAGCCCCGCTCCCTTCAGCCCACCGATCTTGTGCCCGGAGATGCTCAACGCATCAACGCGCGAAGCGATCCCGGCCATCTCCAGCCAGCCCGCGGCCTGGACGCCGTCGCAGTGCACCAGTGCACCGACCCCATGTGCCGCTGCAGCCGCCTCGGCAACGGGCTGGATCGTACCGACCTCGTTGTTCACCGCCATCACCGAGACCAAGGTGGTGTCGGTGCGCAGCAGCGCGGTGAACGCGTCGATATCCAGCACGCCAGCGGCATCGACCGGGGCCACGTCGAGCGTGAAACCGTGATGGCGCACCAGGTAGGCGCAAGCCTCAATGACCGCGGGGTGTTCAATGGCCGAGCGGACAACGTGCTTGCCGCGCGGGGTGCCCAGTGCCAGGCCCTTGATGGCCAGGTTGTTGGACTCGGTGCCCCCGGAGGTGAACACCATGTCCCCGGTGCGCACGCCCAGCACGTTTGCTGCCGTGCACCGGGCGTAGTCAAGGGCGCGGGCGGCGGTGTGACCCATGGCGTGGGTGCTTGAAGGGTTGCCGTAGTCGCTGGTCAGCAACGGGATGATGACGTCGAGGACGTCTTGGCGCACCGGGGTGGTGGCTGCGGCGTCGAGGTAGATCACCTACTGTCCATCCATGGCGATGTCCAGGCCCAGGTCCAGGGCGCGCACAGAGTGGGTCAGTGCGCCGGAGGAAATCACGTCGACCCCGGTCGCTGCGATATCCGCCACGGTGTCCAGGGTGACGTTGCCCGAGGCCTCGACCAGGGCGGCCCCGGCGATCCTGCGCACCCCGGTGGCGAGGTCTGCCAGGGAAAAGTTGTCCAGCATGATGGTGTCCACACCGGCGGCAACCACGGAGTCGATCTGGTCCAGGGAATCGACCTCGACCTCGAAGTGCACCGTGTGGCCCAGGTTTGCCCGAGCCGTACGCAACGCAGCGGTGAGCTGGGACCCAATGCCCAGCAGGGCCAGGTGGTTGTCCTTGGCCATCACTGCCTCGGAGAGGTTGTCGCGGTGGTTGTGCCCGCCGCCGCAGCGCACCGCGTAGCGCTCGAGCACGCGCAGCCCCGGGGTGGTCTTGCGGGTGTCGGCGATCCGCGCACCGGTTCCCTGGGCGGCGGCGACGAAGGCCGCGGTGGACGTGGCGATTCCGGAAAGCCGCTGGAGCAGGTTCAGCCCGACTCGCTCGCCCGCCAGCAAACCCCTGGCGGGGCCCGAAACGGTGATCAGCGTGTCACCGGTGTTGAAATGCTCGCCGTCGGCGAGCGCGGGCACCAGTTCCAGGGCCGGGTCGCATAGCTTCATGGCGGCAATGAATGTTTCCAGGCCCGCGCAGATGCCCGGTTCGCGGGCAATGACCGCGGCGCGTGCCTGTGCGTGGGCACCAATCAGCACGTTGCCGGTCAGATCCCCGCGGGGGTTGTCTTCCTCCAGGGCGGCCAACACAATCTTGTTGATGGTGCGGGCTGGGACGGGCAGAAGGGTAGCTGTACGGGCGGATGCGTGGGTGGCGGTGCTAGACAAGGGTCTTGGTCCTTAGGTTCAGTTCGGTAGTGGCGCCCAGGGCTCGCTGGGCGTAGCGCGGCGACTGCCCGTGCGTCGGGGCTCCGGCACGCGGGGCATCGAGGCGGTGGTGCGCCCCAACGGAGGCTTCGCGCCTCAACGCGGCGGTGGCAACGAGCATTGCCACGGTGCGCAGGTTGGCTCGTTCATGGGAAGCACGGTCGGTGCCTTGCACACTCCAGGACTGTAGCTGCGCCAGTGCCGCGCGCAGCCCCTGCTCGGTGCGTTCCACGCCCAGGTACCTTTGGGCCAGGGCCTGCAGCGCGGTCAGTTCCATGTCGGTGCCGGCTCCCGAGCTTGGGGTCATGTCCGGCCCGGGGACATCGAGCAGCGTGATCGTCGCGTTGCTTTCCGGCAGGTTGCCATCCGGTGCGATCCCCCAGGGATCTCCCGGGAGGTTCACCACGGTGCGCCAGGCAAAGACCAGGGCCTCAAGCAGAGAGTTCGATGCGAGCCTGTTGGCCCCGTGCACCCCTGTGCAGGCGGCCTCGCCGGCGGCGTAGAGCCCGGGGAGCGTCGTGGCTCCGGTGTCGTTGGTGAGGATCCCGCCCATCCAGTAGTGGGCCGCCGGGGTGACCGGCACAAGTTGGGTTGCCAAATCGTAGCCGAGCCTCGCCAGTTCGGCGGTGATGGAGGGGAACCTGCGTGCCAGGAACCCGGGCCCGCGTGTTGCCTCCACGGCCCGGGCATCGAGATGCACGGTCCCGCCTTCGGCACGTACCCCGTGGATGGCCCGTGCCACAACGTCGCGCGGTGCAAGCTCGGCAGCGGGATGGATCCGGCGCATGAAGCGCTCACCGTACTGGTTGAGAAGCACCGCTCCTTCCCCGCGCACCGCCTCGGAGACCATGAAGCCACCCGGGGACACCAACGTGGGGTGGAACTGGATGAATTCGGCATCCGCGACCGCCGCACCTGCCCTGTAGGCAAGCGCGGCCCCGTCGCCGGTGGCTCCGGCCGGGTTGGTGGTGGCGGCAAAGAGTTGCCCGGCGCCTCCGGTGGCAAGCAGAACAGCACGGGCCCCGATTTCTTCGGTACCCCCGTTGGCATCCAGCACCCGGGCGCCGCAGACCCGCGTGCCCCTGAATGCCGGTTCATCGGCTTCCGGGTTCGCCTCGGTGAGCAGGGCGGTGACAAAGGCGTGTTCGCGGATCTCCAGCTTTCCGTCCGCTTCCTGGATGCGGCAGGCGGCGATCAGCGCGCTCGCCAGCCCCTTGCCTGTGGCGTCCCCGCCGGCGTGCAGGATCCGCGGATGGTTGTGCGCCGCTTCCAGGCCCAACGCAAGGGTCCCGTCCGCTTCGGTGTCGAAGACCGCTCCGGTTTCCAGCAGGGCCTGCACGTGATCCCAGGCGGTCGAGCACATTGTCGCCACCGCGTCCTCGTCGTTCAGTCGCGCCCCGGCGGTGAGCGTGTCGGCAACGTGGCTGGCCACAGAGTCCCCGGCAGCAATCCCGTCAGGGCCAACGGCGCTCAACCCGCCCTGGGCGTACCAGGAGTTGGAGTCAGCCAGCTTGTCCTTCGTCAGCAGCGTGGTGCTCATGCCGCGGGCCGTGGCACACAGTGCGGCATACAGCCCGGCCACCCCGGAGCCGACCACCAGCAGGTCGGTGCGGATCATGGCCGAGCCGCCAGCATCCGTTCCAGCGCCACCTTGGCATCGGCGGCCACCGACGCCGGGACGCTGATCTGGTTGACGACTTCGCCGGCGACCAGCGCCTCGAGCACCCAAGCGATGTAGCCGGGGTGGATCCGGTACATCGTGGAACACGGGCAGATCAACGGATCCAGGCAGAAGATCGTGTGTTCGGGGTGTTCGGCAGCCAGCCGGTTGACCATGTTGATCTCGGTGCCGATGCCAAAGACCGAGCCGGCGGGAGCCGCGGCGACTGCCTTTTGGATGTAGTCGGTGGACCCGGCCATGTCGGCGGCGTCCACGACGGGCATCGGGCACTCGGGGTGCACGACGATCTGCACACCGGGGTGTTCGGTGCGTGCCTTCTGGATCTGGCCCACGTTGAAGCGCTTGTGCACCGAGCAGAACCCGTGCCACAAGATGACCTTGGCATCGAGCAGTGTCCGGGCGTCGCTGCCGCCCAGCGCCTTGCGCGGGTTCCACATCGGCATGTGCTCCAGCGCAACGCCCATGGCCTTGGCGGTGTTGCGGCCCAGGTGCTGGTCGGGGAAGAACAGCACGCGCTGTCCGCGCTCGAACGCCCATTCAAGCACGGTTGCTGCGTTCGAGGAGGTGCACACGATGCCGCCGTTCTTGCCCACGAACGCCTTCAGCGCGGCCGAGCAGTTCATGTAGGTCACCGGGATGACAGAGGCCTTACCGTCATCGGTCCTCTCGTCCTTGTAGAGGTCCATGAGCTGTTCCCAGCATTCCTCCACGGAGGACTCGTCGGCCATGTCGGCCATCGAGCAGCCCGCTGCAAGGTTGGGCAGGATCACCGACTGGTTTTCGCTCGAAAGGATGTCGGCGGTCTCGGCCATGAAGTGCACGCCGCAAAAGACGATGTATTCGGCCTTTTCGCGGGTTTGCGCGGCGTTGGCCAGCTGGAAGGAGTCCCCCACGAAGTCGGCGAAGGCCACCACCTCGTCACGCTGGTAGTGGTGGCCCAGGATGACAAGGCGCTCACCGAGGGTTTGTTTGGCTGCCAGGATGCGGTTGGTGAGCTCCTGATCGGAGGCATCTTGGTATTCGACCGGGATCTGACCCTGGCGCGGGGTGTTCGCCGGGGCGACGTCCTGCTGGGAGGAGCCTGGCCCGTAGTCGGGACCACCGGTGTCAAAGAGCCAGGGGCCCTTGGTCAGGTCGGTGTTGCAGCTGGCTTCGGGTGAAACGAGCTTCAGGGTCCGCAAGGTGACGTCGATGCTGCTCATGCGATGTTCTCGCTCTCGAGTCGGTGGGTGGGTGAGCCGGTGTAGCGGTAGAGGCGTGGGGGGCGGTGCTTGCCGCCGGAAAGGAACTCGTCGGTTTCTGCGATGTCGGTGGCGCTGCGCAGTGCACGGCGGAAGTTCGCCGGGTCCAGTTCCTTGTCCAGCACGGCTTCGTAGACCTCGCGGACCTGGGCGAGGGTGAAGCGCTCGCCGAGAAGCCGGTAGGCGATGGAACCGTATTCGACCTTGTTGCGCAGGCGCCACAACGCATATTCGATGATTTCCTGGTGGTCGAAGGCCAGGTCCTGCCGCGCAGCCAGGTCATCGGCGCGGAACCAGGCGACATGGGGGTCATCGCGCAGCACCGAGGTGGCCTCGGTGTCGGTATCGTGGGCGTCGTCCTCGCGGACCAGCGCCCAGTAGACGATGGAAACCACGCGCCTGGTCGGCGAGCGGTCGGGGTGCCCGAAAGCGTAGAGCTGTTCGAGGTAGCGCGGGATGAGCCCGGTGGTGTCGCGCAGGTTGGCCGCGGCTGCATCGATAAGTGAATCGCGTGGACCCAACGGACCGCCGGGCAGTGCCCACTGGTTTCGGAACGGTTCGCGGGTTCTGCGCACCAACGGCATCCATAGGCTCTTGCGTCCGGTGCGTGGATCATCGCGCAGGGAGAAGATCACCGTGGAGATGGCCAGTGCCGGGGGAAGTTCCCGGCGTTCGGCGACATTGGAAAACGGTATTCGGCTCATCCCCCTTGTTAGAGTCACTATGACTAGAACTAAGAGTACGACGCCGTTCCGGCGTTTACAACTCCGATGACACCCTGCTTTCGCCAGCAGCAATGCCACCACCGCACCGCCACCAAGACACCTGCGTGGCACACCCGTGATCACCCCTGCAGCGGGGCAGACTGGTTATCATGATCACCGAACACGCGTTGCTGCCGGTCAAGCCCGGATTGGAAGAGGAATTCATGGTCGCCTTCGAGCAGGCCAGCCCGCTTATTGCAGCCACCGATGGTTTCCTCGGACTTCGGCTTGCCAGCAGCCTGGAGACCCCGAACCACTTCATGTTGCTGGTGGACTGGGAATCGCTCGAGGCCCACACCAGGGGGGTTTCGCGGATCGGAACGCTACACGCAGTGGAAAGAACTGCTTCACCACTTCTACGAGCCGTTCCCGGTGGTCGAGCACTTTGCCTCGATTGAAGCCACCGGCACGGCGGAGCGCACGATCACGTAAAGTAGCCATGGCCCCGACAAGTGTTTTTTGCGGGTGCCAAGCATCCGCAAAGCTCTCTCGGATCTGAAAGGATCTTCCCCCATGGAATCCACTAGCAAACACCTGGTTGAAGGCACCGCCAATGCTCTGGGGCTTGCGGTCCACGAACCCGGATCCCCCTCTGCACTGCGCCCGGTGGTCCTGCTTCACGGCTTCGCCTCCTCCAGCGAGCTGAACTGGGAGAAGTCAGGATGGATCCGCAGCCTGACCGAGGCCGGCCGCAAGGTACTCGCCGTGGATCTGCCGGGGCATGGCACCTCCCCCGCCCCGGAGGACCTTGACGCGTATACCCCCAGCCGCATGCGCGCCGACCTGCTCCAGCTGTTGATGGACCAAGGCGTCACTGCCATTTCCGCCGAGGACCCGCGCAGCGGCATCGACCTGGTGGGCTACTCCCTGGGCGCGCGCCTGGCCTGGGAATTTGGCGGGACCCAGTCCCAACTGGTCAAGCGCCTGGTGCTCGGCGGACCGGCAAGCATCGACCCCCTGGCGGCCTTTGACCTCAACGCGGCCCAGCAGTTCCTCGCCGACGGCGCCTCGATCGCCGACGAGTCGACCTCCAACCTGCTGGCCATGGCACAGACGGTGGAGTCCAACGACATGTTCTCGCTCATGAGCATGATCCAGGCCATCAAGACAGAGCCGTACTCGCCCGAGCAGATGATTCCCACCATGCCAACGTTGCTGGTCGCCGGCGATGGCGATTCCCTTGCTACGACCATGCCGCGTCTCACGGAGCTATTGGCAACCCGGAACACCGAAAAGTTGGTCCTGTGGCTTGCCGGGCGCGACCATGCCAACGCGGTGACCAGCAGGGAGTTCAGGAACGCTGCCGTAAAGTTCCTCGCAGAATAGGCTGGAGCCCGTGGTCCCTTCCTGGTTAGCGGGGCAACACGTGCTCCTGCGGAAGACTCTCGGATCGGGCCGCTGTGCCGGCGCATCATTAGAAAGCTCGGTTATGCCGGTTATCATCAGTCACGGACCACGGGTCCAGGCCCTCCGACAACGCGAAAGCCACCCCGGACTCAATCCTTGAGGATATCGGGTATCCACACCGCGACATGCAGGGATGAATCCCACGTCGCGCTGTTCCGGCATTCGTGTCCGCTTTCTTACTACGGATACCGCTTTTTCGGGGTTGGGTCGATACTCGCGCACCAGCGATGCCCAAGGGTTGAACTCAGGGCAGCGCACCGAAAGCACCCCGCACAGGAAAGGATACCAAGGCGGGTGTTGAGTTGCATGCCGCCAAGCTGACCACCGAACAGATCACCTACAATGTCCCGCAGTAATACCTCGACTTTTCTTCCACCTGCATTTTCCCCCGGCTCCGGATTGCGAAAGAAGCGACGTCGGTTTTATTGTGCTGGAATACGCTTGGCCGAACGAAGCTGCTTGAGGTGTGGAAAGTGCCGTGTTGGAGATCGTGCTTCATGCTGCAGGCACATTCCTGGTTTTTCGGGTTATTACCCGGGCCGATAGCCGCTCTGCCGCCGGGGAACTGACTTCGTTCGAACTGCTCTAGTTCATCTCCGTGGGTGATCTCTCACACCAAGGAATCACGCAGGTACGCCACTCAGTCGCTAGTGGCCTATTGGCTGTGGCGGCCATGGCTCCCCCGTGGTGATACTGCGCAATGGCCCTCCCCACCCCCAGTTCCTGCGTGCCGAGCTCATGGGCCTAGCCGATTTGATAAGCGCAGCTCACGCACAAGTTTCGGCGAACCTTTCCGATATCGACCCGGCCGTTTTGGAACCCAATGGAAAGGGCTCATTCTTCGCCAGGAACAGGACCACCTCCGACGGCGCACCGAGAAGCCGGTCGAAGACAGGAATTCGCTTGGTAGAACCCCGGTGCCGGCTTCTGTGTGCTCTGGGCCGGGGTAGATCCCCACATGTGGATCCTTCCTTTCTGCGTGAAATTCGGTAGCGTAGGTTGGATTCCGACATCAAGGAGATTACTCATGGCAGATGAAGCCGTACTCAAGGTTACCGACATCATCAAGGACGTTCGCGTCGGCATGTTCACTTCGCACGGCGATGGCCGCTTGCTCAGCCGTCCGCTGACCGTCGTCGAGGTTAACGCGGACGGGGATCTCTGGTTTTTCTCCACCGCAAACTCCGACATCGTTGACGAAGTGAAGGCACGTGGCGAAGCCAATGTCTCATTTGCCGGGGACAAGAAGTGGGTCTCGGTCAGTGGAACGGCATCCGTGGTCCTGGAGGTGGAAAAGAAGCGCGAATTATGGAATTCCATGGTGGAAGCGTTCGCTCCGGAGGGGCCTGATTCCCTGAACACCGTCCTGATTCACTTCGCTTCCGACTCAGCGGAATATTGGGAGAACCCAGGAGGCGCCGGCAGCCTGGTGGCTGGTTGGGTCAAGCAAAAGGTCACCGGCAAGGCCGCAACTCCCGGCGACTCGGCAACTGTGGAGCTCTAGACACCGCGAAACAAGACCAAAGCCCGGTCTGTTTCAGACCGGGCTTTGTCTTGTACGTCTATGCTTCGTACTTGTAGCGCTTGGGTTCACGGCGTCGCTTTGCCGCCATTGACGTTCAGCGTCTCGCCAACGGCGTGACTGGATTCTGCGGATGGCAAGAGAACATAGGCGGGTGCCAGTTCCACCGGCTGCACAGCACGACCTAACGGCACATTATGCCCAAATTCTGGCAACGCTTCCGTTGACTGTCCGTCCGAAACCTGCACCGGTGTCCAGATCAGGCCTGGCGCTCCGGCGTTGACGCGGATTCCCATTGGTGCCAGCTAGGTGGCCAGTCTCTTAGAGAACACATTGATGGACACTTTGGTCGATGCATAATCCAACCGGTTCGGAGAGGGATCATACGCCTGCACCGACGTCGTACTGACGATGGAGGCGCCATCTGTCAAGTGCCTCAACGCGACACGGGTAATGGTCAACATGGCCAGGATATTGATCTCGAACGTCTACATGATTTGATCGTCACTCAGCTCCTCGAGCTTCTCGATAGAAATTTGCTTGCCTGCATTCTTAACAAGGATGTAGAGTCCGCCGAGTTTTTCCGCAACCCGGTCATCCAACGAGCTACGATATTCGGAATTCAGCATGTCCCCGGCCAGTCCGATCTCCATACGGCCATCGGACTCGATCAACGAAAATGATCTTGCGTGCGTCTTCTTCTTCGGATGGCAGGTGGGCGACGGCTGCTCCGATCCCAGAATCTCCGCCGGTGACCGAGGCCTTTCGTCCCATCAGCCGTCCGGTGCCGACATTTAAATCCCCGCCGAGGTCGGCTTTGGGTTCAAGCTTCGAATCAAGGCCCGGTTCGGGCTGGGCCTGTTTGGGAGGGGAGATCTTCGGGTGGCTACTAACCGGAGTGTCCGTGACAAGCTGTTTTCCTACCTTGGGGGTATTAGGTTCTGGTGCATCCATGGGGATCCTCCATTGGTCTTTGACGTCGTTGCACGTGTGCTCCACGCTAGGGCAAGGAACACCGGAAATCGATGGATCCCCGGTCTCCAGAGATGACCTCCGCAACGGACCTTGATCCAAGAGGAACCTGGAACCGCTTTCACGCTCACTGCATATTAACCGGTCACATTCCCGGCTGCCTCGTCCGCTGGTTCAGATGAGAAGCTTTCCGCCGAAGGGACATCCTGGTTAATCCCAGGATCGATTTCCTCTTCGGTTGAGGGAACATCCGATACCGAATCATCCTCAGCGGACTTTTGTTCGAGTCCTGGTTCGTTCTGCTGCGCCTGATCTTGCTGTCCCACGTAGTAACTCCTTTTTTGCCGAGGGATCGCCGTCCAGCAGCGTCCCGGATGCACTTGCGGTGTTGGTTATCGATTCTCGGCCATTTTTCGGGTCCAACGCTTAGTGACAGCTTGGATGACGGCCGCGCTGGCACCGGAAACGATGGCAAAAGTCAGCACCTTGCCGATGGTCGCTCGTTGCTGCGCTTCAGGGTTCGCTGGTGTGGGAGGCTGTTCGCCGGTGACGCCTTTCCAGATCACGCTGATGAGCTTTGTTCCGACAAGGCCGGCAACGACCGATGCGGCTGTACCAAATAATCGGGTCAACATTTTTTCTCCTTCAGTGGGGGCCCATTGTTCACGAGGCATGTCTAGTTTAACTTCAGCGTGCAGGTCACGTCAGGCCGCCTTGGCGCTCTTCCAACGGGGATGAAACGCGGTAAGTGTCTTGGAAAGCTTCCACAGAAACACGGCGGCACGAATCCATGGCCCGGTGAAAGTCCTCATCATTCCGTCACTGGCGTTTTGCATGAAATCCTCCTTGGGGACGAACTGCGGACCACGCGACAAGAGGACGCAAGATGCTGTGGGACACCGTCAACCCCGAAAGCCACGCTAGCAACAATCCTGCAGCTTGTCAGCGAGGTTTCGTTGGGAAGACACAGGATCTGAGCACTATCCATCGTCTTCGGAATCGTAATCCATGGTGATTTGCCTCCGCTCAAATTCCCGACTGCTGAACGTCGCCTTGCGCACCGAGTCCTCGTCGTCAAAGCTTGATCCAACCGCCCCTGCCACGATGCCCAAGGAAGCTGAAAGCCATGAGAGGTTGACGTATTCGCCAAAACCGACTTCCCCTTCCAGCTGCATCGCCAAGAACTTCGGATCAATGATGATCAGTGCTCCAGCCAGAATGATGGCGAAAAGTGCCAAGTACATCAACACCACGGCCATAAGAACGGTCCCTGTCGTCGCCAGGTTGTACAAGACACGCTTTTCACGGTGACGCGAACCCCGGGGTCTTTCCCAAAGCCTGTTATGGAGCACTAGCCATGAGCCCATGATCACGACGGACAGAATACTGATGATGACCAAGCGCCGCATGGGCAAGTAGTCAGCCATGCTCCAGATGCTGGTATAGAAAACACCGAACGCCCCGGCGGCCAGCGCAGCGGCCAAAGCCGAGGAAAGACCGGGAATCAGACGCCAAGGACGGTTGCTGCGAATCAATCCACCCAAGAGCAGGAGCCGACCCCGGATCCCCTTGACGGTTTCGAAGGCATTCTCGTTGACGTCGGCAGCCTCGACCCTCCGTTCGACAGAGAATGGGTCTAGTATCACCGACGCCCGGCCGTCTTCGGTAAGGAACGGATCCTGGACCCCGTGCAATTTGGCCAGAACCTGTTCCATGGCCCGGACCAGGCGCTTTCTGCGCACGATCCCCAATGACGGCAGCACCACCACCGCGGAGGCATGGCCGGCATTGATGCTCGAGGTCATGGGTTCCCCATTCACGTACTTGGGCAGGTCGGTCAGATACACCATGTAGTCCCAATTGCCAGATTGACGTAGTTCAAGGGAGTGCGAGATGATATCGACATCTCCTTGCTCGTCCAGCGGCAGCGAGAACTCGGAAACCCGAAGATCCCAATCGGCTTCGGAATCCAGATCCCTTCCAAGGACGGCGGTAAGCGAATCCTTCAAGCCCAGGGCCACGGAATACGGTAGGCCCTCATCCGCAATCACCCCGACGACAATTGTCCTGCGGGATTCAGCAGGCATCTGGCTATCCGACATCGACACGATCCACACCCTCTGCCGATGAATTGCTTCCGTAGTTGACCTTTTTCACGTCATGACTCCTGGCGAGGTTGTACTTCATGGCCCAAAGATCCCCAACTGCTACGAATTGCGCAATGCCTCAATCAGTTCCGCCTTCTTTTTGCTCGAATAGCCGCTCAAACCTATCTCCTTGGCCCGGCTCTTGAGCTGTGGAACGGTCCAGTCCTCGTAGCTACCGGATTCTCCGCCACGCTCCCCTAGCGTTGCTCTTCCTTCGCGGGCTGCCGCGTTGGCGATCCGGGCCGACTTTTGCTTCGAGTTCCGTTCCTCGCGCAATTCCCCGTAAAACGCCTTGTCCTTGATGTTGTCGTTATTTTTCTTGGCCATGGACGTGCCCTCCGGTTTTTCAGGTGATGCGTCGGTTCCAGTATGTGTGCGCTATTCTAACGCCAATCATTGGGCGTGGTAGCGCACCCGCGTACGCACCCAAGCGATGTTCTGTGTTGTCACTATCGTAGTTTGGCAAGAGTCCGATGCGGAGCCTAACGCGTGTGTGGGATTCGGCGCACTCGCGAACAAAAAGCTATGCAATACCGGTCCTGTGGCCATATCCTGATCGAAAGTCACGTCTGGGGTAGGCGAGAACGAATGATGAGCTGGTTTAGTCCCTTATCTACACAGAGGGGGCATCTTGCCACGCGCTGTTTCCTTCCCCGTTAGAGTCCAACAAATGGGAGATCCGATGAGAATCGCTGTCTTGGCGCACCTGCACCACCCGATCGCCCAACCGTTTGCCGGCGGCATGGAATCACACACGGCGCACTTGGTTGCAGGTCTGTCCGCCCGCGGACACCACGTCACGCTTTTTGCCAAGGAAGGCAGCGTGCCTGGGTGCCGCGTGGAACCCGTACTGGCACGCCAGTACGCCGTGGAGGGCTACCCCGACAGCGATAGGCGGCATCGTCAGCATCTGACCCTGGACGCAGCAATGGGCCGAGCCATCGATATGATCCACGGATCAGAATTCGACGCGGTCTTGAACAATTCCCTGAGCCCGGTTCCGCACCTGGAGCTGAAGGCGGTACCGACGATGCATGTGCTGCACACCCCTGTCTTGCCCCGGCTCTCAGAGATCTTTGGCGCCAACGGTTGGGAACCGGATCCGGTTCATCGTCACGTGACCGTCTCCCACGCAAACGCCGTCCAGTGGCTGCAGTGGCTGCCTGCGATCGAGGTGGTCCACAATGGCATTGCCTTGGACAACTGGGACACAGACATCCCGGTCGTGCGCGGCACCGCCGCCTGGACCGGACGGATCACCCCTGAAAAAGGAACCCACCTGGCCATAGCGGCGGCCCGTGCAACGAACATGAAACTGCGAATTGCCGGTCCGGTCCAGGACCAGGAATACTTCACGACCCTCATCGAACCAGAACTGGACGCGGAGATCACTTACCTCGGGCATCTTGAACAGTCCGAGCTGCGCAACATGGTTGCTTCGGCGCAAGTATTCATCTCCTCCCCGTTGTGGGAAGAACCGTTCGGCCTGACCACGCTTGAAGCGATCGCCTGCGGCGCACCGGTTGCTGCATTGCCGGCCGGCGCCATGAGCGAAATCATTGGCCCGAAAGCCGGTGTTGTTGCCAGCAGCAGGGACGCCGCCGCACTTGCCGAAGCCATCATCACGGCCAGGGAACTGGATCGCGCCGAAGTTCGCTACAGCGTGCGTGCGTTCTCCCAGGATTCAATGCTCGATGCCTACGAAGAGCAACTACGCTCCGTGGCAGCGGTCCGTCCCGACGCATCGGGACGGACCGCGTGAGTTACAAGGTCGCCTATTACGCACACCATTTTGGCACCGGACATCTGCGCCATGCCCAACGCTTGGCGGAACTGGGCGGTTTGGAGGTACAGGTCGCCAGTACCGGCGAGCGCCGAACCGATCTGTTGTCCGCAGACGTGGAATACGTTGCGCTGCCCCCCGATGCCGTCCCCGGCCAGCACCCCGGGAAGATGCGTGACGGGGATCCGCTGCACTATGCACCGGTCGGGAAAGCAATCCAGCAGCGGTTTGCCTTGTTGAACCGTGCCTGGGAACGGTTCGTCCCCGATGTGGTCATGGTCGATGTTTCGGTGGAAGTTGCCTTGTTTGCCAGGCTGAGCGGCTATCCGGTCGCTTTCCGTCGTATGCCCGGGGACCGCGGGGACCGGGCCCACCAAATGGCCTACGCGGTGTCCGACGGGATCTTCGCGTATTTTCCCTCCACGCTCGAGCGCCCCGCACACTTAGATGCCTTCGGCGACAAGAGCCACTACCTGGGGGTTCCCGAGACCGTTCCAGCCAAGGCGCTTCCCGTTTCCTCCCACCGCGGGTCTGGCGCCCAACGGCGCGTGGTGGTACAAACCTCCTTGGCCTCATCGATCCCGTTGCGGCACCTGGCCGCTGCCGCCACAGCTTCACCGCTTTGGCAGTGGGAGGTTGCCGGGGCCGTGGAGGAAGACGGGACTGCTCTACCGGGGAACCTGCAATTGCACGGAGTAATTCGCGATCCTGGTTTGGCGCTGCGCAATGCCGATGTGGTCATCAGCTCCGCCGGGCACAATGCTGTGGTGGCGGCGGCGGCAAGCGGAAGGCCTGTCCTCTTGGTTCCCGAACCAAGGCCGCACGACGAACAGCTTCATTTTGCCCGCGCCTTGCACGGAGCGGCCGGGGTCCCACACGTGGAATCTTGGGGTTCGCAAACCGACTGGGCAACCATGCTGTACCGGGTCGCCGCTTCGGTTCCCGGCGCGCTTGCCGAATCCTTGTTTGTCACCGAAAGAAGTTTCACCGCAGGGGTGGAATCGATGCTTGCGGATTGCTTGCAACGAGCCGGTTCATGATCCCGCTCCTAGTAGGGGTCGCTGCTGCGCGCAGACTCGATTTCCCCACCGGTCGGGGTCCGCAGCACGGTGAACCCGGTGCCGGCCGGGGCCCACTCCAACAACCCCGCGGAGGCGAAGGCGCCAAGCCAACCTTCCATTGGCCAGGTACCCCACCGCCCATGGAACAATCGCGCGTTGGCAACGATGGCTTCAAAGTGGTTGAACGGCGGCTTGTGGACCCCGTGGTGCTGGTGGAACAACGGTTCGGCCACAAAGACCATCGGTACCCCGGCGGCACGCGCCCGGAAGGCAAAGTCCGTATCCTCGCCTCCATAGCCGGTGTACCCTTCGTCGAATCCCCCGAGCTGGGCAAAAAGTTCGGCCTTGATGGAAAAACCCAACGACCAGAACATCTCGTGGCGGGAGCCGGCCCCGCCTTCGGCCAGGTTTTTACGGGCGTGGTGGGCGAGGGAGGCTTCCATCAACGCGAAATCATTGATGGAAGCGCCGGTCTCCAACGGTGCCCGAAGGTATCGGGGTTGGGCCATTGCCAGCACCGGATCGGTCTCAATGGCGTCCACCAAGGCGGTAAACAACGTGGCGGACGCGATGCAGTCCACGTCCAGGAACACCAGGTTCGGACAAGATGCCAAGGCGGCGGCGGCATTGCGTGCCCTGGCCAGAGGCAGACCGGTTTCCTCGGGGCGCGAGGAAACATGGTGGATCCGCAGCGGCAAGGAACAACTGACCTGCTCCGGGTCCGGCTCATCCATGTACACCAGGACGACCTCGCACGGCAGCTCAGCCGAACGTTCCGCGCCGGCCAGCAGCTGCCGCAAGTGCCCAGCCCGTCCATGGGCGATCACCAGAACAGAAAAACCCCGCTCCTGCATTTTTTCCCTTTTCAGTCAAGATATTCATGTCGTAAGCACAGCTGCTTCCAACACCGCACGTCATTCAGCATACGTCGAGGTCCAACTCTTCTATCTGCCAGGAGGATCGTTTGAACAGCAGACAAACCCACGGGACCGTGAGGGTCGCGTCCGTACCGTGCAACCACGTTTACATCCGTCATCTTGAGACAAGCGAAGCTGCACGGAACCCCCACGTGCTGCGGTTGCCCGATCCCCCTCCGGAGGGCTGCTCGCGTTCGGTGGAATCCCGGTGGTGGCCGCCAGCCATGCTCTCGCCTGATTGGGTCCGCGCCAACCACGATACATTCGATCTGATGCACATCCATTTCGGATTCGATACGGCGGACCCGGCGCGCATGCACGATCTTCTCGCCGAGCTGCGTCGGCACGGTAAGGCACTGGTTTACACCGTTCACGACCTGGCCAATCCGCACCAACCCGATCCTGCGGCGCACAGGAAGCTACTAGATGTGTTGATCCCCCATGCGGACAAGCTGATCACGCTTACCGCTGGGGCTGCACGCGAAATCCTTGAACGTTGGGGTTTAGATGCCCAGGTCCTGCCCCACCCCCATGTCGTTGACTTCGACTCCATGGACAGGATCCGCACCACACGCCGTCATGACGCTTCGGATCCCGGACACCCCGGGCACCAAAGGATCGGTGTGCATCTGAAGGGACTTCGGCCCAACATGGATCCCGGTATCCTCGATCCGCTGTCCCGCATAGTGGGAAAGCTGCCCAACACCGTACTTCAGGTCAACATCCATGCCCAACCGCTGGATCCGGCGCACGTCGAATACCGTGAGGGTCTCGCCCAAAAACTCCATGCCGGCGCGGCAGAGGGACGGTGGGAGCTACAAGCCCACCAGTACTTCACCGAGTCTGAACTTTTTGCCTACCTGGCCTCACTGGATGTCAGTGTCCTTCCCTACCGTTTTGGCACGCACTCGGGCTGGCTTGAGGCTGCCTTGGATGTCGGCACACATGTGGCTGTCCCGGACTGCGGACACTACGCCGACCAGGATCCCTCCATCGCGCAGTTCCGACTAACCTCGGACGGCGTGGATGAGGACTCCCTCGGGGAAGCCCTGCTCGCGCTCCTGAACAGAGAAGGTCTTCCGGGCCTGGACGCATCAGGTCGCCGGGCCCAACGAATCAATCTTGCCGAGGCACACCGCGAGATCTATCGTTCCTTGCTTGGCCGCCTTTAGCCGGCCCCCGGCAAGCAGACCTCGACGCGTCCGTCACTGACCCGCACCTGGAACAAGGCAGCGGGCGAAGTGGCCGGTCCGCGCAAGACCTCCCCGGTGGCCAAGGAAAATTCGCTGGCATGCCACGGGCACCGCACGCAGGCGTCGAGTCCAGATCCGCTGACCGTGCCTTCATGCAGGGGTCCCGAGAGGTGGGAGCATTCATCGGAGATGACCCGTACGGTGGCGCCTTCCCTCCACACCATCAAGGGCACCAGTCCCAGTGTGCGCCGTTGTGCTTCTTTCTCCGGGATCTCTTCGAGCAGCGCCAGGTGGTTCCACCCGGCAGGTACCTGGTGCGGCACCGCCTCGACATGGTTCGCACCCGACGCCAGCCTGAAGGAGAGATGTCCGCCCAGGAAGCCTCCGCCGCCGAGTGCTGCAAGCCCGGCCAATGCCCAAGTCTTTCCTCCCTCTCGGGCTGAAAGGCGTGCGGCCAGGGACATGGCAAAGCATCCGGTGGCCAGGACGTTGGCACCGGCATGGACCAGGCCCACACGCTGCTGCTGGGGATGCAGGTCAGACCAGTCCGTCAGACCTGTGGCCACGGCTGGAACCACCGCCGCCAGACCCGTGGCAATCAGCACCCGGGCTGCACGTTCGGTACCGGGCACCGCGTCCAGCAACACCGCGCAGGCGAAGGCCCCGGTGGGAAGCTGGACGAGGAACGGATGGGCTGGGTGCCCCATCGGTACACCGTGGAGCAGGTCCTTGGCAGTTGAAGGACGCAACACTTTGCGGACCGCGCGCCGCACGATGTCAACGACGGGATCCAAGGCTGTCATTTCCTCGAGCTTCCCCAAGGTCTTGACCGCTTTCAGCGTCTTCATGGCCGTCCTTTCGTGGTGGGCGCGATGCCCGCACGTACGCACGCACCCGGCCTATGCTGAATCCGCTTCGTTCGGCCATCTTCGTGCCTCGATTTCGATCAGGCTACCACTGGGGAGTCGGGGCGTACATGCTGTTGTTGGGCCCAGGAAAAAGATCTTCCGCAATGCAACACCCCTGAGATGGTTCCTCGGAGCTTTGGTTGAGGATCCAACGCGGCGAAAGGCCGAACGTTGGTGGGCGGGCTGGTCACATGCAGATCGAGCAAAAACAAGCCCCGCAGATTCGGGCACAGTCTTAGGCTCCCGGTGCGGGTAACCGGATCCGCGGGAAAATGTCCTAAAGACCAGGCTGCCCATACCTGGAGCGAACCACCGCCATGGTTGCAGTGATCAACCGCTGCACAGCCTTGGATACATCTGTCATCCATTGCCGCAGGACCTTGGCAGGGGTAGCGTTCGTGTTCCTGGGTGCACCAGGAAGCGTCAGGCTTTGCGCCAGCTGACGGTTCGGGTGCGCATTGGACCGGAGAAAGTGCAACGATGGCCAAGACAACGGCAAGAGCCGGTTCGAGCATGCGGGGCTACTGGTGGAAGATCCTCTTGGGCGGAGTCGTGCTATGGATCCTCACGATCTACGTGACGGTCCAAACCAGCAACACCAACCTTGTCCCCACCATCATCTTGCTGGGCAGCTTTCTGGTGCCTTTTGTCGTCGTCCTATACGTCGGGGCACGCCAAGAGGGTATCTTGTCCCCGGTCCGGTTGTTCTCCGCGTTCTTCATCGGCGGGATCCTCGGGGTCCTTGGCGCATCCCTTCTCGAAGCCGAGATCGGGTCCTCCCTGGTGCTCTTCGTGCTTGTGGGTTTCATTGAGGAATTCATCAAGCTTTGCGTGCTGGTTGTCGCCGCCTGCGGAATCGCCAAACGCACCGCCGGGCTGGGCGCAGCCCTGGGTGCCGTGGTCGGCGCCGGCTTCGCGGCATTCGAATCAGCCGGGTACGCCTTCAACGCCGCTCTGGGCCAAAACAGCATCAACCTTGGCAGCCTCGTTGGGACGGAAGTCCTGCGGGCCGGGCTTTCGCCGGTCGGACACGTCCTGTGGACGGCCATCCTCGGCGCGGCGCTCTTCTCTATGCGTCGATCGGGCCGGCCAGTGCTTCGACTGGTCCTGACCTTCATCGGCATGGCTCTCCTTCATTCGATGTGGGATCTGCTGGGCCCCGTGAGCTCATTCCTGGCACTCCTCTTAACCGGGACCTTCCATTTTGAGATCACCAATGGCTACCTTCCCCGCTCGGTCGCCCCCGAGGTCGCATCTATCTCGCAAATCTTCTATTACACCGGCATGCTCATCATGTCCCTCATCGGGATCAACTGGCTTCGGGTTGTGCTTCGCCACTGGAGACGCAACGAAAAGGCCCTTGCCGGCCAGGCGGAAGAACAGCCCAGACCAGCGCCCGGGATCCCCCGGTAGCGCCAACGGTTTCCCGCCAGCGCAACGGACACGTCAATGGCTACGGCGTCGCCGGAAAAACGCCGTGACATGGCGGTAGGGTCCAGATCATGACCAAGGCATCGAATCTCGAGGGCCCCGGCGGCACCGACCGTCCGTTGATACTGCATTTGGGGCACGAGGAACTCGTGATCCGCCAGCGCTACGAGACGATCAGCATCGTGAACGACCTGCTGATCGGAACGTGGTTCCTGGTTGGGAGTTTCCTGTTCTTCTCCCCGTCCACGGCCTACGCTGCAACATGGCTATTTGTGTTCGGTAGTGTCGAAATGCTGATTCGCCCGACCATCCGCTTCGTCAGGCGCGTCCATCTGCGTAGATACCACCCAGGTGTCCCTGGCATCGGCGACGGAGGGCACGACTTCTAGCCTCCGTTGGAACGTGCGCGGACCGGCTCAAAGTGCTCCGTTCCCTTGGAGCCGACGAGGCTATTTGACACTGCCGGGTCCTGGATATGGACGACGCGATCGTCCTGGACCTGCACGATGGTGGATCACGATGGTGGATTCCATGTCGAGTCCGATCAGCACCTGTCCGTGGCCTATTGCCACCACGATGCTGGTTCGGTCCAACTCCATCTCGAACAGCCTTTGCGCTTCCGCGTGTCCAGCACCAAGGCAGCGGTCTGGACAACGGGTACGAGCCAAGACGCGTACAGGTCCTCCGGAGATGAAACCCCGCTGCGAGGCAACCAGGTCATTGAACCGGCACCTGCTGCGTCGTCCGCGACGTGGCCGGCCCATCAGGTAAGAACCGAATCCACGGCCGGTCTCCCAGGCGAGCCGTGGACGCGGGCATTGCCATCGCGCGGCGCCGGTGTTCGAGTGGACTTGCGATTTTCGAACCACAACACGGAGGCAAGAGATCAAGGCACCGACATGGCGAGGCAAGCGGAAGATCGAATACACCGAGGTCCCGGATCCGCAGATCCACGAGCCCCCTGACATCATCATCATGGTCACCTCAACGGCAATTTGCGACTCGGATCTGCACCTTTACGAGGTGATGGGCCCATAGACGCATACCGGTGACACCCTGGGCCACGAACCAATGGGCATTGTCCAGGGGGTGGGTTCCGCGGTTTCCCGCATCAAGGCCGGGGGACCGTGTCGTCATTCCTTACAAGGTGTCCCGTGGGCACTGCTGGATGTGTGATCGCGGCGTGCGGTCCCGGTGCGAAACGACCCAATTCCGCGGGCACGGCCAGGGTGTCGCGTTCGTGGGGGGGTGCCCCTATCTTTTTCGCAAGCCCTTTTCGGGGTTTTCTCTAAATTTCTTGAATACGTTTTGGGAAGTGTTCTTGGGCAGGGCTCCGCATCCCGGTTCGGATACTTTGAGCCAGGTTGCGGGGCCGGAAGGCATGATGTTTTAGGCTGCGAGGGCTTCCGGGACTTCATAGATGCTGCCATCGCGCAGCATCGCGAACAGGACATTGCAGCGTCGACGTGCCAGGGCGATGACCGCTTGGTTGTGTTTCTTGCCTTCAGCACGTTTGCGGTCGTAGTAGGTCCGCGAGACCTGGTCCTTGCATTTGAGTGAGG
>NZ_BAABLK010000005.1:0-113765 GCF_039544305.1 Paeniglutamicibacter antarcticus
CGAGCATGGTTGCGGACATGACTTGGGCGCCACTGGCGGCGCCCTTGATTTCCTCGGTCAACGCGATCTTCTCGTGGTGTTCCTTGGCGGTGCCGCTCATGTCCAGGGCGGCGAGTCCGTCGCGGACAAATACGAGGAAGGCGAGGTCTTCCGCGTGGTTGGCCCCGGCCACCGGCCACCGCGGGTCCGGAGGCGGCGTGCCGGCTGCGGATCCGACCTCTTCGTCGGAATCTTCACCTAAGTGGGGTTGATTGATGTGTTCATCGAACATATCTCCATTCTACTCTTCGGCACCGTCGAATTGAAGAGCGGAAATTATGCTTGTTCGTACTGTATGGCCATGTCAGATATTGGTTGTGGTTATCCACATGCCGCCCTAGACACCTTGACACAGGAGTGCGCACACGGGCTGTCGCCGACGGTTGTTGGAGTGCAGGTGAAGCAAAAACCACCCAACCAACGAAGAGGGATTCTTTCCTAGAAAAGTCGCTGCTGCTTGGCCGCGAGGTCGGCGAGGGTGTCAATAAGCAGGCGGCGTTCAACGACCTTGATGCGCTCATGCAGCGTTTCCTCGGTGTCATCGTCCTCGATGGCCACTGCTTCCTGGCGCAGGATAGGCCCGGTGTCCACACCGGCATCGGCGATGTGGACGGTGCAGCCGGTGACCTTGACTCCGTAGGCCATCGCGTCACGGACCCCGTGCGCCCCGGGGAAGGAGGGAAGCAGCGCCGGATGGGTATTGATGTAGGTGCCGTCGAACGCGTTGATGAATTCCTCACCGACGATCCGCATGAATCCCGAGGACACCACGAAGTCGGGCTTGTAGGAAAGGCATTTTTCGGTCAAAGCGTGGTTCCAGTCGGAGCGTTCGCCGAAATCCTTGAAGTTCACCACGAAGGCCTCGATGCCGGCGGCGGAGGAACGCTCGATGCCGAAGGTGCCGTGCTTGTCTGCTCCAACCGCCGCGATGTCAACGTTCATGAGCGACCCCTCGGCCACGGCGTCGATGACTGACTGGAGGTTGGACCCGGTGCCGGAGACAAGAACTACGATGCGCATGGGTTCAAGTTTAGAGCGTATCTGGCCCCGGTCGCGCTCCCGGCACGGCCGGGGGCTCTACTGGTTGGAGGCGCGCTGCCGGGCCAGGTCCAGCGAACTGGCAATGAGTTCGGCAGTATCAGGGATGCGCGGGATGGTTGTAGACCTGTTTGGTGTCTCCGGACTCGACGATGCGCTCATCTCTCACCACGATGACCCGGTCGCAGGGATGGCGCACCACCGAAAAGTCGCGGGACACCATCAGCAGCGTCAACGAGTACTCCCGGACCTTCTCCGCAAGCAGGTTCAACACCCGCGCGCGCACCGAGACATCCAGTGCCGAGAGCGGCTCGTCCGCGAGCAGGATGCTCGGACGGTTCACCAAGGCCCATGGGATCGAGACGCGTTGGCGCTGCCCGCCGGAGAACTGGTGCGGATAGCGCCCGGCTGAGTCCGCTTCCATGCCCACCAGGGAGAGCATCGCCTCCACCGCCGCGGCGCGTTCGCGCGCACCCATGCCTGGGCTCGGCACCGGCATGAGTTCGGCGACGATATCGTCGCCGATGTCGGCGATCTTCATCCTCGGATCCAGAGAACCCATCGGGTCCTGGAAAACGATCTGCAGGTCCCTGCGCAGGGAAACCAGGTCCGCCGCCTTGGCCCCGGCGATCGGGGAGCCGGCAACGACGGCGTCGCCAGTGCTCGGCTGGTCGAGCCCGGCCAGGATCCGCAGCAGCGCGGACTTGCCCGACCCGGACTCCCCCACGATTCCCACCGGCTCCCCTGCCAAGACGCTGAAGTCCACATCGATGAGCGCGTTGATCACCGGGCGCGTTGGTAGGTTCGGCCCAGCGAGGTGGCAGTGATCAGCGGCTCCCCGGAGCGCCGCGCAACTGGTGCGGCCTCGGATGCGGGGGCGGCGGGCGCGGGTTCGGGACGCAACCCGGCGCGAACATAGCCTGCTGCGGTGTCCACCATGAACAAGCGGCCCTGCCCATCGGTCGCCGTGAGGTTGCTGGCGGCAAGAAGCGCCCTTGCATAGGGATAATCCGGATCGGTGATGAGCCGATCGATGTCCCCGGATTCCCCCAGGGGGCCCTTGTCCAGCACCAGTACCCGGGTGCACATGTTCACCACCACGGTCAGTCCGTGGGTGATGAACAAAAATCCGGTGCCGCGTTCGCTCACCTGGGCGGAGATCAGCTCGAGAACCTTGGACTGCACCGTGACATCCAGTGCGGTGGTGGGTTCGGCGCACAACAGCAGCTGCGGGTCATTCGCCAAGGCCATCGCGATCATGACGCGCTTCTTCGCCGCGGCGCGCCCCGGCACCGTGCTGTGGACTTCCATCACCTCTGTGACATGCGCACCTACCCTCACCAGCGGATTCAACGCGGAGAGCGGCTCCTTGGCCCCTGCGGAGCGCACGTAGCACGCCAGGATCGCTGACGGCACCCCGGCCAGGGCCACCACGGATAGCACCAGGCGCGAAACGAAGGCACTGAAGTCCTCCCCCCGGGGGAGACCCAGCCGTTGGCCGGCAGCCAACCCGGGCGCAAGGCGAAGAAGGAGACCAGCACGATGCCCAGCGGGAACCCGGGAACCACGACGCCCAGCTGGCTCGCGGCGGGGACGGCGATGGCCAGGGTGACCAGGGTGACCAGGGTGACCAGGGTGACCAGGATCAGCGAAACCTGCACCTCGTCGGCCACCAGCGCGCAGATGTCCGTGCGCGAGAGGCAGGAAACCCCGAAGTCCCCGGGCCAGAGCCTGGAGAACCAGTCCCAGTACTGGATCACCACGGGCCTGTCGGTGCCAAATTGGCGGTCCAGCGAGTTGACGACCTCGTCGGTCGCGTTTTCCCCGGCGGCGATGATGGAGAGAACGAAGCGAGCAAGGTTGCCGGTGATGCGCGCAAGCAGGTGCAGCTACACGTTCCTAGGACCAGGCAAGGGGCGCCAGGGACAGGGCCTCGGTGAGAGAGTTGGCGTCCAGGCCGCTGATGCCGGCCTTGGCCACGGAGATGTTCGGGAAGATGAACAGCGTGTCAACGGCTGCGTCATCCACGATGGTGCGCACCACGGACTTCATGCCCGCAACGTAGTTCGCCTCGTCTGCGGCGTCCGCGGCGGCGGCCTCGGCCTTGATCTTCGTGTTGTCGTAGCCGATGTAGTAGTTCGGGTCGTCGAACATGGTCAGCACGTCGCGGGCCTCGACGGCCAGCACCACAGAGAGTTGGTAGTCGTGCCGCTTGAAGACGGTATCCAGCCACACGGCCGGGAACTCGGCGCTGCGGATCTTCGCATTGATGCCCACATCGCGCAGCTGCGACTGGACAATCTTGGAGACCGCGGTGGCGTATGGACGGGTCGGAACGGTGAAGGTGATCTTCAAGTCTTCGGCGCCCGCTTCCTTCAGCAATGCCTTGGCCTTGGCGGGGTCGAAGGGATAGATCTCGGTCAGGTCCTCGTAGTATGGGTCGGTGGGCGGCACGGGTCCGCCGACCAGCGTTCCCAGTCCGTTCCACGCGGTGTCGCGCACGGCCTTGTTGTCGATGGCGTGGAGCACTGCCTGACGCACGCGCTTGTCGTTGAAGGGCTTGGCCTTGTTGTTCATTGAGAGGATGACTTCGCCGTTGGAGGTGCCCTCGATGACTTGGTAGTCCGGGTTGGCCTCGAAGGAGGAGAGCAGCTCGGGGGCCTGCATGTTGTAGATGACATCGACGTCGCCGGAGGACAGGGCGTTGGTGGTGGCGAACGCGTCGGAGAAGTAGCGCAGGGTCACCTCCGGGATACCGGGGGCCGCCCCCCAGTAGTTATCCCGCGCGGTGAGCGAAATCGATTCCCCGCGTGCCCAGCCCGCCAGCGCGTAGGGGCCGGTTCCCACCGGATTGTTGGCAAGGTCCTCGATCCCGGATTCATCGAACATCGCCCCGACGAGCGTGGTCATAGAATACAGCCAGGCCTGGGAGGGCCGCGCGAGGTTCACCGTGACCGAGGTCGGCGAATTAACAACCACGTCATCGACGACGTCCATCTTGGACTTCAGCCCGTTGAGCCAGGCGTCGGACTTCACCCGTTCGATGGAGAACTTCACGTCGTCGGCGTCGAAGGGAGCCCCGTTGGAGAAAGTGGCGCCCTCGACGAGGGTGAAGGTGTAGGACTTGTTGTCGTTGCCGGTTTCCCAGCTTGTGGCCAGCAAGGGACGGATGGACCCGGTCTGGTCCAGGGCCACCAGGCCCTGGTACACGTTGGACATCATCGCCTGCGGGATCGCGGCCCCGGCGGTGGTGGTGAAGTCCAGGTTCACCGGTTCGCCGGTCAACGCGACAACCAGCTTGTCCTCGTCCTGGCCGCCGCCGATGGTGGATCCGGCGCTACAGGAAACGAGCATCAGCGCAGCGGCCAGCACCGCACAAAGGCGTGCGCCCGCAACGTGGCGTCGTGCCTTGTATGTTCCCTGCATCGAACCATCACTCCTTTAATACATGGGGGCATGGGTGCCGGCGACGCTGCGGCGTGCAGCCTCGAGCAATCATTATCGTACGCAAGTCGCACCCGGCGTGAACCGGAGGCATTCAACGACGGGGTTTTCGGGTCTAATGTGGAAGACATGGGCAGCAACACCAGAAGTGCTCCACCTAATCCCGCACGTCCCCTCCTTCGCCCGGTGGCAGTGACCATCGCGGCGATGGCCGGCGCCTTTACGTTCTGGTTCCTGCCCCTGCCTTGGAAGTTTGCCGGTCTGCCCTTCGCGGTTGCCGGTTTCATCACCGGGACACTGACCTCGGTGATGGCCTTCAGGAACCCCGGCGCGGGCATGCTGCGCTTCGGCGCCCCGCTGGCAACCCTTGCCTGCGGGCTTTTTGTGCTGCCGCTGGCGGGGCAGCTGGCCTTCTACGGGCCCTCTCTTGAATACCAGCAATGCCGAGCCGATGCCTTGACTCTGCGTTCGCTCGCCGCCTGCACCCAAGACTTCAAGAACCAGCTGGACCCACGCGAATCGAGGAACCTGCCATGAGTGAGAACCCAACCCCGGACACCAAGGACTGGACAGTGGTGTTGGAAACCACGTGCGATGAATGCGGCATTGATGTCCGCGCGTTGAGCCCGGGACAGATCGCGGTGCTGGTGCGCGAGTCCGCGACGCACTTTTCGCGCGTGCTCACCGCCCCCGGTGCACGTTCCCGCCCCGAATCCACGGTGTGGAGCGCCCACGAGTATTGCGCGCACGTGGCGGAGATGTACACGGTGATGAATGACCGCCTGGCACTGATGCTGGCCAGGACGGCCCCGGTCTTCGAGGACTGGGACCAGGATGCCGCCGCGGCGCAGAACGACTACGTCGCGATGCCTGGACAAGAGGTCGCCGCGATGCTCAATGATTCCGCAGCCGGCTTTGCCGACGCGCTGGAGGCCTTGCGCGATGAGCAGTTGCCGAGGATGGGCACACGGTCCAACGGGGCGGTGTTCACCACCACCACGTTGGCCCAGTACGCCTGGCACGACGCGGCACACCACCTGCACCACGATCTGGGTGTCGGGGGTTCCTAGCGGTCAAGCACCGGGTCGTGCTCCAGCAGCGGGGAGACCAGGTAGCCGATGGCCGTTCCGACGGCGACCTCCGCGGCCAGCAGCAGCGCCGTCATCAGCACCTCCGGCCCCATCTCGGTGAACCTACCGATGCCCAGCGATCCGCCCGAGAGCCAGGAACCGATCAGCGACAGCGCCCCGGCGACTATCCCAACGAACACGCCCAGGGCCACGGTCGAGAGGCCAAGGGAGAGCCAGCGGGTCGTGACACGCTTGGAGACCCAGTCATCGAGGTGGTTCTCCCCCACCCGAAGGAAGTACCAGCCGGCCAGGAACCCGGCGAGCACCGGCAGCGCCATGAACGCCCAAGCGTAAGCCAGCTCCCCGGAGGGCAGCGCGGCGAACACCGGCACCGCCGGAAGCGGGCCGACGGTGGTTTGAAGGGTGGACAGCGTGCTGCCGACCCCCAGGGTGAATCCGCCGCCGGTAATCCACGCCAGCGTCCAGAGCACCAGGTTGGGCATGATGCCCAGCTGGGCCAGGGTCAGCACCGAAGATCCGACGGGCCCGGGGCGCAGCTGCTGGTAGACGTTGGATATATCGACCCAGTGCACAGCAAGGTTGATCGAGAGCAGTGCAGAGGCCAGGCCGAAGACCAGCGTGTAGGCCAGGGTCCCCCCGCACAGCACCGCCCACACGTAGGAACCGGCCCAGCGAGAGTGCTGGGAGGCCTTGGAGATCCATGCGGCGGCGTCAAAACCGATCAGCCGGCCCCAGGAGCCGGCCTCGCGGCGGGCCCCGATGACCACGCCGGCACCGGCGGGGATCGCCGGGATCAAGGTGGCGGCCAACAGCGAGACGGAGACTTCCTCGTTGCCCACCAGGAACCCGGTGAACAGCCCGCAGAGCAGGTAGACGCCCAGCGCCCCGAGGATTCCCTGCCACAGCTGGTCGGTGTAGGAGGCCCGGGCGATGCGCCGTCCGGCCCGCCAGCACAGGAAGAACGGGATCAGGGTTAATCCCAGCGGGATGACGTTAAGCACGCCGGTGCCCGCCGACGGGTCCGCACCGGTGCCCACTTGCAGCAGGCGCAACGGGACGGCGTGGATCAGCAACCAGACCTGTCCGCCCATCTTGAGCACCGATTCGATGCTTCGTTCGGCAAAGCCGCCACTGAACCAGACTGCAAACCAGGGGATGACCACCAAAAACGCCGAAAACAGGGCAGCCTGGAGGAACTCGAAGGCCCCTTGCAGGAACAACGGCATGGGCCAGCCGGTACTCAGCCGCTGGCGTGCCGCGTGCAATGCCGCAGCTGCGGGCGGCTGTTTTTTCTTCTCACTCATTGGTTCCCATGGTGCCATCGATGCGCCGCCGCGACGCTGATTGACGCGTTTTCACGCACCAGTGCTCACAGTGCGCGCAGCCCGGAAACCAAGGCGGTGATCGCCCCGAAGAAGGCAAAGCAGAGCACGAAGAAACGTGCGTGCCTGTCGGTGACCACGCGTTGGACCTGCTCACCGATGAGCACCCCTGCCCAGATGAACACCGCCACCGCGATCCAGGCCCACAGCGGCAGCGGTGGCACTTGGTCGGGGGTGGTAATGAACTTCATCGCCACAGTGACGACGCCGGTGACCACGAAGAAGGGCTGCAAGGTGGCGGCGAAGGGTCGTTGCTGCCACCTTGCAAGCACCGCGTACGCGCTGACCGCAGGCCCGCCTACCCCGGCTAGGGCGTTGGTCAGCCCGGAAAGGAAGCCGGCACTGCCCTTGGGGAACTGCCCGCTGAGCGTGACGTCGGCCCGCACCAGGATCAACGAGAGCAGCAATGCGGCAAGCACCACGGCGCCGACGATGATGGACAGCGGGGCCTGGGGCAGCGAACCGGCCAGCAGCGCCCCGGCGACGGAGCCAAAGACGCTGAAGGCGGCCAGCCAGCGGAACATCGACCAGTCGATGTCTTTCCAGACCCGCGGCATGATGATCGCAGAGGACACCACACCGCAGATGTTCACCAAGAACACGCCCTGGTGCGCGCCGAGGGCGATCACCAGGAACGGGGAGATGAGCATCGCGAAGCCGAGCCCCGCAACGCGCTGCGCGATGGCACCAAGGACAACCATGCCAAGCACGAGCGCAATGAGGGGAAGCTCCATTCAACCGAGCTTATCCCTAACGGGCGCCCCCCGTTGGCCCTCCTGAGTGCTGGCCTAGTAGCTGTCGGGGGTGCCCACCGGATTGGTGGCGGTGGGGAGGAACTTAGCGGCAAGTGCCTCGGAGCCGCGGGCCAGCAGCGAGACATCGGCACCGACTCCCACGTAATGGGCACCGAGTTCGATGTAGCGCTTGGCTGCATCCTCGGAGAAGGCATTGACCCCGACGTATTTTCCCGCGGCACGTCCGGCGGCAATGGCCTTCTCCACGGCGGCGACGACGTCGGGGTGGTTCTGCTGCCCGATCACGCCCATGGAGGCGGCCATGTCCGAGGGACCGATGAAGATGCCGTCGACACCTTCGGTGCCCACGATCTCCTCGACGTTGGAAACGGCCTCGGCCGATTCGATCTGCACCATCAGGGTCAAGGTCTCCCCGGCACGCGTGAGGTAGTCGGGGACGCGGTTCCAGCGCGCCGAGCGGGCCAGGGCGGAACCGACGCCACGCACGCCCAATGGCGGGTAGTGGCACGCGGCAACGGCCGCGCGGGCGTCGGCTGCGTTGTTGACCATCGGGATGATCAGCGACTGCACACCGAGGTCGAGGTACTGCTTGATGACCACGGTGTCGTTCACCGGCGGGCGGACCACCGGGATCACAGGGTAGCCGCGCACCGACTGCAGCTGCACCAAGATGGATTCGAGTCCGTTGGGCGAGTGCTCCGCATCGATGAAGATCCAGTCGAATCCCGCTCCGGCGCAGATCTCGGCAACAAGAGGGGATCCGGAACATACCCAGATGCCGGCGAGCGCGTGGTCCGCGTGGTCAAGTGCGTCCTTGAAGGACGGGTCTGGCTCTATGAGAAAAGGCATGTCACGGTCCCCATTCGTCCGTAGTCGGCAAAAACGGTGTCTCCCTTGGCTACCCACATCGGGCGGGTGAAGGAGCCTGCCAAGATGATCTCCCCGGCATTGAGCTTGTCCCCGTGCGGGGCAATCTTGTTGGCCAGCCAGTGCACGCCGGCGGCCGGGTGGTTCAAGACGCCGGCGGCGACGCCGGTTTCCTCCACGACCTGGTTCTTGTACAGGATCCCGGCGACCCAGCGCAGGTCGATCTCCGATGGCTTCATCGGGTTCCCGCCAATGACCATGGCACCCATGGCCGCGTTGTCGGAGATCGTGTCCACGATGGTCCGGCCCTCCATCTCGATGCGCGAGTCAAGGATCTCCAGGGCGGGGATCACGTACTCGGTGGCGTTGAGCACGTCGAAGATGTTCGCGCCCGGGCCTTCGACGTCCTTGTTGAGCTTGAACGCAAGCTCCATCTCGACGCGCGGGTGGGTGTATTTATCCCATTCGACGCTGCATCCGGATTCTAGGACCATGTCATCGAAGATGATCCCGTAGTCCGGTTCGGTGATTCCCGTGGCCATTTGCATGGCGCGGGAGGTCAGCCCGATCTTGCGTCCGGCCAGCAGGCGGCCGTTGGCCTCGGAGCGTTGGCGCCAGAGGTTCTGGACCTTGTAGGAGTCCTCGACGGTCATCTGGGGATATCGGGCGGTCAGGCGCTTGACCGGGACACGGTCGTGCCCCGCCTGCACGAGTTCATCGGCGATCCGGGTGATGGTCTCATCATTGAGCATGCTGGCTTGGGCCCCTTCTGGAGTTCTTGCTGGGCGTGACGTGCTTGGTCCGTGCATTGCGGCTCCGGACAAGGGGTCACTCCCTGAACATGTTAGCCAATGCGTGACCCGCTGGACACTCACCCGGGGATTGTGTCCGGGTGCGCTTCCTGCTCTCCGGCGGATTCCAGGGCCACGGCAGCAGCTGCGACCAGCTCGGCGCTGGTGGCATCGAAGCCCGATTCCCCTCCGCCGGGACCCGAGGCGCCGTGCACCGTGCGGGTGCGTGCCGAAAGGTGGACCCCGTCAAGGCCGGCCAATCCCGCGATGTCCCCGAGCTTCACCCCGCCGCCTGCCTGGATTTGCGGGTTGCCCGAGGAAGCCGCATGCATTCGGCGCAAGGCCTCGATGCCGGCGCCCGATGCCGGGGCACCGCCGGAAGTCAGGACGCGGTGGGCTCCGGCCGAACGCAATTGTTCGATGAGTTCCTTGATCGCCATGCCTTTTTCCAACAGCACGTCCACGCAGCGGTGCACGGTCACTTCGATCCCCGCGTCCACCGCGTGCGCCGCGGCCGCCAGGGTCAGCAGCACCGGGATATCCAGGGCTTCGTCGTTTTCGGTCAGTGCGCCGATGACGATTCCGGCCACCCCTGCCCGGGCTGCTTGGGTGATCTCGACGACCATGAGATCGACTTCCTCTGGCGAGTAGATGTAGCCGCCACCACGCGGGCGGACCAGCACGTGCACGCCGATCCCGACCGCCACGACCTGTTCGGTGGTTGCCAGGGTCGGCGTCAACCCGCCCATGCCCAGTGCGCTGCACAGTTCGATGCGATCGGCCCCGTTTTCCTTGGCGATCCGGGCGCCTGCAGCGTCCTGCACGGCGATTTCGAGCTTGGTCATGGTGCGGGGCCTATGCTTTCTTGGCGGGGAACACCGTTGCCCGGAGGTCCGGGGTCGGCATGTCTGTGTCGAACGGGAACATCGGTCGATCGATGTTCTTGTGGCCCAGGCGAATCAGGTCCTGGTCCACACCGCCCGGGGTGAGCATCAGCATCCAGTCAGCGGCAAGCCCAAAGAGCTCGGGTTCCAGGTATCCGATCTTCACCACGACTATATCGGCATTGGTGACATCCAGACCTGCGGCGGCGAAGTCGGAGATCTGGTGGTAGGGCTTGCGGCGTTCGGTGATGATGGCCTCGAGCGAACCGACACGCACGACAGCGACGCGGCCGGATGTCCCATCGCCCTGGGTCAGTTGCGCCACCGTGCCGTCGATCACCGCCGGCCCTGAATGCACATGATCCACCCGCGCTCCTGCCGAAACCACGATCCGGGATCCCTGCCCGGCGGCAAAGCATGCCGCCACCGCGTCGGAATCGAAGACCGAGGCGACAACCGTGCGTGGCCCGCCGTGGCCAAAGCGCGGATCGTTGAGAAGCCGGTCCAGCGTCCAGGTGACATCGCCCGAGCCCCCGGCCGTTGGATTGTCACCCGAGTCCGAGAGCACGTAGGGACGTTTGGCGTCCGGGGCCAGGGCAGCGTCCACACAGGTGTCCAGGTCCGCGGCCGGAGCGACGAAGGCGAAGTCCGCGCGGGCATCCCAGTAACTGGTGGCCAGCTCGGTGGCCTTGGTTGCGGCGAGGGCTGCGTCATCGCCGGTGACCACCACGGAGGCATAGCAGCGTGGTTCGTCGGCCCAGGCGTAGCCGACCCAGATGGACGCGTCAACGATGCCTGCCGAAGCCTCGATGGGCAGAATCGCGTCGTAGATCCCCTTGGCCGGCTCCAGCCGGGTGGAGGTCTTCTCACCGGGAAGCAACACCGGGATACGCACGTAGGCCTTGGCCGGGGCCCCGGTCCCCTCCACGAGGCGGGTGAGCAGGTTGGCCATGGCGCGGGTCTTGGTTTCCTGCTCGTCCTCGTGCGGGGCCATCCGGTAGCAGGTGATCAGATCACAGTTCTCCACCAACTCGGCAGAGACGTTTCCGTGCAGGTCCATGGTGGCGGAGACCAATGTGCGTGGCGTGCCGGCCTTGGCGCTCTCCTGATCCAGAGCGACACGCACCGCGCCGGCCAGGTCCGCCTCCGCGTCCCGGCGCCCCACCACGGTCATCGCCCCGTGGATATCCAGGAAGAATCCGTCGAAAGGTCCCTGTGCGTGGATCATCTCGATCAGCTCGGACTTCAACGCATCGTAGACCGCAGGTTCAACCATGCCCCCGGGCAATGATCGGGCATGCACCAACGGCACCCACTCGGCGCCGTCGGCCACCGCCGGGTCGTGGTTTGCATGTTCGGGGTCAAGGACCGTGTAGCGCGAGAGGAGCACCGCGTCCTTGGTGAAGTTGAAGGCCTCGAAGCCCGAGCGGTGCGGGGAAAAGTTGGAGGCTTCGATGGACATGCCGCCTGTGCCGATACGGGGACGGAAGGGTGCTTCGCGCATGAGGGGTTGGGGCTCCTTGTTCTTGAGGGGGAAAAATGGTTGAAGAGGTTTTCGGGTCAGTTGCCTGAATCGGAGAAACGCGCCGGCAGCGATGGCTGGTTCAGTAGGTGGAGGATTGCCAGCTCGGCGGCTCCCAGCAGTCCTGCATCGTTTCCGGCCTGCGCTGCTTCCACGCGCAGGCCGGCGGTGACCAGCGGCAGGCATCGCTCGTAGAGCTGGGAACGGACCGCTGCCACGTACACGCTTGCGCCCGAGAGCGCACCGGTGAGGTATACGTCCCCGGGGTTGAAAAAGTTGACGACGGTGCTCAGGGCCAGGCCCAGCTGCCGCCCAGCCTCCCGCACCACGCCATTTGCCGCGGGGTCCCCGTCGCGAACCATCGCCAGGACTTCGATGATGTCCTGGGCCGTGATGCCGCTCGTGGCCAGGTCGCCCACGATGGCAGCACCCGAGGCGATGGTTTCCAGGCATCCGCGGTTGCCACAGGAACACATGCGCTCTGCGGCAGCTTCCACCTTGGTATGCGTGATGTCACCGGAGGCATAGGTGGACCCGCGGTAAAGTTCGCCGTCGACGATGATGCCCGTGCCGATGCCGGTTCCTGCCAATACCGTGATCGAGTTGGCTGCGGCGTCCGAGCGGGAAAGGTATTCACCTAGTGCTGCGAGGTTCGCGTCATTGTCAGTGATGGCGGGGACGCCCAGTGCCGCCTCCAAGAGTGCGCCCACATCTTGGTTGTGCCAGCCCGGCATCCGCGATGGCGCAATGACTACGCGTCGCTCTATGTCCACCGGTCCGGGAATGCAGATACCCACCGAGAGGAGTTCGCCCCCCTCGCGAGCCAAGAGGGAACGGACCTCAGCGGCAATAAGCTCCACTGTGGCTTCGGGACCCTGCGCGACGTCGATGGCGATGGACGAGTCGATGTGGATCGTGCGCGCCAGGTCGGCGAGCGCCACGTTGGCATGCTTGGCGCCCATGGAAATCACGGCGACACGGCCCGTGCGATAGGTAATCGACAACAGTCGGCCGGGGCGCCCTCCGCGGGAAGGCGCTGCTCCGCGTTCCTCGACGAGTCCCGCAGCCATAAGGTCATTGATCTTCGCCGAGATTGTTGATGGGGCCAGGCCCATCTCCTTGGCGAGGGCAGAGCGGGTAACGGACTGCGCTGCTATGCGGCGCAGCAGTCCTACCGCTAGATTCCCGGTACTCATTGGCATATTCCTTTGAATTTCATACCTCCGACCATGACGTGTCAATTGCTTGCTTTCCGACCCGCGATACGAATCGTTACATGTTCGAGATGCGAAGCACGTCACTTTTGATCTGTATTACACATAGTTCATTCACCATAGAAGATACTTCGTTCGATGTCGAACCAACTGTTTTCGGACTTTACCTTTCGTCACCCACACCTCTAGCTTCAGGAGAGATCACCCAATGTCCAACGATCGCCAACGTTTGAAGGTCGGGCTTGCCGCTGGCATGACCGCTTTCGCATTGCTGCTCACCGGTTGCGCCGGTGGCGGTACCGCCAACGAGCCAGGTGCTCCCGGCAGCGCCGCCGCCGTTCCCGCAGGCGTAGACACCGAAGCAGTGAACTACGCACTGCCCCCGAACGCCACACCGAACTGGATCCTGCCCATCGGCATTGCCGGCAAAATGGCCACCCACAACTCCTCGATCGCCCAGTCACTATGGTCACCGATGATGACCTTCGACGGCTCCAAGGGCGAAATGAAGCTGGACCTGGAGACCGGTCTTGCCGACAAGATGGACTACGCGGCTGACGGCAAGTCAGTGACGTTCCACATGCGCGACATGCATTGGTCCGACGGAGAGCCCATCACCACCCGTGACGTTGAATTCTGGTTCAATCTCATCAAGGCAAACAAGGACGCCTGGGGCGGGTACAAGGAAGGACGTCTTCCGGACAACATCACCAACATCGACTACACCGATGAGAAGACCTTCACGTTGACCTTCGACAAGGTCTACAACCAGGACTGGATGTCTTCCACCCAGCTCACATCCATCAAGCCCCTTCCGCACCACGCCTGGGCAAAAACCAGCGATGCGGCGAAGACCGGGGACGAAGACCGAACCGACGCCGGTGCCAAGAAAATCTTCGCCTACCTGGTCAAGTCCTCCGAAGATATGGCGTCCTACGCCACGAGCCCGCTGTGGCAGGTTGTCTCCGGGCCCTTCACACTTGGCGCTTTCGACAACTCGGGCAAGGTCTCCCTCGAGAAGAATGAGAAGTACGACGGGATGGACGCCGCTCACGTATCCACGGTGAACCTGCTGCCGTTCACCTCGGCCGACGCCGAGGTGAACCTGCTGCGCTCCAAGGGCATCGACTACGGCTACATCCCGACCTCGTTGATGGACCAGAAGTCCCAGTTCGAGTCCAACAACTACCAGATTGATCCTTGGGAAGGTTGGGCGGTGACCTACATGCCGTACAACTTCAACAACCCGAAGATGGGCAGCACCTTTAAGCAGCTCTACGTCCGCCAAGCCCTGCAGTCGGCAATCGACCAGCCCACCATCTCCAAGGTCGTTTGGAAGGACGGAGCAAATCCGGTCTACGGCCCGGTCCCCCAGGACATCCCGTCGCCGTACCTGTCCGAGACCCAGAAGAACAACCCGTATCCCTTCGATATCGAGAAGTCCAAGTCGCTCTTTGCAGACCATGGCTGGAAAGCCGGCTCCGATGGCATCCTCGCCTGCGAGGATGCGGGAACCGCCGATGACCAGTGCGGCGAGGGCGTTGAGGCCGGAACCAAGATGGACCTGACCATGATGGTCCAGTCCGGCTCAGACGAGGCTGACAAGCAATTCGCCGCAATCCAGTCTTCATTCCGCGATGCCGGCGTGGCTGTCACCTTCGACCGGGCACCGTTGAACACCGTGCTGAACCGCACCGCTCCGTGCGAGTCCGACTCCGCCGATTGCAAGTGGGAGTTCTCCTACTTCGGGGCCGCCGGCTCATGGTACTTCCCGGCCTACCCCACGGGTGAGCGGATCTTCGCCACCGATGCCTCGGTGAACTTCGGCAACTACTCCAACAAGGAGGCCGACAAACTCATGGACGACGCGTTGACCACCAACGACCCGAAGACCATGCAGGAGTACTCCGCACTGTTGGCGGAGCAGCTTCCGGTGATGTGGCTGCCGAACCCGGTCTACCAGGTATCGGTCATCCGTGACGGCATGACCGGCACCACACAGGACCCAACCGCCAATTTCTTCCCCCAGCGCTGGGGTTGGAACAAGTAATTCGAGCTTTCTAGCTCGCCAAGAAAGGAGAATCGTCGATGTCGACCACCACCACCGCCATTCGCGATAGCACAGGGATTCGGCTGTTCATTTGGTTCATGGCCAAGAGACTTGTGCAGGCGGCGGTCGTCATCGCGATCGTCTCAGTCGTAGTGTTCCTGCTGCTCCAGGCCCTGCCCGGCGGTCCTGCCCGCGGTATCCTGGGCCAGCAGGCCACCGAGGCGCAGATTACCGCGTTCAACCACGAACAAGGCTTCGATCTGCCCCTGATCCAACAGTATTTCAATTACGTGGGCCAGTGGTTGCGCGGCGATCTTGGACGTTCATTCGTCATGAACACCGACGTTTCCTCAATCATCGTCCAACGCCTGCCCAAGACCTTGATCCTGGCGCTTGCAGCGGTCGGCGGCGCATTACTGGTGTCCGTGCCCTTGGGCATGGCCCAGGCGTTGCGCCGCAACAAGGCGTTCGACTACGTGATGACGGCCCTGAACTTCATCGTATATTCGACACCGAGCTTCTTCCTTGGCCTGTTGTTGATCATGTTTTTCACCCAGTTGCTGGGATGGCTTCCAGCCAGCGCCCCGCAGGGCAACACCGTGGCGGAGATCCTTTCCCAACCCAAGGAAATGATCCTTCCGGTGCTGACCAGCGGACTGGCCGGCGTGGCCACCTTCTCCCGATACATGCGCTCGTCAACAATCGATAACCTGCACGAGGACTACGTTCGAACCGCGCGCGCCAAAGGTACGCCGATGAACAAGGTCATCTCCCGCCACGTTTTGCGCAACTCCCTGACCCCGGTGGTCACCATGCTCGGTTACTACCTGCCGGTCATGTTCGGTGGAGCACTCGTCGTGGAACAGCTCTTCAACTACCCGGGAATGGGCCTGCTCTTCTGGAATGCCGCCCAGACAACCGACTTCCCGGTCCTCCTGGGTTGCGTCCTGGTCATTTCCGTCGCTACCGTGATCGGCTCACTGCTTGCCGACATCGTCCAGTTCATTCTCGATCCCCGCGCCCGTAGAGGTGTTAAGTGAGTACCGCAGTCCTGAGCCGCCAAACGGCCCCAAAATCCCCCACTGCCCGCGCAGTAGGCCAGTTCTTCTCCAACAAACTTGCAATCATCGGTGTCATTATCGTTGTTGCCCTGATGATCTTCAGCTTCATCGGACCACTGGTCTACCAAACGGAGCAGATCTCCACCAACCTGATGCAGGCCGACCTCAAGCCCGGCGAATCCGGCCACCCGCTGGGTACCGATGGCCTGGGCTATGACGTACTCGGCCGCCTGATGATTGCGGGCCGCACTTCCATACTGGTGGGTCTTGCCGCCGGAGTGCTCGCCACCCTACTGGGGACCTTGTGGGGCTCGGTCGCCGGATACCTCGGCGGCTGGGTCGATGCCACCATGATGCGCATCGTGGATGCAGGGATCGCCATCCCGGGCATTTTCCTGCTGCTGGTCATCTCCGCCATTGTCCGTCCAAGCGTATGGATGATGGTGCTGATCATCGGCGCCGTGTCTTGGCTGGTTCCCGCCCGCCTGACCCGTGCCGAAGCACTGTCGCTGAAGAGCCGAGACTATGTACTGGCGATCAAGGCCACCGGTGGCAGCAACTCCCGGGCCATCTTGCGGCACATCATCCCGAACACCATTGGCACGGTCGTGGTCAACGCGACATTCCAGGTCGCCGATGCCATCTTGCTCGTTGCCTACGTGAGTTTTCTGGGCATGGGGCTCCAACCGCCGGCCACCGACTGGGGAGCCATGCTCACCGATGGAATTTCGTCGGTGTATTCCGGAGCCTGGTGGCTCATTTTCCCAGCGGGCATAGCCATTGTTTTGATCGTCAGCGCCTTCAATTTCATTGGTGACGGCCTGCGCGACATGTTTGATGTACGAGGCCAGTCATGATCAGCACCACCCCGACCCCACTACGGGTTTCTGCGCTCAACGTCGAGAACCTCGTAGTCGACTTCATCACCAAAAACGGAATAGTCCATGCCGTGCGTGGTGTCTCCTTCAGCGTCGCCCCGGGTGAGGTCCTGGCCATCGTGGGCGAGTCCGGAAGCGGAAAAACAATCACCTCCCTGGCTGCCATGGGGCTGTTGCCCACCACTTCCCGGACCTCCGGCACCGTCGATGTCGATGGCATGGACGTGTTGAAGGCAACCGAGACAGAGATGAACGCCACCAGGGGCAACGTGGTTTCCATGGTCTTCCAGGAGCCAATGACCGCGTTGAACCCGTCCATGAAGGTGGGAAAGCAGGTTGCCGAGGCAATCCTGAACCACCGCGGTGTATCCAAGGCCGAGGCGCACAAGCGCGCGGTGGCGCTTTTGGAACGGGTCGGGATCCCGGACGCTGCGGTAAAGGCCAAGAGCTTCCCCCACCAGATGTCCGGTGGACAGCGCCAACGCGTGGTCATCGCCATTGCCTTGGCGTGCGAACCGAAGCTGATCATCGCCGATGAGCCGACCACTGCTTTGGATGTCACCGTCCAGGCCGAAATCCTTGAACTGCTCCGTACCCTCGTCAAGGAAACCAACACGGCGTTGTTGCTGATCACGCACAACATGGGTGTCGTTGCCGACCTATCGGACCGGGTGGCCGTCATGAATGCCGGCCGGATCGTGGAAACCGGCACAACGGTCCAGGTTCTGACTGCTCCGAAGGAGACCTATACCCAGACGCTCCTGGCCGCGGTCCCCACGCTGCCCGAGGCTAAGTGGGATGCCGTTATCGCCGAGGAGCGAGCGCAGCTTAACCTGGCCGAGGCCAATGAGGTACCCGTTGTTGACCCGGTGTTGGACATGCGGGGCATCTGCGTCGACTACTCCGGTGGAGGCCGCAAATTGCGCGCCGTCAACAATGCAGACCTGCTGATCAATCGCGGCGAGATCGTCGGGCTTGTCGGCGAATCTGGCTCGGGCAAGTCGACCCTGGGTCGAGCCCCGCTGGGACTGGTGCCTGTCACCGGCGGGTCCATCTCCTTGTTTGGTGGAGACGTACTCAAGACATCGACCCGTGAAATCCGCGCATTGCGCTCACGTATCGGCATCATCTTCCAGGATCCGGGTGGCTCGCTCGATCCCCGGATGACCGTGGGCGATTCTATTTCCGAACCGTTGGTGATGCACGGAATCAACGGCAAGCGGCCCAGCCGGGCGGTACGCGATTCCCGGGTCGCCGAACTGCTGGAAGCCGTACGACTTCCCGCGACCAACGCCCAGCGATACCCGCATGAGCTTTCCGGCGGCCAGCGTCAGCGCATTGGTTTGGCCCGTGCATTGGCGCTGGCGCCCGAACTGTTGATCGCCGATGAACCAACCAGCGCATTGGACGTTTCCGTGCAAGATGAAGTCCTTACCCTGCTGCTGGAGCTGCAACGGGAACATGGTTTCGGTTGCCTGTTCATTAGCCATGATCTGGCTGTTGTCCATTCGGTGTCCCAACGCGTAACGGTGATGCAGCATGGAAACGTGATTGAGAGCGGGCAAACCAGCACCGTGCTCCAACACCCCGGGGCTTCCTACACCCGACAACTGTTGGCGTCGGTTCCTTCCCCGAATCCCATTATGCAAAAACAGCGCCGCGAAGCCCGCTTCGCCCTGCTGGCATCCAGCAAGGAATCCTAACGGTGTACCCGAGACTTGGAATCGATATCGGCGGAACAGGGATTTCCGCCATCGTATTGGACAGCAGTGGAACCGTTACGGGCCGTGCTTCGACTGATACCCCTGCCGGGCACGGCGGAGACGCCATGGTGGCGGCCTGCCTCCAAGTGGCCTCCCGGGCGAGCGAACAGGCAGGTGTTGATCCGCGCATCGCAGGTGTCGGTGCCGCCGGCATCATCGATGCCGACGGTGTGGTCCTTGCCGCCAGCGACTCCTTCACTGGTTGGGAAGGATACGCCCTGGGCCAAAAGCTTAGTGAAGCATTGGACATGCCCGTTAACGTCGGAAACGACGTTGCTGCATTCGTGTTGGGGGAACAACGTTTCGGAGCAGGACGGGGCGTGGAGAACTTCTTCGGAATCACCTTGGGAACCGGGGTCGGTGGCGGGTTGGTGCTCAACTCGGTCCTGCATACCGGTGAGCACGGCGCGGCGGCCGAGATTGGCCATGTTCCCGGTTTCGGCAAACGCCTTTGCACGTGCGGACGCACCGGGCATTTGGAGACGATTGCTGCCGGACGATCCATTTCCTCTCTCTACACCCAGAAAACCGGCAGTCCATGCAGCGCCAAGGAAGTGGCACAGCTTGCTCGCGAGGGCGACGAAATCGCCGTGGAACTCTACGAACGCGCCGGAGCCGGATTGGCCAAGGCGGCTCTCATGATCTCGGGCATCCTGGATATTTCCGCGATAGTCATCGGCGGCGGAGTTGCCAGTGCTTGGGATCTTTTGCATCCGGCAATGCAAAGGGCATTACGCGCCTGCCCCCCAATCTCCGGGAATCGAATTGTGGTCTTGCGCAGCGAGCTGGGTGCCGACGCCGTGGCGATCGGTGCCACGCAGTTCGCTAATCAGTTCCAAGGAGTCCCTGCTCGTCCCTGACTTTTACGTCGCCCGACCCTACTCGGCTCCTCTGGTGGGCAGGATCGGGACCGAGGATCTTGGTTTGATGACCCGGGGCAGGATAACCAGCAGGAACACCACGACGAGCATCATTGGCGCGCCAATGAAGGCGCCCATCCACGTCCCGTAGAGGACCTGGACAACGAACCACACGCTCCCGGCAACCAGGATCCCCACGCCCAAGACCACCATTTTGGAAATGACGTGGCCCATATGCACCGTGGTGATCTTGACTCGTTGGCCGAAGAAGTGTCGGTGAACCGCAACAGGTGTGATCAGCAGGACGATGAGAAGGGCGGAAAACACCAGCAGGACCAGGTAGAAGGTACGCTCGGCATGGTCCAGGGACGTGAACCCGGTTTGGAAGGGAAGGACCACCAGGAATGCAGCGAGGATCTGTGCCCCGGTCTGCATGACGCGCAGCTCCTGCATGAGCTCGTTCCAGTTTCGGTCCAAGCGCTCCTCGACACTTTCATTGCGTTCATGGTGCACGCTCATCGCGCTCCTTTCCGCCGGCCGGCGATCGCCGGTGGCATGGACCGGACCTCGGCAAATAGGTCGGATCCTGCTTTAGCCATGCTGACTACCCAACCTACCGAAGAAGCCTTGCCTTGGGCAGAAGTAAAAGCAGAACAGCAGGAGCAATCGATGGCGAACGCGTCTAAGCTGGCTAAATGAGCGCCCACCCCTTCGACTTGCTGACCGTGGAGCAACTGCGTCGCTCCGGATCGCTGAAATGGTCCGAATACAGGGGAACCCTGGGCGCATGGGTAGCAGAAATGGATTTTGGAACCGCCCCGGGCGTTATTGTCGCCGCGCAGGAAACGCTGGCCAACGGACTTATCGGCTACGCTCCCACACAGTTGGTCAACGACATGCAGCAAGCCACCGCCGCCTGGCTGGACAACAGGTTTGAGTGGAAGCTCGAACCGGGACAGGTGCGGCCGCTGAACTCCGTGGCAGTTGCCCTTGACGCCGCGATCATGCATTTTTCCCCCCAGCACCACCCCGACGCCCCGGTGGTCCTGCTAACCCCGGCCTACATGCCTTTTCTTGCCGCGGCTTCACGCTTCGGGCGGGGCACCATCCAGGTCGCCATGCTTCCAACGGAAACCGGATGGGACATCGACTGGCCGGCACTTAAGCATGCGTTGGCCGGCGGTTCCCTGCTGGTGCTGGTGAACCCGCACAATCCCATCGGCAAGGTCTATTCGCGTGAAGAGCTCCTGGCGATTTCCGAGCTCGTGGAGGCCACCGGGTCCCGGGTGTTCGTCGATGAGATCCATTCGCCGCTTGTTTTCGACGGCGCTTCGCACATCCCCTACGCCACGGTTTCCCACGCCGCCGCTGCACACTCCATCACGGCCGTCGCCGCCACCAAGGCATTCAACCTGCCTGGCCTGAAGTGCGCCCAGTTGGTGCTGACCAACGATGCCGACCGCAGGCTTTGGGCTGGCGTGGGTGATACTTTCGAGCATGGTGCCGCGAACGTGGGACTCGCTGCAACAACCGCCGCCTATCGCACCGGCACGGGGTGGCTCGACGGAGTGATAGCCTATCTGGATGAATCCCGGATGCTGCTGGCCGACCTGATCACCGAACATTTGCCCCATGTGCGCTATCGTCCCCCGCACGGCACCTATTTGGCTTGGTTGGATGTCTCCCGTCTTTCCCTGGATCCGAGTCCTGCCCGTTTCTTCCTCAAGGAAGCACAGGTCGCCTTGATCAACGGAAGCGATTGCGGTGCCGGGGCCCAGGGATTCGTTCGCTTGAACTTTGCCACCCCTCGACCTGTCCTGGGCGGAATGATCCATCGCATGGGGGCCGCGGTGGATGGATGCGACAACAAGGACATGACGGATCCCGAGTTCGCGCAGTAGTTCCTTGCCCTATGGCGACTAGCTTGCCCGGATGTTGGCCAGCAGCTGTTCGGACGGCAGCGAGGTCATATCATCGCGCGGGTTTGCTGTCTCGCTCACGCGCGGTGAGACGGAGCGGGTCTCATCCAGGCTCCGGGTCAGGACGACTGACCCGTGTTCTCTGGCAATTACCCGAGCCAGTTCGACCCCGGCATGGCGCTCGCGTTCGCGTTCACGTTCGGCGAGGGTCCCCTGACCTTGGTCGTCACCCCAGTCCTGGGGCGAGGCAAAGACCGCGGTGGGCATGACCCGGGCGCGCAGGTACGAGAAGATCGGGCGCATCGCTTAGTCGATAACCATGCTGTGGCGTGGGCTTCCGCCGGTGGCCGCAAGAACCATCGGTTTGTCTTCGAGCAAAGCCGGGTCCAGGATGTCGATGAAGGTTTTGAAGAGGCCAGAAACCGAGGCCGTGAAAACCGGTGACACCACGACCAGGCCGGCGGCGTCCGCCACTGTTTCAATGACCTGGGCCAGTCGCTGCGGTGCGTGGCCTGTGAGCAGGTTGCTGGTGATGTCGTTGGCGTAGTCACGGAGCTCGACCACCCTGAGTTCCGCTTGGACACCCCTGGAAGCCAGTTCCCTGACGGCGGATTCTCCAAGCTGTCGCGCCAGCAGGCTGGAGGTCGACGGCGTGCCCAGTCCGCCGGTACTAACGACGATGTCTTGGCTCATGATGCGTAGGCCCCCACCTTCGAATACATGTGCTTGCATGTAAAGAAACGAAAGCCACCAAATCATTCCCGGCGGTCCTCCATGGCCGTCGGCTCCGGTTCGGCAATCATGGGTGGCATCGAGCAAACGTCGCCGAAGCATCTTCCGCGAATGGCGGCCACCGCGCAATACACGGCTGCCGCACCCGCCCCCAGTGCGGCGACGAACGCGTCGGACCACAGCGAAACGGACACGGCTGCCAACACCAACGCTACGGCCAGCCAAATCGCCCGATCCCTCAAGAGCCCACTCCCCTGCTACCTCGAATTGTTATCGCGGAATCCTGCGGGCATACCCCCGAGGGTATCCCATCTTCTTTGCCGGGCACTAGGCGGTTCGGCGGCGCAGGCGGCTGACCCATAAGACCCCGGCACCTGCAACGCCAATGACCATCGCAATCATCGCCACGTAGAACCCGACGGAGTAGTACCCGTTCGCGCTCGTGTTCGGGTCGAGGAAGGGGTAGGGATACCAGGGGTTCCCGGTGCGCGGGTCCAGGACCATTGCGCCCCGGGCCAGGGTATAGCCTGCCCACAGCACCGGCATCGCAACGATCCCCCAAAGCGCCTTGGCGCCCAATGGCCGCCGCCCCGGGGCAATGAGCCAGTCTAGCGCCACAACGGCCGGGGCAATGACGTGAAGTATTTCGTTGGACCATGGCACTGTGGCCCCTTGGGGCAGTTCCACCCCTCGCAACAGCAGGTTGTAAACCACCCCCGTGGTGGCCATGTAGGTGGTTGTTGCCGCCCGGACCATGCTCCACCCGCGGGGCTCCGCTCGCTTGGACAAGGTGAAGATGCCAACGAACAAAACCACCCCAGCCAGGATGTTGGACTCGATGGTGAAAAATGAGAAGAAGTTCTGGATGACAAAGTCGACTTCACCCTGCCCCGATACCTCGTTTTTGATGCTGCGTTGCAACTGCACGAACACGGCGGCGATGATGGCGATACTTCCACCAATCCGCAACAGGTAGGCCAAGACGCGTCTCATATCAGGTGCTGATCCCTTTCTAGGTACTGCACCAAAGCCTAAACGGTTCGGGCCGACACCGCTCGGAAGACACTTTGGTTTCCGATCAATCTCGCATTCGCGCCTGCCGGACGCGACCGGCGGGGCCCGTTCCATGCCATGCTTTGGAGTCCTGCGGAGTAACCGGCGCCCACCCTGATGACGCCGGCCCCGCTGGCGACCTCATAGAAGGCGGCGGTGCTGGGATTACTCGACGGAGAACTGCACGCGCTGCCAACCGCTTGCCCCGTTGGGCACAGGATCCGCCTTGTCGCTGGTTTGCACGTTGCCCTCTCTATCAACCGCCCGTACGGTGACCGTGTGATTTCCCGAGGATCCGCCCTCCCAGTCGTAACGCCACTGCCTCCAAGTGTCCAAGGAAGCCTCGGTGGCAAGCTCCGCGTCCTTCCAGTCCTCGTCATCGATCTGCACCTGGACCTTTGATATCCCCTTGGTCTGCGCCCAAGCGGTTCCGCCCAACGTGACCTTGCCAGCGGGAACGCTGGCGAACGAGCGGGGAACATCAACGCGCGAAGACAGCTTGATTGGACCGTGGTCCGACCATCCGCGCGTGGTCCAGTAGCCCATCTTGTCCTCGAAGCGGGTCACTTCCAGATCCACGACCCATTTGGTGGCCGAAACGTAGCCGTAGAGACCCGGCACCACCATGCGAACCGGGAAGCCGTGTTCCAAGGGCAGGGGTTCCCCGTTCATGCCAACCGCCAGCAGTGCCATGCGGTCGTCCATGAGGACCTCGATCGGCGTAGAGGCGCTGAAACCGTCTTCCGAAGTCGAAAGGACCATGTCTGCCTCGGCCTGGGGCACGGCCCTTTCCAACAGCTTGCGCAATGGATAACCCAACCATTTGGCGTTGCCCACAAGTTGGCCACCAACAGGGTTGGAGACGCAGGTCAGTGTCAGGTAGGTTTCCAGGAGATCTTCGGCCAGCAACTCATCGAAGCTGATGGTGAATTCCTTCTCGACCATTCCGTGGACACGCAGGGACCATTCGGAGGGGTTGATCCGCGGCACCGAAAGGGCCGTATCGATCCTGTAAAAGTCCTTGTTGGGCGTCACGAACTTGGGCATGCCTGACAGCTCGATCTGGGCACCGGCCGGCGGTGGGTCCGCCAGCACCTTGGCGACGGGCAGGCCCAGGGCCGAACGCGCGGAATCCGCTACGTTCCTGACAGTGGCCAGTGATCTTCCCACCCCGGTTGCCACTGCGGAACCAACCAGTGCAAGCGTCGCGCCAAGCAGGAAATTCCTGCGCGACGAGCCCGGCTTCTCCGACTGTTCCTGACCGGGCGCTCTGGTCCTGGAGGCAAGCTTCGTCAACCATTTCAAGGTGCCCAGGCTCGCCACAGTGCCCAGGATCACAGGGGTCAGATCCACTAGGCCGGTGGCGGGCCGGGAAAGGACCGCAGCTCCGATAACGACTGCAAGCAGCAAGATGATTGGTGCAGCCAGGGCAAAGTGGCGCCTAGCAAGGATCCCGATGAGCACCGAAGCGATGGAAACGACAACACCGATGGAGATGAACAGCGCTAGTTTGTCGTTGGTTCCAAACGTGGCAATGGCGAAGTCCTTGAGCCATGGAGGCGTGAGGTCGATGAATACCGCCCCCATGGCCACCAGCGGCGCCGAAGCTGTCGCAAAGAATGCCGACATCAACTGCGCCACGGAAAAGAGCACTGCTGCCGCTGCGAAACCCGAGAGCCCAAAGACTCCCAGGTCGCGCAGCCTCGTTGCTGGTTTCTTGTTCATGAGGTCACCTACCCGTACGTTGTATGGCTTCCTCCCCGCCGTGCGCGGGGAGCTGCCTTTCACTTCGTATTCGGAACGATACCTTCGACGGATTGGATGGCAACCGTTTTTCCCTGGTCGTTCTCAGAGTGCTTGGACCAGGATCGGTTCGGTGGTTGGCTCCGGGGAACCGGAGGCCGGCTCGACGGTAATGCCGAAGTGCGTAACTCCGTCCATCGACCCTGAAACCAAGACCATTCCGTCAGCTTGGCCGCCATCGACCATTCCTGCCGGAACTGCCCCGTCACCGGAGATCAGCCAGAGTTCATACCCCTTGTCGCTTGGCAAGGCAGGCATCCCCGCGGTGGTCACAGCCATCATGCCTTCGGCGGCAGAGTAGGCCAGCGTCACACGGGCGCCGTCACCCATTTTTTGTGTCTTGGACTGGACATCGGCGGCTGTCAAAATGCGTGTCAGCTCGGCTTGCTTGGTGTTCAGCGCCGCGAGTTGCTCCTCTAGTTCCTGCTGCTGTGAGTGTTGATTGATGACCACACCGCCCAAGGCGCCAGCGGCAACCAGCAGTACACCGGCGGCCAGGGCAAACATCCGTCGTTGTGGTTTGGCGGGAACCGACATGATTTCGCTAGGCTCAGCGGCCGAAACGGCACCGCCAGAAAGAGCATCCGGTGAATCGATGTCTGATCCAGGGAGCTGATGTTCGGTCGGGCCGTTATCCTCAGCAGCTTGTTCCGTTTCAAGCGGTGGTAGTTGCGGAGTGTTTCGGATTGCCGCCATGATGTTTCTCTTAACGCTGGCGGGCGGCTGCACAGGAGCAGTCGTCAGGCCAAGGAGTGCTGCAGTTTCCCGCATAGCCTCGATCTCCTCACGGACCCCGGGCGAGCTTTCAGCCTGGCGCAGCAGTTCCTCACGTTCGGCATCATCAATCGCGTTCAGGGCGAAACTGCCGGTTAGCTCGTTTTCGTGCTTCTCCATTACGCCACCCCCATCAGGTCTCGAAGTTTTGTCATGCCATCGCGTATACGTGTTTTTGCCGTACCCACCGGGATCTTGAGCAACTCCGCCACCTCCAGGTGCGTGTAGCCGCCGAAGTAGGCGAGCCTGATGGCATCGCGTTGGTTGTCGCTTAGTCGCTCCAAGGCGCGCGTCACACGGCGGCTTTCGTCGAGTTGGATGGCTGTTTCCTCGACGTCGTCGTAGCTGGCTTGGAATTCCTTGATGCCTTGGGTCAGGTCCCGATCCTTGCTGGCTTGGCTGGCCCGCACGCGGTCAACGGCTCGGCGGTGGGCCATGGTCAACAACCATGTGATGGCCTTGCCCTTGGTCGCGTCGTACCGCGCTGCATGTTGCCAGGCTTCGACGAAGACCTCTTGAGCCACTTCCTCGCTTTGTGCTTCATCCCTGAGCACTCGCCGGATCAGGCCGTAGACCTGGGCGGACAGTCGATCGTAGAGGAGCTCGAATGCGCTCTCATCTCCCTTGGCGATCTGAACCATCAGGTCTTCGGGGGTTGGAACGGAGAGCTGCTCCGTTTCACCAATTCGATTTGGGCTCATAAGCTCAAGCGTCTCACGCATTGGAGCCACCTCCCGCCACATTGGCTGGCGCGCCGAGCAGTTGCAATCTTGCAACACACGCCATTGTCTCTATGTCCCTGATGCATTCAGAGGGCAAGTGCTTGAGGTCGAAAACCCCTCAAGCACCAGCCCCCTGGTCAGTTAGTTCGATTCGAGCACTGCTCGCGGCAATTACTTCTTGGCCGGGGGCATCAGGACCGAGTCGATCAGGTAGACAGTCGCGTTGGCGGTCTGGACGCCACCGCAGATCACCTTGGCGTCATTGACAGTCAGGTCATCGCCGCTGCCGGCAACCTTCAGGTCTTGGCCTTCGACGGTCGTGTGCGTTCCGTCAATCTCGTCGGGCGCGATCTGGCCCGGCACCACATGGTAAGTCAGGACGCTGCTGAGCGTGTCAGCGTCCTTCACCACGGCGTCAAGGTCTGCCTTGGGGATGGCCGCAAATGCGTCATCAACCGGCGCGAAGACCGTGAACTCACCGCCGTTGAGGGTGTCAACCAAGTCAACGTCCTTGTTCAGCTCGCCGGACACTGCTGCGGTCAAGGTGGTCAGCAGCGGGTTGTTGGAGGCTGCCACTGCCACGGGGTCCTTGGCCATGCCTGCAACCGAACCTTCACCGCTGGGTACGGCCTCGGCGTAGGCTGCACAGCCTGAACCAACGAGGTTGGCGGCCGGGTCCATGGCAGAATCGCTGGCCATTGCCGAGCTGCTTGGAGCAGCCGAGGTGCTGGACTGGGACATCGAAGAGGAAGGAGCCATTGACTCACTGGAGTCGGTGCCCGAGGAACAAGCGGTCAATCCGACGGTGGCTACTGCCATCAGTCCGAGAGCTGCAGCAAATTTCCGGTTCATGCGCTTCATGTCATTCTCCTTAGCTGGCGGAAACCCCTGGGTCTCCGCGTTTGCCCTACCCTTGTTGGTGCGGGCTGTCATGAAGCATTCGGTGCCGCGGTGAAAACGGATTGGAAACTATCCAAAAAACTTTTCATCCGCCAAAACGCACCGATTTTTACATCCTTCCTCATTCCCCTGGCTTAGAAGAAGCGGAGAAGGTGTCTGTTTCTTCTCAGCCACGATTGAAGCGATCTTCAATCAAAGAATCGCCCAGAGTTTATTGGCGTAGGTTACGTTCTCGCTGCCTGAAGCCGGTTTGTTCCCTGGACGCTTCGCTGCGCCTCACGCCTTGGTTGACCTCTTCGAGAGGCTTATTGTTTTCGTGCGGCAATTTTCCTGGGATTCGTTTCCCCTTCATATTGGTGCCATCAGCATTCGGGACCGCTCTTGGTCTCCCATGGGTGGCGGTACTCCTGCGCCAGCTCCGCATCCAGCACTTTTCAGCATCACGGCGCCACGCCCGTGTCCTCTTTACCGCAGACCCGCTTGGCCATAGGCTCGGCAGTATGCCGGTAATGATGAGAACCATCCAAACTTCCGTCCCACCTACGATTCTGTACCAAGACAAGACTCGAGATGTATTCGCAGCGCAACCCAATTTGACGCGCTTGGGCCAGCGCCTGATTTCCACGTCTTTCGACTCGGCCCAGATATCAACGCGGCACACAGCGGTCACGGAATTTACCACGGAATCTGTGGCGGAAGACCCCTTATTCTTCAATGCAGAATCCGGACTCCTTTTGCGTCCCAGCACCAAGGAGCGAAACGAGGTATTTGCCGCCACAGCCCCCGGCCTGTACATAGACTCAGCAAAAAAGGCACTGGATGCATGTCCGGATCTGGATCCTTCGGACGTCACCCACGTGATCACGGTTTCCTGCACCGGGTTCTACAACCCAGGGCCGGATTACCAACTGGTCAGGGCATTGGACCTTAGCCCGGCAACACAGCGCTACCACTTGGGGTTCATGGGATGCTACGCAGCATTTCCCGCCATGCGCGCGGCCAAGAGCTTTTGCGACGCGGATCCCGACGCCGTGGTCTTGGTGGCCTGCGCGGAGCTTTGTTCGATCCATGTTCGAAGCTCAAACGACCCGGACACCATCATGGGCTCAGCATTATTCGCCGACGGTGCAGCGGCCGCCATCATCACGGCTCGCCCGTTTACCGGGACCGGGATCCAGCTCGATCACTTCGAAACGGTCCTTACCCCTGTGGGTGAGGAATCCATGGCCTGGAACATCGGGGATGAAGGGTTTGAGATGGTTCTGGGAACATACGTACCCCATATCATCGACGAACACATCGTGGGCGCCTTGGAACCGCTGCTGGCCAGGGATGAAACAGTTGGCGAGGACTATGCCGCTATCGAACACTGGGGTATCCACCCCGGAGGCCGGGCGATTCTTGACCGCGTGCAAAGGCGCCTGGGGTTGAAAGACGAACAGCTTGTCCCTGCGCGGAGGGTTCTCAACGATTATGGCAACATGTCCAGCTCAACGGTGCTGTTCGTCCTCAAGGACATCATGGACGAGCACGTGGCCAGGGACTCCGCTCACGGTGAGCGCATCTGTTCCATGGCGTTCGGTCCCGGCCTCACCGTGGAAACTGCGTTGATGACTCTGTCAACCGGGGACCAGGCCTAAACGACGCACATGCAACGGGATATTGCTGCCATCGAGAAAATGGACAAGCCGGATTGCGATCCAACCATGCTGGAGCGCACCTACGCCCAGTTTCCGCTGGTGAACCGTTTTGTTTCCGGGTGGAGGTCCGTGTACCTGAAATTGGTGCGGCCAGCCTTGCCCCACGGCCGTACCGGCACGATCCTTGATATCGGGTGCGGTGGCGGGGACATCGCCATGAACATGGTGAGGTGGGCCCGGGCTGACGGCTACAACGTGAAGGTGTTGGGAATCGATCCTGACCCCCGGGCACACGACTTCGCCTCCCGCGCCGCAGCTGCTGCCGGAATCGGACCCGAGAACTTGGAATTCCGCCAGGCGACGAGCTCCGATCTGGTCACCGAGGGGTCTATCTTCGATGTGGTGTTCTCAAACCACGTGCTGCACCACTTGAACCAGAGCCAGCTGGCAGGAATATTGGCTGACACCCAGTCGCTGACCCAGGGAATTGCCATCCACAGCGACATCCGGCGTCGGCGCTCCGCACTGGTTTTCTTTGGCCTCGCAACACTTCCACTGGCACGCTCTTCCTTCATCAGGTGCGACGGACTCACCTCCATTCGGCGCAGCTTCACACCTTCGGAGCTTGGCAGGGTTCTTCCCCGGGGTTGGGAAGCCCATACGGCTGGGGCGTACCGGAACCTGGCGATCTGGCGGGCAACGCCTCGGACGCGGCCATGATCGATGTCCTTGTCATAGGCGGCGGACCAAGTGGGCTTACGCTGGCAATCCTGCTCATCGAGGCTGGTTGCAATGTCAAGGTGCTCGAGTCCCGCACGGTCGTTGGAGAGCATTCACGGGCGATCGGTATCCATCCACCGGGCCTGGACGTTCTTCACAGGGCAGGAATCGGAGACGCCGCACTGGCCAACGGGGTGCGGATCTGCCGTGGGATCGGGATCTCCCGGGGACGGATCGTTGCGGAACTTGAATTCGGGTCCATCCCCTCATCGCATCGTTTTGTGCTTTCGCTCCCACAAAACCGAACGGTTGAACTCTTGCGGCAACGCCTGCATGGACTTGATCCCACGGCATTGATGCTGGGCACGGAATTTCTTTCCCTTGCGACGCACAAAGAATTCATCACCGCGCAGGCAGTTGGTCCTAATGGTGTCGTGAAGACCTTCGACTGCCATTTCCTCATCGGTGCCGACGGGACTCGTTCAAGCGTTCGCGAGGAAGCGTTAGTTCCCTTTCAGGGCTCGGAACTTTCCGATCGCTACATCATGGGTGATTATCCCGACGGCACAGATTTCGGGGCCGTCGCGGCCCTCTTCCTGCACACCCAAGGGATCACCGAGTCTTTTCCCTTGCCAAGGAACAAACGGCGTTGGGTATGCTGGGTCGGCACAAGGGAGACAGCGTCGCTTCCCGAGCTGGTGGCCCGTCGAACGGGGCACCAGGTTAACGCCGAAGAAAACACCATGCTCAGCCGTTTCACGACCCAGGAATTCTCCGTTGGTGCCATGGCCCATGGAAATGTGGTCCTGATCGGAGATGCCGCCCATGAGATCAGCCCCATCGGCGGGCAGGGCATGACCCTGGGCTTGGTCGATGCAGCGGAACTCGCGCCACTGCTCGTCGCCGCCCTCAATGGCGCCGGCCCCCGACGCCGCCTTGATGACCAATTCAGCCGGTTCTCCGCTTTGCGCTTGGCTGCTGCCCGGCGCGCGGCGCGGCAAGCCCGGCTGAACATGAGGCTGGGCCGTCCACTCTGGGGTCCCTCCATTGGTCTGCGCGATGCCCTGGCACGGGCAGTCTTTTCCTCGAAGCCGGTAACTGCCTGGGTAGCTTCCACCTTCACGATGACGCGCGACCAATCCAAGTACCGCCATCAAGCCCGCGTCGACGGATCAGACGCCCCTTGATTTGAAACCGGATGATTCACGGAAACGGTGTTGCGACTCAATCCAGGGATTCCCGCGGTCCAGGCACGTTCCGCTTACGGCAGTGACCAGGCAACGGGCATCCGAGCTGGCACTAGCGCCAGCGCAGGCGCGTATCGGTGCTGCTGGTCTTGCAGGTGTAGCTCTTGCCGTTCTTCTTCCCGATGCCCTGTGACCCTTTGTCTGCCTTCGCGCAATACGCGCCCGGCGAGACCGCCTTGGGCTTTGTGGCGTTTACCGAGGGCTTCTTGGTGGGTGCGGCATGGCCTTTGGGTGCAACGCGTGGAGCCTTGGTCGCAACCAGCTTGATCGGAGTCACCTTCGCCGCTTTTTGCTTGGGGCACGTATTCAGGACCCGCCTCATGGCCTCGGATTCCGGACGCGTCACCGCAAGGGCGTACTTCTTCTTGACACTGATCTGGATGGCCACGTACCGACAGCGGAAAGACTTGTAGCTCGGCAGCCATTCGGCCGCATTCGCGTCCCCCTTGGAGCGGTTCGCCGAGGCTTGTGAGGCCATCAGGTTCAACGGGTCGTTGGCAACGGCGAGCCGTTGGTCCTGGGACAGTTGTTGGCCTCCGGATATCCACACATTCTTCAGGGCAACCATGTGGTCGATGTCAACGGATCCACTGTTCACTTTCCACTTGATCGTGGTTCCCGTGTAGGAATCGTCAAGGACGCCCGAGGCTAGCTGGCACTGCTTTGCGTCCTTGTACTTCACCTTGGACATGTCACGCTTGAGCGTGTCCTGGCGTTCGTCGCATTTATTGCCGTTGAAGTCCTTCCAGCCGTTGCCAAACTTCCCGTTCCGGTTGTATCCGGTCGCCGGAGCCTTGCCCTTGACCTTGAGGGTGTTCAGCGTCGCGAGTGCTCCGGGGCCCTCGAGCTTCGGGCCGGGCAGGACCTTCGCCCCTCCGGGCGAAGCCGGGGTCTTCTTCCGTGCCGCTGAAGAGCCGACCGAAGCCGGGGCACTGCTGGTGGTTGCGGGCTTGTCGGGCGCGGCCCGCTCCAGCAATGCCGGGTCAGCCACCATGGTTCCGGTCAGGACCAGGATGGCAAGGATAAAGGAGATCAGGTGTTTCAAATTGCTCTTTCACGAAGACTCAAGGCGGCATGACGCCCAAAACATGACCACGCAGCCGTGGCCCACGAATTGCCTGCGGGCCACGGACAGCTGGAACCTCAGTGCCGATCTAGCGCTTTGAAGCGCGGTATCCGGCCTTGCTGGCATCAGAGGTTGTTTTGAAGCACTGCTCGGGTACGGTGCGGTCGTAGTACTGGCCACCACGAACGTGGTACTTCCATTCCTTGTTGCTGCCGGTCTGGTTCCCCTTGACCGGGAAGCCTGCCGGACAGCTCTTCCCCTTGGGCTTCGACCACGACTTCTTGGCTGCGACCTTTTTGACGATTAGGGTCTGCGCCTTGGAGATGGAGCGCTTTTTCTTGCCGATCTTGTATTTCACCGTGGTCGTCACCTTGTAGGTGCCTGCCTTCAGGGAAACTGACGTCTTGTTCTTGACGAGGGTCTTCTTTCCCCTCTTGACCGTCAGCAGCTTCGAGGTGATCTTGGTTCCCTTGGATGCCTTGACCAAAGGCTTAATGGTGGCCTTCGCCGAGCCCTTGACCGACTTGTTCGGGATCTTCTTGATCGTGACTGCCGGCGCTTTCTTGGCGGCAACGACGCTAATGGACTGTGCCGGCGCCACCGGTGCTGCCGTTGCCACGGCGGCACCGGAAAAAGCGATTGAAATCGAGGCCGCGACTGCCACAAGTGTGCGAGTGAAAATCTTCATTTATCCCCCAGGATTTATATAAGCGGACTGCGCATCCGCTCGGTACCAAGCCAGTACAGGGGTTAATCAAACCATGTCACACCGCACTGGGGGAGATCGACACGAATCAGGGAGCTGGCCGCCCACGGACCACGCCAACGCCGTCCCCCGTTGTCCCTCTCCGGCCATGGGCTGCACACTGCCAGGCCAGCCCGAAACCAATCATTTCATTTGATTGACGCACGTCGAGATACTGATATGCTTTTTCCATGGCCTGCCCACATGCACAGACACCCCAGGGTGCACGCGAAATCGAAGACACCGTCCGCACCGACTTCCACAACTCCATGTCCTACGGGAGCTACCTGGACCTTGAACGCGTACTTTCCGCCCAGCATCCGGTCAGCGTTCCGGAGCACCACGACGAAATGCTGTTCATCATCCAGCACCAGACCAGCGAACTCTGGCTCAAGCTGATGCTGCACGAACTCATGGAATCACGCAGGCTGATGGATACCGACGAGATCGGCAAGGCCCTGAAATGCCTGGCCCGCGTCAAACACATCCAAAAGACCCTCACCGAGCAATGGTCGGTGCTGGCCACTCTCACCCCGCGTGAATACGCGCAGTTCCGTGGCTTCCTCGGTTCATCCTCCGGCTTCCAATCCTTCCAGTACCGGGCCGTCGAGTTCATCCTGGGCAACAAACACGAAGGCATGCTGAAGGTCTTCGAATCCGATCCCGCAGCACACGAACTTCTTGCCAAGATCCTGCACGAACCGACAGTCTACGATGCGTTCCTGCACGCGCTCTTCCGCTCCGGGTACGCCGTTCCCGAAGCCATCCTCAACCGCGACGTCACCCAGCCCTGGGTCTTCCAAGAGGCACTGGTTCCCATCTACAAGGATATCTACGAATCCGATGACACCACGTGGAGCCTCTACCAGGCCTGCGAGGACCTCGTCGACCTTGAGGACAATTTCCAGGCATGGCGCTTCCGCCACATGCGGGTCGTCCAGCGCACCATCGGCTTCAAGAAGGGCACCGGGGGTTCCTCCGGCGTTGACTTCCTGCGGCGCGCACTGGATCTCACGTTCTTCCCCGAGCTGTACGCCGTGCGCACCGAGATCGGCAAGTAGCCGGTCCCGATGCTTTCGGAACTCGATGACTTGGATGCCCGTCCGGGAAGCACGACATCACTGGTCCGCACCATCGTGGGCCTTTACCTGCGCGCCCTGGGCGGCTGGATTTCATCAGCCCACCTGATCGCGCTGATGTCCACCGTGGGAACCACCCCACAGGTGACCCGCACGGCGATCTTCCGCCTGAAATCCAAGGGGATCCTGGAACAACTGGACCGGGACGGAGTCCCAGGGTTCGGGCTCAGCCCCACCGGGGAGCGCATCGTGGCCCGTGGGGATCGGCGCATTTTCACCCCGCGCTCCATGGGACCCACGGATCAGTGGTGCTTGGCTTCCTATTCGATCCCGGAAGCCGAACGCGAACGCCGGCACCAGCTGCGCAAGTACCTACAAGGCATCGGCGGCGGGCAGATGGCCCCGGGCCTGTGGATCTTCCCCGACTACCTGCGCGCCGAGGTGTGGCAGGTCCTGCGTGTCCTGAAGCTTCAGGACCATGCGACGCTCATTGTTTCCCAGGCGCTGGAGTTCACCGGGACCCCGCAGGAGGCAGCCGCCTCATGGTGGGACCTGGAGTCTTTGGCGTCACTGCACCACCGTTTCCTCGAGCTGAACGATACGATGGCCGATGCCCAGGAGCATGACCCCGGCGCGAGTTTCGCCGCCTACGTGCGGGCCATCGACTCGTGGCGGACCATCCCATACCTCGATCCAGGCCTGCCGGACAAATACCTTCCCGAGGACTGGCCCGGGCACCGAAGCACCGAGCTGTTCCTGGGGATCCAGGCCAGCCATGCAGCAGCGGCGGGCAATTACGTGGCGTTGCCAAGCCAACAGGGCTGAAGCCTGCAGGCGGAAAGGTCGCCTTGTCCGCTTGGCGCTACTTTACGCAGCGAAAGCCAATATGGGTGGTTGCGGAATCCGCTGTTTGGGGCGAGCGCGCCGCCGGGCGGTACCTGTGGCAGTATTCGGGGGCGCACAGGTGTGATCCGCCTTTGAGCACCAATCGGGTCTCCGCTCCGGCACCCGGTGATTCGCCGGGCCCGCAGCTGCAGCCCTCCGGGCTCGTGGCCACCGAGCCGCCATGGTCCGCGGTAAACCTCGAGGTCGTCCATTCCCAGACGTTTCCGGTCATGTCGTAGAGCCCGTAGCCGTTGGCCGCAAAGTTGCCCACCGCCGAGGTCCCGGCAAAACCCTTGGCGCCTGTGTTGCAATAGGGGAAGTTTCCTTGCCACGTATTGGCCGGCAGTTCCTGCGGATCGGGTTCCGCGTCTCCCCAGGAGTAGTTGGCTCCGTCCAGTCCCCCGCGGGCGGCGTACTCGAACTCGATCTCGGTGGGAAGCCTCTTGCCCGCCCAGACGGCGTAGGCTTGGGCATCCTCGAAGGACACCTGGACCACGGGATGCTGTGCCAAGGACTCAATCGTGGATCCAGGGCCACTGGGCCGGCGCCACGACGCACCGGGCTGCCAGCGCCACCAAGCACGCCAGTTGCCCAGGTCCACAGGTCCCTCGGTGGGGGTGAAGACCAATGAACCGGCGGTCCTCTCGGCGTCTGAAAGTTGCGGGAATTCCTTGCCGTCCAGGTCCCGTTCGGCAACGCATACGTATCCGGTGGCCTCCACGAAGACGTTGAATTGCGCATTGGTCACCGGGTGGACATCGATTTCGAAGCCATCCACGGTGGCCGTGTGCACCGGTGCTTCCTCGGGATAGAAGTTCTCCGAGCCCATCAGGAAGTTACCGCCGGGCAGGGCAACCATGGCGGTGGGTTCTGGTACTGAGTCAGACACGGGTGCTTCCTTCGAATTCTTGATGACCGGCTGGCTGCTTCGGCGAGGAATGCGGCCAGCCGGCCCATGGTGGTTCCTAGACGGAGGAACCTTCCAGCGGCTTGTGCATCAGGTTCGCCGGTACCGGCTGTGAATGATGGGGCTCGTCGCCGAGTTCTTCCTGCAGCATCCAGAGCTGCACCTTCAGGTCCTCACGGACCAAGAGATAGCTCGCATCATGGTAAACGTTGAGCAGCTCGTCGGGATCAAGAAGCATGTCATACATTTCCCATTCGGGTGCGTAGAGATGCTCGGAGGTCCCGGGCAGCCCCATTCCATCATTGTAGAAGTAGATCAGCTTGTACCGCTCGGTGCGGATCCCGTAGTGCGCCAGTACATGGTGATTCTCATCGTCGTTCTCGTAGTAGCGGTAGTACACGCCCTCGCGCGTCGGCGCGGCCGGGTCGGTGGTGAGCTGCGGGAAGAAGCTGACCCCCTGCATGCGATCGTGCGGCTGAACTCCGGCTGCCTGCAGAATGGTCTGGGCGAAGTCGACGTTGGTGACCATCTGTTCCAGCGGCTCGCCGGGGGCGATGGCATCCGGGTAGGACAGCACCAGCGGCATCCGGATGGATTCCTCATACATGAAGCGCTTGTCGAACCAGCCGTGGTCGCCCAGGAAAAAGCCTTGGTCCGAGGTGTACATCAACAGCGTGTTGTCGAATTCCCCGCGCTCCTTGAGCCAGTCGATGACCCGCCCGACGTTCTCGTCCACCGAGGCCACGCACGCCAGGTAGTCCTCCATGTAGCGCTGGTACTTCCACAGCGCCAGCGCCTCGGGGTCCAGGTCCGCGGGAGGGTCGACCTTGAGGTCGCTGAGGGTGAGGCTGTCGGCAATGCGCATGGCGGCATGCTTGGCGGCCGAGGACCGTCCAGCGTAGTCATCATTGAAGGTATCGGGCACCGCGATGGGCTCGGCGTACATTCCCTCGTGCTTGGGGTTCGGCTGCCAGTTGCGGTGCGGGGCCTTGTGGTGGATGAGCAGGCAGTAGGGGTCATCGCCTTCAAGGCCCTCGGCCCAGTCCAGAGACAGGTCGGTGATGATGTCGGTGGCGTAGCCCTCTTCGATGCGCACGCCGTCCTTGGTGAGGATCTGCGGATCGAAGTACTCGCCTTGGTCGCGCAGCACCGCCCAGTAGTCAAAGGCCTGGGGGTTGTGGGCTTCGCCCTCGCCCATGTGCCATTTCCCCACGATGCCGGTCTTGTAGCCGGCATCCTTGAGCAAGGAGACGAAGGTCGGCTGGCTCGCATCGATCGGGGTGACCAGGGTGGTCACGCCGTTGATGTGCGAATGGGTGCCGGTGAGGATCGACGCACGGCTGGGGGTGCACAACGAGTTGGTGCAGTAGCAGTGGTCGACGCGGCGACCTGCTTCGGCGATCTCGTCGATGCGCGGGGTTTGGTTCACTACCGATCCATAGGCACTGATGGCGTGCGCTGCGTGGTCATCGGTAAGGATCAAAACGATATTGGGCCGTTTGCTGGTTCTACTCATGGTTTCTTCGTTCTCCAGGAATGTGGTGGGAGTGAATCCGACCGGTTCCACCCTCTGCGGTGGCCACCTGACAACGGGGCCACCGCGGGGGCGGAAGTGATGATGGTGTTACTTGCCTGCTCCGACGAACAGGTCGGAAGTGAAGTATTCCTTCGGGCTTTCCGGGTCGGTGACCTTGTCGGCGCTGACGAAGTAATCGTTCATGCCCGTCAACCAGGAGTCGACGGTTCCGTCGGCGATCTTCTGATCGAGTTCCTCGGCGGTGTAGTAGGTGACGTTGGAGGCATCAACCTTGACGGTGTCAACGTCAAGCTTCATCAGCTTGGCGGTGAGCTCGATGGTCTCGTCCAGGTTCTCGGCGCGGTAGTCCAATGCTTCACGGACAACCTGCAGCACCTTCTTGGTCGTCTCCGGGTTTTCCTCGACGAACTTGTTGGCGCCGACGAAGCCCGAGGCGAAGGCGACCTCGTTTTCGAAGTCCTCGTTCGAGGAGAGGATCTCCAGGTCGGGGACCTGCTTTTCCACGGTGGAGATTAGCGGGTACCAAAGGCCTGCTGCGTCAATCTGCTTTGAGGCCATTGCCGCAACGATGGTGCCCGGGTCCATGGCTACCTTGTCCACGTCGTCAAGGCTCATCCCGGCCTTCTTCAGCGCAAGGTTCAGGATCATGTCGCCACTGGTGCCTTCGGCCACGGCGACCTTCTTGCCCTTGAGGTCCTCGATCGAGTTGATGCCTGCCTGGGCAATGACGCGGTCGCCGTTGCCCGTGGCGTTGACCGAGACGACCTTGGCATCGCCCTTGGCCGGCATCCACATGGCGCCTGGGCCGATGTAGCCGAAGTCCAGGTCCTCGGTTCCCAGCGCCTGGATCTGCAGCGGGCCGTTGGTGAAGACCGGGGTGTCGGCGTCAAGGCCGTATTTCTCCCAGAGGTTCAGTTCCTGGGCAACGGCGTGAACCGAAGCGCCGTTGAAGTCGGCGATGTAGCCGAAGGTGACTTTGTCCTTTGCTGCACCATCCGCGTTGGCATCCCCGGAGGCGGAGCAACCGGTCAGCGCAAGGGCTGCAACGGCGGCAACAGCCACTGCTGCTCGTTTAAAGAATCTTGACTTCATGTCTTTTGTCCTTACGGGTTAAGCCGTCGTAGCCGACGGTTCTGACACGGAGTTCTCTCCGCTTGTTTGGTGGTACACGGCGTTCCACACACGATTGCGCAGCGCAGTGAATTCGGGGCTCAAACGCATCTCTTCGGTGCGGATGGCGGGCAGGTCGACCTCGATGATTTCGTGGATGCGACCCGGGCGGGCTGCCATGACAATGACCCGGTTGGCCAGGAACACCGCTTCGTCCACATCGTGGGTGATGAACACGACGGTGCGCTGCTCCTTGCTCCAGGTCTCGCGCAGCTGTTCCTGCAGGTTCACGCGGGTCAAGGCGTCGAGGGCACCGAACGGCTCGTCCATGAGCAGGATCGAGGGGTTCACTGCGTAGGCGCGGGCAATCGCACAGCGCTGGCGCATGCCGCCGGAAAGCATCTTGGGCAGTGCGTCGGCGAATTGTTCCAACCCGACCAGCTCGATGAAGTGGTCCGCGATCCGCCGGCGCTCGGCTTTGGGCATCTTCGCCGTCTTAAGGCCGAATTCGACGTTGTCGCGCACGGTCAGCCACGGGAAGAGCGCGTACTGCTGGAAAATGACGCCGCGCTCGGGACCGGGCCCGTCCACGGCAACCCCGTCAACCAGTGCCTGGCCGCCGGATACCGTTTCAAGACCCGCCAGGATGTTCATCATGGTCGACTTGCCGCAGCCCGAGGGTCCGACGACGGTGATGAATTCATTGTCGCCAACGTCCAGGGAGACATTGTCCAATGCCTTGAACTCGGTGTTACCCAGCGGGTAGACCTTGCTCACGCCCTGGATGGAAATCTTCGGGTTCGCCAAAGTGCTGGTCATCGTGCTCATCGTCGTTCCTGCCATGAGGTGAGTTTGGTTTCGGTAAAGAGAAGAATCCGGTCCATCAAGAGGCCCAGGATGCCGATGACGATCAGGTTCACGAAGATCGTTGGCAGGTCGTAGTACAGCTGGGCCTGCTGCATGCGGTAACCCAGGCCGTCCTGTGCGGCGATCAGTTCGGCTGCGACCACGGTCGCCCAGGCGGCGCCCAGGCCAACACGCATGCCGACGAGGATGAACGGGGTGGATGCGGGAATCACGACGCGCGCGAAAATGCCGGCATCCTTGGAGCCCAGCACACGTGCCGCATTGATCAGCGTCTTGTCCACGTTCACCACGCCTTGGTAGGTGGAGATGACGCAGGAGAGGAAGGCCGCCAAGAAGATCACGAAGATCTTGGGCTGCTCCCCGATGCCCATGAGCACCATGACCAGCGGGATGATGGCCAGCGGAGGGATGGTGCGGAAGAACTGGATCCAGGGCTCCATGATGCCCCTGGCAACGGCGTACCAGCCCATGAGGAAGCCGACGGGGATAGCCAACAGGGTGCCCAACGCGAAGCCGATGAGCACTCGGGTCAGCGAGGCAGCGAGGTCGGTGAACAACGTGCCATCGGCCATCAGCTGGCCGGCACGCTCCACCACCTGGGGCGGTGTTGGCAAGCTGAACCCGGAGGCCGAGAGCACCCACCAAAGTGCGATGCCACCAACGACGGAAACGATGTTCAGCGTGAGCATCTTGCGCTTGGTGCGGCGCTTCTTCTCTGCCGGGGTGGCGATAGCGCGGGGTTTCGTGGCAGTTAGGGTACTCATCTGCGTGATCTTTCCTCGCGGGTTCTTTGGCTCATGGTGGTCTTGCTCCTTTGCAACTGACAAATTCTGGAGAGGCTGCTTGATGCTCATGCTTGCACCGCATACCTTTCAAGAAGGCTGGATCTTCGCAGAACTGCCGCGATTGCCCCGCGGGCCCCGGCATCATCGCCCAATACGGCGGCCCTCACCACCGGGTTGGCCTCGGGGATGGGAAGAAGTTGGTACCGGATAGCCACCTTGGCGAAGTCCAGGATCTGCGGGGCCACCGTCATCAGGGCACCGCCTATGACGATCTCGGAGGGGTCCACCACCACGGCCAGGCCTCCAAGGACACGGCCAACAGCGTCGCCGACCTCGTGAAGCACCGTGCCCAGGATCGGGTCCCCGGTGGCGGCCGCGTGTTCGATTCCCTCAAGGCCATCGAGCTCCAGGCCTCGCTCCGCACAGGCATCCAGCACCGCCGGAACCGACGCGATCGTTTCCAGGCAGCCGCGTTTTCCGCAGCGGCAGGGCCTGCTGTTGTGATGAAGTGCCGCCGAATGGCCGATTTCCCCCGCATAGCCGAACGCCCCGGTCGCCAGGGATCCATCTACCACCAGTGCACCGCCGACGCCTTGGTCGAGCCTGACGTAGAGCAAGTGTTTGGGAGCCCCTCCCTCGGAACCCCAGATGGCCTCGCCAAGACCGGCCAGCCGCGCATTGTTGTCGATGGTCACCGGCGCATCAAAGCGTGCCCGGAACAACGCCAGCAGTTCACTGGCACCTTCCACCGCCGTGGTGTCCTTTTGGTCGCGCCCAAGTGCGAGCCGGGAACCCTTTTCCGAGAATGGCCCCGGAAAGCCGATGCCAATGGCATTGAGCGAGTCGTAATGGACCCCTGTCTTTTCCTGCAGTGATTCAAGCAGCGTGAAGGCGATCTTCGCTCGATCGGCCCAGGTCGTATTCGTTGGGTATTCCTGCTTGCCGTTGGCCACGATCTCGTGGCTGGCATCTGCAACGGCGATCCGCACCTGGCCGTGGCGGAAGTCGATCCCGATGGCCAGCCCGGCCTCCGGGTCGATGGCCAAACGCTCCGCAGGGCGTCCGCGGCCGGTCGTCTCGCTCTGGCGAACCGCGACGATCGCACGTCGTTCAAGCAGGTCCGAAGTGATCTCGGAAGTCGTGGTCCGAGAGAGCTTTACGCGTTCGCAGATTTCCGCGCGGCTCAGGGCCCCGTGCTCACGCAGCGCCCTCATGATGCGCTCTTCGTGTGAGCGCCTCACCAACGAGTGCGCCCCAAGTTGTTGGGTCATAGTCGTCAACTTTAGGGAGCCGTAATTTTTCCGTCAACTCTCCGGCATAATTCATTTATCGTTCTGTCAATCCATGGCAAATCGTTGCGACCGGGCCTCTTGGACCTCACGGCCTCCGGCGTTTGGAGCCGGTGCGGGGTCCGATCCGACCCCGCTATCCGGGCCGGCCCGGCAGCCCTCCTGGAGCGGGCCACCGACCCTCGGATTTTCGGCCGAGCACCGGAAACCCGCGAACCGAGAACCCGATTAGCATCAAACCCGCTAATGTCAATGTTGAAACCGTGACCTTGCTCGTTCTCCGCCCAACATACGGCGACCGCTCTCCGCCACTGCGCATGTTCCCCGTGGCGAGGCACCCAAGGTAACGATTTGGCACCATCGTTCCGGGGTTGCTCCAACGGGAGGAGATTTGACTGTTTGCCCCGGCCCTGCTGTTATGGGAATAGAACCAGTCCACCCATGAGGGGCCGAGCACTGGTTCGTTCGGAACCGCAACGACCGCTATCTGGCGGTCTTATTCTATTATTGCGATGACTCTCCCTTGACAGGGATTGAGGCCCGGGAGCAGTTGAACTTGCGGTGTTTGGAGAGTCTGGCCCTGAAATCCAGGAGCATCACGACCTCCACCTAGGAATGCACCTCCCGTCGTCGCCGCTTGTTGGCGCGGTCCCGAACTACTCTTGCCACGGGTATGTGAATCGGTCCTGGAGATGAGGAGAAAAGCATGAGCTTGCGAGTCGGAATCATTGGAGCCGGACCCAGCGGAATGGCCCAGTTGCGGGCATTCGAAGCCGCACGCGCAAAGGGCGCCGACATGCCCGAAATCGTTTGCTTTGAGAAGCAGTCCGACTGGGGCGGCCAGTGGAACTACACCTGGCACACCGGAATCGACGGTTCCGGTGAGTCCGCGCATTCATCGATGTACCGCCACTTGTGGTCCAACGGACCCAAGGAATGCCTCGAGTTCTCCGACTACACTTTCGATGAGCACTTCGGCCGGCCGATTTCATCGTTTCCGCCACGCGCGGTCCTCTTCGACTACATCTCCGGACGCGTCGAAAAATCCGACGTCCGCAAGTACATCCAGTTCAACACCGCAGTCCGCTGGGTCAACTACGACGAGTCAACCGAGGAGTTCACACTCTTTAGCCAAGACGTAAAGACCGGCGAGTCCACGTCCTATGTCTTTGACAAGCTGGTGGTCTCCACTGGCCACTTCTCCACCCCGAACATCCCAGAATTCGAAGGAATCAACACGTTCCCCGGCGAGGTCCTCCATGCCCATGATTTCCGCGGCGCCGAGCGCTTTGCCGGCAAGCACCTGCTGATGATCGGCTCCTCATACTCCGCCGAAGACATCGGCATGCAGGCCCACAAGATGGGTGCCGCTTCCATTACGCTGAGCTACCGCAGCGCACCCATGGGCTTCGATTGGCCCTCCAGCACCGTTGAGCGCCCGCTGGTCACCAGCTTCGAGGGTTCCACCGCACACTTCTCAGACGGCACCAGCGACGATTTCGACGCCGTCATCATGTGCACCGGCTATCTGCACAAGTACCCGTTCCTGTCCTCCGAACTAGCGGTGAACTCCCCCAACGTGCTTTACCCGGGGAACCTCTACAAGGGTGTCGTATGGCAGCAGAACACCAACCTGTTCTACCTCGGTGCACAGGACCAGTACTACACGTTCAACATGTTCGACGCACAAGCGTGGTTTGCGCGCGACGTGATGACGGGCAAGATCGCTCTTCCCTCAGAAGCGGAACGCGCCGCTGACATCCAGAGCTGGCTCGATGCCCAGGCAGCCATTCCGGACCACGACGGAGAAGCCGACTTCCAGACCGACTACGTTCGGAACTTGATCCAGGCGACCGACTACCCGGAATTCGACCTGGACGCCGTCGGCACGCTCTTCAAGGACTGGATGCGCCACAAGTCCGAAGACATCCTGGGCTATCGCGACAAGGCGCATCGTTCGGTGATCACCGGCACCATGGCCGAGACGCACCACACCCGCTGGATCAACGCCATGGACGATTCCCTTGAGCGCTTCCTCAACGGTCCGTCACAGAACATGAATACCCATGCGATGGCCACCTTGGATGCAGACGAAATCCTGAGCAAGGGCAAGTAGGCACCGGGAAAAAACTCGCACACCAAAAGTACGGGTCTCGTTCATCCTCCCATCCGGGAGCGGGAGCGGGACCCGTGCTGCTTCATCCCTGTCCGGCATCTTGAACCCAGCTACCCAGGTCTATCCACGCCGTTGGGCACCGAGACTGGTCCAGGCATGAAGAAATCCCTCGTAGCGGCAAAAGCGGTGTGCCGCCCTCATGGAGGGCCGGCTCCGGGTCTGCGCTTTCCGACGCAACCAGGCTGCAGCACTGCGCCTTCAACAACAAGCCGGGCGTGAGCTGGCTGGTGTTCGGGCCTGGAAACCAGTCGCCAGATCTTACGCCTTCGTTTGGCAAGACCGGGATTCGGTCACACCCCAGTCCCACCGCGGGCATAATCGCTGCCGCTGCTCCATGGTGCGGTGGTCGCGACAGTGCCCAGGGATGAAAAAGCAAGAGGGCTGTTCCATGGCCACCTTGGGGGGTTGACCATGAAACAGCCCTCTTGGCCGTTCGTCCGCTCTTGGGAGGGACCGGATTACTTGGTAGGCAGGCTCAGCGTCTGTCCAACGAAGATAACGTTGGCGTTAGGAACGACGTTCTGGTTCAGGGAGTACAGGCTCTGCCAGCTGCTCAGGCCCTGGGCCTGGGCAATCTTGAACATGGTGTCCCCTGACTTGACGGTGTAGTTCTTGCCCGAGTCCTTGACGTTCACGTTGATGGTCGGTGCCTTGGTTACCGGGGCAGCTGCGCGCTTGCCGCTGGAGGTGTAGCTCTTGGCCGGGACCGACTTGGTCTTGTACGTCTTGGCCGAGTTCGACTTGTAGGTCGAGGGCTTGTAGCTCGAGGACTTGTAGCTCGAGGACTTCGTCTTCTGCGGGGTAGCAGACTTCGTCGTCTTGGGAACGGGCTTGTAGCTCTTGGCCACCGATCCCTTGCCTCCGGAGAGCCCCAACTTGGAGGAGCATGCGGGCCATGCGCCCCAGCCCTGGCCAGCCTTGACGCGCTCGGCGACACGGATCTGCTCTGACTTGGAAGCGTTGGCGGCGCTTCCGCTACCGCCGAATGCCTTCCAGGTCGAGTTCGTAAACTGCAACCCGCCCTTGAAGCCGTTTCCGGTGTTGATGCCCCAGTTGCCGCCCGATTCGCACTGTGCCAGTGCGTCCCAAGTGCTCGTGTTGGCTGCCGATGCCGGTGCTACCGACATGGCCATGGCTCCCCCAGCCAAGGCGATGGCTGCAACGGTAGCCGCACCGAGGCGAATGCTTTTGTTCTTGGTGTTCTGCTGGATCATGTTTCTCCAGTGCCATCCTCCGCATAAGTCGTCCAGGACCATCGTAGCGGCGTCGTCCGGCGTCGCAATCGACGTTCGAGTGGCTACCGCCGTAATGGACAACGCTGGATATCCGGTGGTAGTTGTGACGTGTTCCGTAACCTGCTGTTATAGAAACGTTACTTGATGACCGTACGACACTACCCCGGGTCCAAGTCAAGCCGAACAAACAAACAATTTACATTGTCCCAAGTCAGACTTTGAAATAAAATTTTTCACGTATAAAACCGACCAAGGTCTCGAAATTCGACCACGAGGCGTCGTTACCAAAAAGAGACTCCTATTGGCTGACTAGTGTCAATCCAAGGACCTTGGGAAGGTCCTTGACGCCCTCGAGTACCCAGCTGTGTGGATGCTGTTCGAGAGCTTCGCGGCCAAGCGCCCCGGTGAGGACGCCTAACTCTTGGACGCCGGCGTTGTTGGCGGCTTTGAGGTCCACTACCGTATCTCCGCCAGCGATGACGTTGCGCACATCATGGACTCCGGTGGCTTCCATGACCCGGTGAATCATGTACGGAGCGGGCCTACCGGCTGCCACTTCATCACTGGTGACCACGGCATCGAGCAATTGCCCTTTACCGATCCCCCACCCTAGGGTTTCCAGGATCGGCGTCGCAACCCCACGTGAGAATCCAGTCGTTAGACCAACCTTGATGCCCCGGGACTTGAGAACCCGCAAGGCCTCCTCTGCTCCCGGCAAGGCAACGGGCGGATTTGCCTCATAGCGCAGGGCCAACAGTTGGCGAAAAATATCGAATTGCTTCGCCACAATCCTTGGATCCGACCTGATCCCCCCGAGCTCCATCAAGGCGGCGATGGCCTCGGCCTTGTCAGCGCCCATCCAGGCTTGCAGGTCCGCCCGATCAACACTGGCACCGGTCGCGGTGACCGCGTCCTCCAGAGCACGGTACACATCCCCGTGTTCGTCGACGGTGGTTCCTGCCATGTCCAAAACGACAAGTTCAATCATTGTTTTCTGCCTTACGTTGGTTGTTCTCATTCGGGTGACACAAGGGATCCGGACATGGGACGCGCACGAGGGCGGCCCCGGACTCTCGGGTGTTTTCGATGACGAAGTTCGCCAGCCGCGGCAGGTATCTGTCATCAGAGCATTCAAGGATGCGACCTCCCGCCCTGTAGGTCAGCCGGCACTCACGCAACAGCGATGAGCCCGCCGGCACTCCCAGAAGTCGGGCATCGGTGTCATCGGCGCCAACGGCATCGATCACATGCTTCCCCCTGGACAACTCGATGCCCAAGGATGACAAGTGGCCAAAGATCGAGCCGCTGTCAGTATCAAAATCAAATAGTGCATCACCTGCTTCCGCAATGAAATTGCTACGTTCGACCATGATCGGGGTTCCATCCAGCAGGCGCAGCCTCAAAACCTGGACGACCGGGGCCCCTGGTTCGATACGCATTTTTGCCGCCAGTTCCACACCGGCAGTGCGTCGCGCGATCTCCCAGGTTCGTTGTCCCGGCACTCGCTCCAGGGAATGGGCCCACTCCGAAAAGGACATGAAGGTAGCAAACGGTTGGGAAGGAACCGGGCGGGCCACCACCGGGGGCTTGCCACGCTTGCCCGCAATCAGTCCTTCGCTGCGCAGGCTGGCCAATGCCTGGCGCACCGTTCCCCTCGATACCCCGTTCTCGGTACACAACTGCGCTTCACTGGGCAGCGCCCTGCCCTCGGTCCATTCTCCCTGGGAGATCCTTTGGCGGAACAGGCAGCTCAGGCGCTGGTGGATGGGTTCACGGGTTATTGACGGCACGTACTTGAGCATACAAGTGGAAACATTGGCATTCCGGGGAATTTGGTGAACTGCAAATGAACAGGTCAACAACGGTTTATCGACAAAATGAACCGTTGATGAACTTGTCTGAACAAGTGCCGTTCCGGCTTGCGCCACTGGCTTCGAGACGGCAAGTATCAATGCCGTGAACATCTTCAAGACGAACCCCGAAGCCACCGAAGAACCGGTGGCAAGTACCGATGTCCTGGTTGTCGGCGCGGGCATCATCGGCCTGGCCCACGCAGCACTAGCCCAGCAGAGAGGCCTGAGCGTCACCGTCATCGACCGCGACCACCGTGCGGTGGGCGCCTCGGTGCGAAACTTCGGCCATGCCTGTATCACCGCCCAGCATGGTGAGCTCCACGACATGGCGCAGGCCGGCAGGAAGCACTGGCTCGCCTTCGCCGCCAAGGCCGGGTTCTGGGCCATTGAGTCCGGCGCCCTGGTGGTCGCCGCGACCGAGACCGAACTGCAATTGCTGCGCGAATTCTCCGCGTCCCGCCCAGCCGGACAAATCATGGTGTTGGATGCCGAGGCTGTCAGGGCCAAGCTCGGCCGCAGAAGCACCAAGGGCATCCTTGGCGGCGCATTCATGGCGGATGACCTGCGCGTGGACCCGCGCTCCACCGTCGGCAGCCTTGCCGCCTGGTTGAACACCCAAGGGAACGCCCAGGTGTCCTTCAATACAGCGGCGCTGGGCTTTGAACAGGACGGCGCGGGCAGCACCAAGGTACGCACCACCCGCGGCACCTTTATCGCGCAGCACGTATTCATCTGTGTCGGCCACGACGTGGACTACCTGTTCCCTGCATTGGCTGCCGAGCACCGGATCAAGCGTTGCGCCCTGCAGATGACGGCTGCTCCCGCGGCTGAGGGCAGCACCATCATCCCTGCCGTGCTCAGCGCAACTTCGATGCTGCGCTACGACGCCTTCACCCACCTGCCTTCGGCGAGCGCATTGCGTGCCCAACTGACCGAAGCCCGCCCCGACCTGCTAGAGATCGACGCAAACGTGATGTTCACCCAGCGCCCTGACGGCACCTTGCTGCTCGGCGACTCCCACTCCCACGACCTCACCCAGGACCCGTTCCTCGCCGAGCCGACGACGCAGTTGCTGTTGGGGGCCGCTGCCCAACTGCTCGATGTGGAGGGTTTCGCGACCTCAGAACGGTGGCAGGGCATCTATGCCTCCTCCGATGTCGCCCCGCTGCTAGTCAGTGACATCAGCGACTCGATCACGCTGGTCACGGTGACCAGCGGGATCGGCATGACCATCTCCTTCGGCCTGGCCGAGGCAAACCTCAACGCAATGCCCATCTCCCTACCCCACGCCACCCCCGCACGTTAAGGACCATCCACAGCATGAAACCCTCACGCACCCTCGCCCTGTCCGTGGCCGCCATTGCCGCGCTCTCCCTGACTGCTTGTTCGTCCCCCCAGGCCCCGGCACACGCCAACGGCTTCTGTCCCACCGGTGAATTGAAGTTCGGCATCGAACCCTTCGAAGACCCGTCCAAGCTCGAACCGGCCTATCAGGTCCTGGCCTCCGCCTTGGGTGAGGAACTTGACTGCTCCATCGAGGTCCAGGTCGTAGAGGACTATGCGGCCGAGGTGCTGTCCATGCGCAACGGCAAACTCGATCTGGGGCAGTTCGGCCCGATGGGCTACGTCTTCGCATCCACGAAGGCCAACGCAGAGCCGCTGGTGTCCTTCGGAACCGCAGATGGAAAAATCTCCTCCTACACCGCAGGCATCTGGGTACCGGTGCATTCCGGCATCCGATCCATCGGGGATCTTCACGGCAAGGACCTTGCCCTTGGCTCGGTCGGTTCCACCAGCGGGGATGTGCTGCCCCGATATGGGCTGAAGGAGGCGGGGATCTCCGAGGACGAGTTGAGCATGAACTACGCAGGCGGGCACCCCGAGGCGCTCCTGGCCCTGGCCAACGGTACTGTCGATGCAGCCCAGATCAACTCCCAGACCTTGGCCAGCGCCCAGGAATCCGGTCACTTCGACAAGTCCGGCTTCCGACAGATCTGGCAGAGCGAATCCATCCCCAATGACCCGATCACGGTCTCGGCCGATGCCGCCCCGGAGTTCAAGGCAGCGGTGAAGGACGCCTTGCTGAACCTGGCCCCGGGCGACATCGAGGCCGTCGGCAAGTTCCTTGACGTCACACCGGCCGGCCCGCTGATCGAAGTCAGCAAGGACACCTACGCCCCGCTCTTCGACCTCGCCCACACCATGGGCCTGACGGAAAAGGACATCTAATGAGCACCATGCACCTTCCGCTGCCCCGATTGGTCCCTGCCCACGGTTCCGGGAAGCCGATCCTTCAGGTGGAAAACCTCACCAAGTCCTTTGCCGGGCGCACCGTGCTCGATGGGGTCGGCTTCACCCTGGCACGCGGTTCCGTCGTTGCCTTCCTGGGTGCGAACGGCTCGGGCAAATCCACGACCCTGAAGTGCGTCATGGGACTGGAGTCCCCCGACGCCGGATCCATCAGGTTGGACGGGACCGAGCTGACCGCCTTGCGCGGTTCCGGGTTGGCTCGGGCACGGGCCCCAATGGCCATGGTGTTCCAGAAGATCCACCTGGTACCGCGTCGCACCGCGCTGGAAAACGTTTGCGCCGGAGCCCTTGGGCGATACGGCGGTGCCGCTTCGATCAGCCCGATGTTCTTCCCTCGCGAGCTGAAGGAGGAAGCGATGGCTGCCCTGGCCCGGGTCGGGATGTCGGACCGTGCCCACGAAAAGGCCGGCAGGCTCTCCGGCGGCCAGGCCCAACGCGTGGCGGTAGCCCGCGCCCTGTGCCAGCGCGCCAGCGTCCTGCTGGCCGACGAGCCAGTTTCTGCCCTTGACCCGCGGGCCGCCGAGGAAGTCATGGCACTGTTGGCCCAACTCGCCCACGAGGAAAACCTGGCGGTTGCCGCGGTGCTGCACCAGCCTGACCTGGCACTGCGCCACGCCGATGAGGTCATTGGGCTGGTCAATGGCCGCATCGAATACGCCGGGGACATCTCCGGGCTGGACACATCCATGCAGAGGCGCCTCTACACACCGAATCGAGCAGCTGCATGAACACGTCGGCCCCCACCCTCGTGGTCCCCAAGATCCCGAACTCCCGATGGCGGATCACTTCGATCGCCACCCCCATCGCGGTGTTCCTCATCCTGCACGTCTTCGCCTTCCGCGGCACCGAATTCGAACTCGGGGCGCTGGCATCCGGCGCCGAGGGCATGGCCGCCTTCCTCTCCGATGCCTTCCCACCGGATCTTCACTGGGACTCCGTGCTGTCCCCCGCTCTCGAAGCCACCATCGTGACGTTGTGGATCGGTTTGCTCGGCACCACGCTCTCGATCCCCAGCGCGCTGCTGCTGGCGGTGCTCGCCTCGCGCTCCACTACCCCGCACCGGATCACCTACCAGCTCTCGCGTGCCGTCCTGTCATTCTTCCGTGCGGTTCCCGACATTGTCTTCGCCCTGGTTTTCGTTACGGCCGTCGGGCTTGGTCCCTTTGCCGGGGTGCTCGCGTTGATTTGCCACAACACCGGTGTCATGGGCAAGCTGTGGGCCGAGTCGATGGAGGAAACCGACTCCGGTCCTCAGCAGGCGTTGGCCGCCTCCGGGGCATCACGCCTGCAACAGGTCACCCATGCCGCGTTGCCTATGGTGTTGGGCCAGTTCGTTGGTTTGCTGCTCTACCGCTTCGACGTGAACGTGCGCTCCTCGCTGGTGCTCGGGCTGGTCGGGGCAGGCGGCATCGGGTTGCTGATCAACCAGTCCATAAAGTCCTTCCAGTTCGATGCGATGCTCACCCAGATCATGGTGGTCCTGGTCCTGATCATCCTGGTCGATTGGCTTTCCTCCTTCGTGCGTCGCAGGCTCGAAGTCTGATGCGGACCCCGTTCCCGGCTCGACTAGACTAAAAATCCCAGTCAGTCGAGAAGAGCCGGAGCGTCATCGATGAATCGCGGCGTCCTTGCCTCGCTTATTGCCTCAGCACTGTTCGCCACCATTTTCCTTGTCTCCGGTTCCCTAAGCGGCATCGGGCACCCTGAAGTCTTCGGGTGGCGGGTGGTGTTGACGCTACTGATCGTCGCCCCGGTCTACGCCATCGTTCCGGCCCGCCGGGCTCAAATGATTTCGCTGCTTGGGCGCATCAAGGCCAGGCCTGGCCTGCTCTTCTACGGTGTCATCGCCAGTTTGCTGGTCGGTGTCCAACTCTGGCTGTTCATGTACGCACCGATGAACGGTTACGCCTTGGCGACATCCCTTGGCTATTTCCTGCTCCCGCTGTTCATGGTGGCGGTGGGGCGTATGGCATTTTCCGAGCGGCTCTCCCAAGGACAGAAGATCGCCGTGGGGCTGGCAGCGATCGGTGTCGGTCACCAGCTGATCTTTGCCGGCGGCCTAGCGTGGCCCACCCTAGTGATTTGCCTCGGGTATCCGCTCTACTTCGTTGCCAGACGCCGGGCTCGTTTTGAATCCAATGCCGCTTTCACCTTGGAAATCCTGTTCCTGGCCCCGTTGGCCGTCTACTTCATTCTCACCGGCGTGCAGCTTCCTGGCGGCGAAACGCCGGGAAGGCAGATACTGTCGATACTCGCCATCGGCGTATTGGGTGCGTTGGCCATGTTCCTTTACCTGGGGGCCGCATCGGTGCTTTCCCTCTCGGTTTTCGGATTGCTCAGCTACGTCGAACCGATCCTGCTGCTGGTTGCCGCGGTGATGATGGGGGAACATCTTTTTGCCAGGGACGCGTTCACCTACGTACCGATCATCCTGGCCCTTGTCCTGCTGGCCGCCGACGCGTTCCGGGCCTCACGTTCCTTGCGCTGAGTGTGCGGAGCCGTAAGGTAGAAAAGAACCGAGCCCCACTTGCAGAAAGAAGGTGACTTCCCTCGTGGAGAAGGCACAACACGGCGACTCAAAGCTACGCAAGGATTCACATCTTTATGCCCTGAAAAGAACGGTCCGTGAGTTTTTGCGCGACAAGGTCACCGACCTGGCCGCCACACTGACATACTACGCCGTGCTTTCGCTGGTCCCCGGACTGCTGGCCATACTCTCGATACTCTCGCTGATCAGTGCCGGGCCCGAGGCCAGGGAACTGATGGTGGACACCCTCACCCAGGTCGGCACCAAGGAACTCGGCGATACCGCCGAAGGCCTGTTGAAGCAACTCGGTGAGAGAACAGGCGCAGGATGGACGCTGGTGCTTGGCTTGCTCGGCGCCTTGTGGTCCGCATCGGCTTACGTGGGCGCGTTCGGCAGGGCGCAGAACCGCACCTATGCCATCGATGAAGGCCGCCCGATTTGGAAGCTGCGGCCACAGATGTACCTGCTGACGCTGGTCATCGTGTGCCTGGTGGTGCTGGCCATCGCAATCCTGGTGCTCTCCGGTCCCATCGCCAAGGGAATCGGGGACATCCTGGGGCTCGGCGATGCAACACTGCAGGTGTGGAACATTGCCAAGTGGCCGGTCCTGCTGCTGATCGCCGTGTTGGCCATCGCCTTGCTCTACCACTTCACCCCGAACATCCGCAAGCCGAAATTCCGCTGGATCTCGGCTGGGTCCCTGGGTGCCCTGGTGGTCCTGGGGCTGAGCACCGCGGGCTTCTTCTACTACGTCGCAAACTTCGGAAAATACCAAAGCGCCTACGGTGCCCTGGCCGGGGTCATCATCCTGCTGCTTTGGATCTGGCTGGCCAATATCTCCTTGCTGCTGGGAGCCGAACTCGATGCGGAGCTCGAGCGCGCCAGGGAACTGCGACAGGGACTGGCCGTGGAAGACACATTGGCCCTGCCTGCGCGGGACGAGAGCGGAATCGTCAAGGCCAAGATCTCACTGCTCGATGACCATGACGACGCCCGCGCACTGCGGGTGCGGGCCGGCGGGGACGCGCATCCGGACGTTGATCATACCGGTCCCGGTATCCCATGGGGCCTGCTGGCCGGCGCATTGGGCGCCATCGGAGCCTACGTGACCGGCAGACGGCACGGTTCCGGCAGCTAGCCCCGGCCGAGACCTAGCAGTGGCCCAGCACGTGGCGAAGAGCTGATTCCAGGTCCGCCTGGCGGAACCGGTAGCCGCTTTCTTCGATCTTCGTGCTAGAGACCCGTTGGTCGGCAAAGGCCAGTTCCTCGGCGCCCTGCTTGCCCAAAAGAAGCTTGGGCCCAAAAGCCGGGACCGGAAGAAGCGCGGGGCGGCGCACCACCTTGCCAAGCGTCTTGGCATACCCCTTGGCTTGCACCGGTGTTGGCGCCACGGCGTTCACCGCTCCAGCCAACGTGTCGGTGAACAACGCGTGTCCGTAGATCCCTACGACGTCGTCAATGCCGATCCAAGACTGCCAGGCCTCCGAGCCAAGCGGACCGCCCAGGCCAAGGGCGTAGAGCGGCAACATCTGCTGCAAGATGCCGCCGGCTGGGGACTGGACCAGTCCGGTGCGCACATTCACCACGCGCACACCGGCCTCGGCGGCCGGAGCGCAGGCATCCTCCCAGGCTTGGCAGACCCCGGCCAGGAAATCGGTTCCGGGTGCCGAGTCTTCCTCGAGGAGTGTCCCGTTGGCGGACCCGGACGGGTTCGCGCCGTAGATGCCGATCGCCGAGGCCACGATGTAGCTGCGCTTTTTTCCGTCTTCAGCCAGGGCTGCCAGTGTCCGGGCCAGCAATCCGGTGCCAAGCACCCGGGAAGAGAGGATCTTTTCCTTGGTGTCGTCGGTGAACCGTCCGCCAATGGTGTGCCCGGCAAGATTCACCACGGCGTCCACCCCACGCAGCTCCTCGGCATCAAGGACCCCGCGCCCCGGATCCCAGAAAACCATGTCTTGGCCGTTGGCCTGCTCGCGGTTGCGGACCAGCCGCTTGATCCGGTGGCCTCCGCCCCCCAGCAGCGCACAGAGCTGGGTGCCGATCATCCCCGAGGCCCCGGCCACGGCAATCGTCATTGCCCGACCCGGATACCCGGCATGGAATGCCAGGTCCGCCCGGATCATCCGTTCCCGGTAACGGAACACCTGGAGAAGCTGCTGTTTCAGGGCACGCTCCATTGCCTCGCGTGGTTGCTTCCATGGCAGTCGCTTGACCACCGGCAACTCAAATTCCACCACGTCACGCATGGTTGTTCCCGGGAGGTCCGCATTCGAATCGTCGGCGAAGAAATGCTGGTGCTCCCACCGTGCCAAGGGGCCCGATTCCATGATGTCGGTGAAGTCGTGTCCCGGGTTCAAGGAAATGTGCTTGGCATGCCAAGGGACTTCGGCCCGCACCCAACTCGGCAGCCCCACCGCGGCCGAGGCCGTTCCGACCGCAGCGGCCAGCCCGGTGCCCAGGGTCCCGGGCGCAGCGATCGACAAGACGGCGCGCGAGCCCACGGCCAGCCCGTCGTCCGGCTCCTGTGTGATGCTTCCGATGAAAGGCGCCGTGAGCCGGGTCAGCGCCCCGGGCCGGGCGAACCAGCGAAAAACGGTTTCACGTGGATAGGGCAGTTGTGTCGTGTATTCAAAGATAGCCATAGCTTGGCCTTTCTGGGCGTGCAATGCGGTCTCTGCCACCAACACTAGGCGAACCGGACTTTTTCGTGCGCGTCCGCCATCGTGCCGTTTCACGTGCCGGCGCCAAATCGTCTGGCCCGTGTAGTTCACTTGTCCTATCGCGCAAGGCAACAAGGCAGCAAGGAGGCGGGGACGGTGGGCAACATGACGCCGGCTTATCCAACACTCATGGAACTACGGACCGCAGGATGGACGCTTGCGGAAATCGCCCGCACCTACGGTGTCGACGAGCCGTCGATCCGCTCGGCCTTGGCCTGGCACTTCGTCTGCGGATCGGTGGCCGACCGGTTGCCTCCGCCGGTTGGCCCGGCGCCCCTGCAGAGCACACGCCAGGGCGGATCGAACAACGGCGTCGTTCACAGTTCATAGGTGTCGTGGGAGACGAGCTCGTGGAGTTCGACCCGGCCATCGGGCAGCTTCCAGTAATGCACCCGGCGGGCCGCAGCCACCCCGCTTTCCACACTCATCCTCCAACACGTGGCCCCGTCCTCCCGGATCGATTGCGGGTCTTCCCCTCCGGGGCCAGTGCGCTTGGGATGCACTTCGCGCGCGGCCATCCTCTCGGCCCGACCGGTCAGCAGCTGGATCAGTGCCTTCAGGGCCTTGCCGCGCAACGCCGGACCGTGGGTGTAGAACGAGGCAGCGAACTTCGGGCCAACGACAAAACCCGGGTTCCATGGATACACGGATTTCTCGTTTGCCGGGATTCGTTGGACCCATTCCAGATAGAGCTCATGGCGCAGGGCCTCATCGACGTGGGTGAATTTGTCCCTTGCGTCCTGTGACGGGGTGCCCTCGGTCGTTCGGGCCTTTTTGCGAGCGATGCGTTGGTTTTGGTTCAGCGCCTCGGACTTGTTGCGCAACAGGGTGCGCAGCTTGGTGTTTTCGGCACGATAGCGGTCCTTTTGCCCCATCGCCGAAGCCAGCTCGTTGGCGGTGGTTCCCGACTGCGCCTGGCGCAAGACCCTGGCCTCGGACTTAAGCGCATCGATCTGCAACAGCGCACTGCGCAGGGCCTCCCGTTGCTTTTCCGGGGAAGCGACCACCGGCAGGCCCGCGGGTGTGTTGATGGTCGGTGGATCCCCCGGTTCCGAGACGTGGTCCCGGTCAATCACCAGCCATGGGATCCCGCCGTGCAGCAGGGACGGTGCAACGGCGATGGGTTCATCGTCATCCACATCCACCAGCACGAGCTTGCGCACACCGGCGGCATTGACCAGACGCGCGGCAACGACCTGCCCCGGGGCGAGCAAGGAGTCTACGTCGTCAAGTTCGTTGGAGGAGACATCGGCGCGGCTCACCAGGATGTTCTCCCCCGGCACCGGAACCAGCACCGCTAATTCCCTGCCGGCCTCAACGACCAAGCACGGTACGACCTGGTCCCATGAATAATGCTGCAACAGGCGCGGGTGAAGCAACGATTCCCCGATGGACAGCTTTGTGGCGCCGGGTTCGTGCACCCCGGCAACCCGTGCCCCGGTTTCCAGCATCCATCCCATCGGGACCCGGGAGTAGATGTCATCGCTGTGGATCTCGGCGTTTGCCCCGTTGTCCAGGGCAATCAATGCGGTGAACCCCTGGTCCTTGAAACCCGTCACCACACCGGTCACCAGCATGGGATGGTTTCCGGTACCCACCGAGAGTGTTCCCGGGGCGCCGACGGCACGTACGGGGTCCGCAGCCCGCGCCCCGGGCCCGGGCCTCGGGGACGTGGAAGTCACCAAGGTCCGTGGATCCGGCAGGAACAAGACCTCATCGATCAGCTCGGTGCTGAGCCGGGTGATGGAGTCCCCGGCACGGACCACATGCGGCTTGCCCGGCGGGACCCCGTGGGCGCCGGTTCCCGTCGGGTAGACCCGGGCCGCGGTGCCGAAGACCTCCCACCCGGAGGGAAGGCCATCGCGCAGCTCATAGGTGAGACGGCCGGAGGAAACGACAATGACCTCGGCCCAGTCCTTGATTTCCTCGTAGATCGCCTCGGCGTCAAACCCCGCTGTTTCCCGACGCGCACTGCGGGTCACCACGACCGAATGCAGGCGCCGCGGTTGCATGAGGTGGATGGCGAGTTCCTCTCCGGATCGCATCCAGCGGTGGACTCCCATCCGACACCTTTCCTTGCCTTGGCAAAACGGTGATTCAGTGTGATTCTCAACCTACCGGAGACCGGCAGCCATTTGAGGGGATCGAAGGATTTAGCCCATCATCAAGGTGAGCAGCCACCCGGAGAGTGCAACGGAGCTACCGACCACAAGGATAAAGCCCAGCAGCCAAAACCATGCCGGGAGCCAGCTGCGCTGTCCGAGCAGGTAGGCATCGGAGGAGGCGATGAGCTCTCGCCGGCGGGTGTGGACACCAATGACCTTGAAGAGGTCGCGCAAACCCCCGACCAGAAGCATCAGACCCAGGCCCAGCACCACCCAGCTGGTGGCTGCGGGCGGAGTAAAGACCACCAGCAGTTGGGCACACAGGGCCGATGCCAAGGCGATGGCGATGCCCGCCCAGTTGCGCAGGAAGAGCAGCGAAACCAGCAATACCAGCGCCCCGACAGACAGCGCAGCGGACGCATGGCCGAAATACGTCGAGGCCACCAGCGCAAGTCCCACCACCGCCGGTGCCGGGTATCCCCAGAATCCACTGAACACCGCGGAAAATCCCGGCTTTCCGCTGCTGACCATTTCACCCGAATGATCCAGCCGGATCTTCAGTCCGTGGACGAACCGCCCGGTCACCAGCGCCGCGAAGGCATGGCCGAGTTCGTGGACGAAGGTGACATAGAGCCCGAAGATGCGCCAGGAGGCCCGCGGAACCGTGAGCCCCACGCACAAGGCCAGAAGGCCAAGCACCGGCAGGGGCGTCAACACCAGCGGTTCGGCCTCGCCAAAGCCCGCCAGCACTGCCTGCCACCACCGTTGAACGATTTCCATCCACCAACCCTATGCCGCGAAGCACGGCGCTGCCCTACCGCTGTGCACCAATTGGCATCAGCGCAGCTGGGTCACAGCCAATCCACAACCTGCATTTATATTGTTGGCTCCTAAGGCCAGCGCATAGACCTCGGACCTGGAAGGGCGGGAGACATGAAACGAATGCTTGGACTGGCCGTCATGCTTCCGTTGTGCCAGGGGCTCGCACCGCTCTCAGTTTCACCCGCGACCAGCCACCTCGACGCCGGGGCGGCGAAAGTGCTGGCGACCGGGATCTCCCAGTGCCCCACCGGTTTCCCCAAGAGGCACCAATGCGATCCCGGCGCGGCCCCGGCAACACTCCTGGAAGGCTCCGTTGCCGCCTATCCCCGGCATGCACGAGCCCCTGACCTGCACGCGTTGGACATCTCGCACACGTAGGGCACGGTTTCCCACCTGCTTCACACTCCGCGCAGCCTATCGGTGCACACCACTTACCCTTCGTTCCAAGGACCCAATATGTCAGTACCCAGAACCTCTCGCGCGCTGGTCTTGGCCGTGGTGGCCCTCATGCTGGCCATGGCCACCGGCGGCTGGATCCTTGGCTCCGCCAGCCCACGCAGCGCTTTGCCTTCCGAGACGTCGGCCGAGGCGGGCTTTGCCCGCGACATGCAGACCCATCACCAACAGGCCGTGCAATTGTCCATGATCATCCGCGATCACTCCAGCAACCCGGCGGTGCGTTCGATGGCCTACGACATCGCGCTGACCCAACAGCAGCAAGCGGGGCAGATGCATGGCTGGCTTGAGACCTGGGGCCTGTCCCAGACCGGGGAATCCATGGCGTGGATGAACGAGCCGGTCACCGAGGACGCCACGCACACCGGAGGCACGAAGACCACTCCCGACCATGCGCACACCATGGCCTCCATGGGGATGTCCAGCTCAGAAGACATCGACAAGCTCACCGCATCACGCGGCGCCGAAGCCGACCGCCTGTTCCTGCGTCTGATGATCAACCACCACCAAGGCGGAATCCAGATGGCGGACGCCTACCTGCAGCGCGGGGGAAACCCCATGGTGAGCGCGTTCGCCAAGAAGACAGTCATGACCCAACAAGCCGAGATCTCGGCCCAGACCCAGCTTCTTGCCGAGCTGAGCTAACGGAAAGCCACACCCATGGACAAGCGCCAAGAAGCCCAAGAACTCCTCGCCAAGCAAAAAACCAAGGAAAAACGCACCAAACTCCTCACGATCTCGGTGATTGCCGCCGCGGCCTTGGCCATTCTCATCCCCACCGCCGTGGTGCTCACCGGTGCTGCCCAGGAAAAATCCGACATGGCAGCGGCTGCGCAAGCGCCCATCAAAGGGGTGCAGCACTACGAGGTTGCCTCGTCCGAGCATGTCGGCACCAAGGTCACCTACCCCCAAAAGCCCGGTATCGGAGGAGACCACAACGCCGTGTGGCTCAATTGCGGCATCTACGACCAACCGGTGCCGGAAAATAACGCCGTCCATTCCCTGGAACACGGTGCGGTCTGGGTCAGTTACGACGGGATCTCGGACGCCGAGAAGACCACATTGACGCGGGACATCGGGGAGAAGACCTACATGCTCATGTCCCCGTACCCGGAGCAAGGCGCCAAGATCAAGCTCACTGCGTGGGGTGAGCAACTCAGCGTGGACTCCGTGGATGACCCGCGCATTGACGTCTTCGTCAAAAAGTATCGCCAGGGCCCGCAGACCCCCGAACCCGGAGCCCCGTGCACCGGAGGTCTCAGCGGTTAGGCTGGAAGAAAAAGGAGAACTTTCACCCATGTCATTCTTGCCCTCTGCCCTGGCCGGAGCCGGACTCATTGGCGGTTTCGCCACCGCCAGCGCCACCAAGAACCGCCCGTTGGGCGGCGCCGTGCTCGCCGCCGCGGGAACCGGTGCGTTCCTGGGATGGAAAAACAACGTCGGAGCGCCCAAGGCGGCCGCGCTGACCGGGCTCTACCTTGCCGCTTTCGGTGCCTCACACCCGCTGGCCAAGAAGCTCGGTGCCTGGCCGGCAGTCAATACGGTCACCGCGGTCGTCATGCTCACCTCCTTGGTGGCAGGTCGGCGCAAGTAGCTTCACCAGAATCAGGCAAGGCTTCCCCTCGCTGGTAGTTTGGCTCACAGGAAGCAATCAGCGCATCGTCATCCAAGGTGGGTCCTAATGCAGTCGTTCAATATTTCAGTTCTTTCCACCTTGCCGCGCGATGTGCAGCCGGCCGTGCTGTTGTGCGACAGGCACCCGGGCCAAGACATCGCTTTCACCGTCATCGATGCGGACCTGTGCTCTGTCGACCTCACCTATGCCACGCTGAAGACCCGCTCCGAACAGGCTGCGGCGCTCTTTGCCTCCCGCGGCATCAAGCCCGGGGACCGAGTCGCCACGCTCATGGGCAAGAGCGCCGAACTGCTCTACACCCTGCTCGGGCTCTGGCGCCTGGGCGCCGTGCACGTCCCGCTGTTCACCGCCTTTGCCACTCCCGCCATCGAGGTCAGGATTGCCGGGGCCAACGCAAAACTGGTCGTCGCCGATGCATCCCAGTCCCACAAGCTCGATTCGCTGCCCTACCCGGTGCTGGGCACCGAGGAACTGGTGGCCCAACTCGATCTACAGCCCACCGGGTTCACCCCGGCAACACGATCGATCGATGACCCGTTGGTGGAAATCTTCACCTCAGGAACCACCGGGACGCCCAAGGGCGTCCCTGTCCCGGTGCGCGCATTGGAAGCCTTCGAAACCTACTTCCGCTACGGACTCTGTGTCGGTGCCGGGGACACGTTCTGGAACGTGGCCGATCCGGGATGGGCCTACGGGCTGTACTACGGGATCCTGGCCCCGCTTTATGCCGGACACCAAAACCTCTTGCTCAAGGCCGGTTTCAGTGCCGAGTTGTGTTGGGAAGTCCTTGCGAGGTTCAACGTCACCAACTTCGCCGCAGCCCCGACGATCGTGCGCTCCATGCGCGCGTCAAAGCCCGATGGCGCCCCCGGGCTGAAGGTCTCCAAGGCCTCCTCGGCCGGGGAACCGCTCGATGCCACCACCATCACCTGGTTCCAGGAGGTCTTCGGGATACCGGTGCGCGACCACTACGGACAAACAGAGATGGGCATGTGCATCATCAACGGCTGGGCCCCGGAAGTGATCGATGAGATCAAGGCCGGTTCCATGGGCCGACCCATGCCCGGATACTCTGCCTGCGGGCTGTTCCCGGAGCTGGACGAATGTGCTCCTGCCGGAACCCGCGGACGGGTCGCGCTGAACGTGCCCACATCCCCCATGCTCTGGTTCAACGGTTATTCCGGGGACCCTGCGCGCACCGCCGAGCGCTATTCCTCCGATGGCCGCTGGTACCTCACCGGGGACACCGGGACCATGGACGAAGACGGCTACATCTTCTTCTCCGCACGCGATGACGATGTCATCATCATGGCCGGCTACCGCATCGGCCCCTTCGAGGTCGAGTCGGTGCTGGCCGAACACCCCTGGGTCCTTGAATCCGCCGTCATCGGTGTCCCTGATCAATTGCGCGGCGAGGTGCTCGTGGCCTACGTGGTCCTCAAGGACGGGGCCGCCGGCGGGGAGGAGCTCACCGCCGAGCTGCAGCGCCTGGTCAAGGACCGCTACGCGGCCCATGCCTACCCGCGGCGGATCAGCTACGTCACCGAGCTTCCCAAGACGCCCTCGGGGAAATTGCAGCGCTTCATCCTGCGCGAAAAAGAATCGTTGCAGGATTGAGTCCGTTTAGGCCCTGAGCGCCCACTAGGCTTAATGCTGAAAGGGGCAAAAAATGGGATCTCGCAAAACCCTGCTCGTACTCGCATCCATGACTGTCTTCGCCGGCCTGCTGGGCCTCAGCGGGGGACCGCACGCCGATCAACCGGTACCGCAGGCCCTTGCCGTGCCCGCGGGCGACGCTGCGGTGACCTTCATGGTCGCCGGGGATTCGATCACCGCCGCCGGCAGCCGCGCTGTGGCTTCGGGAAAGCTCGGCAAGTCGTCGTGGGTTAATTTCGTCAACGCCCCCGGCGCCCCCCAGTCCCTGGCCTGGACCGGCGGATGGGCATTGGGCGGGGCACAGAGCGGAGACATGGCCGCGGCCCTGCGCCACGGCAAAGCCGACGCCTTGGTCATCCTGGCCGGCACCAACGACCTGGCCCACGGCACCGGCTACGAGACGATTTCCGCGAACCTGACCCGGCTTCCCGGAATCGTTCAGGCCCCGATGGTGCTGCTGAGCAGCGTCCCTCCGCGTGACGGTGCGGTTCAGTCGACTCTTGCGTACAACGACTTCCTGCGGAGCCTCGCCGAGCAGCGGGGCTGGGTTTTCGTGGATGCGGCCGCGGGTCTGCGCAGCGAGTCGAACACGTTTCTTGCCGGGCTGAGCGACGACGGGATCCACCCCAACATCGAGGGAGCCAAGATCCTGGGCGCGGCCATCGGACAGGCGCTGACCACCAAACCAATCATGGCGATCGCGGACACGAAGGGCACCGACCCCCTAGGCTAGGAGTCATGCGCTCCCCCATCGACATCTACCTCGCCGACCTGTATGACGATTTGGTCGGCCTTTCGGCCGGGACCACCTACCAAGGGATCCCGGCGATGGCCGACGCCGATAATTCGAAGTTCGCCATCGCCATGGCGACCGTCGACGGGCACGTCTACCAAATCGGGGACGCCGAGCTGGAATTTTCAATCCAGTCCATCTCCAAGCCGTTCTCCTATGCCTTGGCCCTTGACGACATCGGCCTGGACGCGGTTGACGAGAAGATCGATGTGGAGCCCAGCGGCGATGCATTCAACGAGATATCCTTGGCCAGGAACACCGGCCGCCCGGCAAACGCCATGATCAACGCCGGGGCGATCACCACGATTTCGCTGATACGGGACCGGGACACCCCGCGGTTCGAACGCATCCTCGACCACTTCTCCGCAGCCGCCGGGCGGAGGCTGAAACTCAACGAATCGCTCTACGCCTCCGAGGCGCTGACCGGTCACCGCAACCGTGCCCTTGCCTACCTGTTGCGTTCCTTCGACATCATCGAAACCGACCCGACCCCGGTGTTGGAGGACTACTTCCGCGCCTGCTCGGTCATGGTCAATACCCATGACCTTGCCCTGATGGCCGCGACCCTGGCCAACGGCGGCACCCAGCCGGCCACCGGGGTGCAGGTCATGAGCAAGGACGCCGTGCAGCGCACGCTCTCGGTGATGACCACCTGCGGAATGTACGACGATGCGGGGGCCTGGATCGCCGCGGTGGGGTTGCCCGCCAAGTCCGGTGTGGGCGGCGGGCTGATCGCGGTGCTTCCGGGCCAGCTTGGCCTGGCCATCTACTCCCCCGCGCTGGATGAGCACGGTTCCTCGGTGCGCGGGGTCGCCGCCAGCGAGAGGATCAGCTCCGACATGGGGCTGCACTTCGTGCGCGCCGCCCGGCTCGGCCGCTCGGCGATCCGGGAGAACTACGACATCACCCAGGTCCCCTCACACATCCGCCATACCGAGGCCGCGGAGAACCTGCTGGAGGAGTTCGGCGAGCGCGCACACATCATTGAGCTGGCCGGGGATCTGCTTTTTGCCGGCACCGAGTCGATGGTCCGCGAGGTCAGCGAGCTCGATGAGTGGGTGGAACTGGTGATCCTGGATTTGCGCCGGGTCGACGAGGTGGACACGATCGCCGTGGAAATGATTCTCCAGCTGCACCGCGAACTCACTGCCGAGGGCCGCACCCTGGCATTGGTGCAGGAGAGGCACTTCGAGGCCCTTGAGTCGTTGCGCTCCTTCTCGAGCCGCAACAATGCCGTCGAATGGGCCCAGTCAACGCTGCTGCAGCGCCACGGCACCCCCGAAATGATGCCCGAGAAGGTCGCGGTACGCGACTTCGCCGCGCTGGCGCCCCTGGACGAAGCAGACATCGCGTTGCTTGAATCGCTGATGGAAGAGACCCGGATCGAAGACGGGCGGATCGTTCGCCGCACCGGCCAGGAATTCGGCGGCGTGTACTTCATCCTCAGCGGCAAGGTCTTCACTTCCAGCGTCCAAGAGGGCAAGCCGGTGCGGCATTCGACCCTCTCGGCCGGCATGACCTTCGGGGAGATCGCGCTGGGTTCGGACGGCGAGCAGTCCACCCGGGTCACCTCGATGGGCCAGCTGCACCTCAAGGTGCTCTCCGCCGAGGCGATCACCGCGCTGGAAGCCGAAAACCCGGGTGCTGCACTGCGCTTCTGGAAGGCCATTGCGCGCGATGCGTACACCCGGGTCGAGTCAGCCATCAAGGATGCTAGCTATCCCCTACAGTGATCGCCGCCGCCTCCAGGACGGCCTCGCCGACCTCGGTGGGTTCATGCCGGTCCACGTGGGCCAGGTGTGACTTGAAGACGGCGATCAGGATCGCCGCCAGCGCCACGGAGGCCGCACCCATGATGTATGGGGTCGCCATCGTGCTGGCCACCGCCAGGGCCGCTGCCGCCGGCGGGGCAACGGCGCCGCCCAGGAAACGGATGCCGGAGTAGCTGCTTGAGGCCACCGAGCGCGGCAGATCGGTGGCTTCCATGACCACCTCGGTGAGCACGGTGTTCATGATGCCCAGTTCAAGGCCGGCCACCACCATCATCACCACCAGGGCCTTGGGCGAGTCGATCAGCACGGCGAAAAGCACGAGCGTAGCGCTGAGCAGCACCAGCGTCCCGATCAGCACGGTGGTCCGCTTGAATATCCGGGTCAGCGCCGGCGCGCCGAAGACCGAGGTAAGCGCCAGGCCGGTGCCCCACCCGGTGAACACCAGACCGATGCCCATGGCGGTGAAGTGCAGCGGGTAGGCGGTGAAGGACATGATCACGAAGAAACCGACGTTGTAGAAGAAAGCAACCAGCGCCATGACCAGCAGGGCGGGGTTGGCCAAGGCCTTGAACGGAGCGCCGAAGTTTGTGGGAATCGGTGCGATCGCCGGTCCGCGCATCAACACGGCCAGCAGGATGAATGCCATGGTCATCAGCACCGAGGTGCCGTAGAACGGGGCCTGCCACGCGATGGAGCCCAGCACCCCGCCAACCAGCGGCCCGATGGCCAGGCCCATTCCCAGTGCCGCCTCGTAGAGGATGATGGCCGAGGCCGGGTTTCCGTTGGATTCGGAAATGATGGTGGACAGGGCGGTGGAGATGAACATCGCGTTGCCCAGTCCCCAGACGGCGCGGAAGGCGATAATGCCTTCGATGGTTCCCGAGGCACCTGCCCCGAAGGAGGAGAGCACGATGATCGTCAGCCCGATCATCAGGGTCTTGCGTGCCCCGATGCGGGATGAAATGAACGAGGTGAAGAACATCGCCACACCGGTGATGACCAGATACGAGGTGAACAACAGCGAGGTCTGGGTGGTCGTTGCGCCGAGCTCTTCGGTGATTGCTGGCAGGATCGGGGAAACCAGTCCGATGCCCATGAAGGCAATCATCGAGGAAAAGGCGACCGCCCATACGGCTTTGGGCTGTTTCATTTGCTGTCTCCGGTTTCTGCAGCGGGTAGGGAATCGAGGATCTGCGCCGCCTGGGCCAGCACGGCGATCTCTTCCTCGGTGAGGTTGATGAAGTCATCCTTGAGCACCATGGCCAGGTCCTTGCCGCGGCGCATGAGTGATTCCCGCCCGGCGTTAGTGATTTCAATGAGCCAGGCCCGTGAATCCTCGGGGTCCTGGACGCGTGCGACCAGCTCCTGGGATTCAAGGGCGGCCACGACCTTGGTCATTCCGGGCTGCGAGATGCGGTTTTGCTCGGCCAGTTGGCCGATGCGCATGGCCTGGATGTCGCGCAGGATTCCCAGGGTCCGGTAGTGGGAAGCGGAGAGCCCGTGGTCCAGGCGCACAGCGGCGCTGCGTGAGAGACGGTGCGTGGCTGCCAGAAGCTTGAAAAGGACCGGGCCGAGTTCGGAAGACATGAACTAAGCATAACCCAGTTATATAACCTAGTTAAGTAATTTGGCTTGTTCCGTCGGCCACATGCGTTGCCAACCATCCAGATAGAGTTGGGGCCATGACCCAAAGCCTCTCCACGCCGAGAGGGCCGCGCAGCGCCGTCTTCACTCCACTGGATGGTGCGGCGCGTTCGACCCAGGTGGCCCGGCGCCTTACCGATGCCATCCTGCTCGGCGTGATTTCACCCGGCGAGCGCCTCCCCACCGAGGCGGAGCTGGCCAAGCGCTTTGGCGTGGCACTGGTCACGGCCCGCGAAGCGCTGAGTGAAATCAGGCAGGCGGGCCTGGTCGAGACCCGGCGCGGCAGGGACGGGGGATCCTTCGTTCTGGCCTCCAAGAATACGCCGGAGCAGGTGCTCACTGCCCGGTTGCGCGGCATCTCGCGCATCGAACTGGCCGACGTGGGCACCTACGGGTCCACATTGTGCTCCGGTGCAGCTGAACGGGCAGCCGAGCTGGCCTCGCCGGAGGAATCAGCGAGGCTGACCGCGTGGCTCTGCGGCGCCGACTTCTCCTCGGCACAAGCCGCCGCCCGAAACCAGGGCGGCTTCCTGCTGGAGATTGCGGTGATCTCACAGTCCCCGCGCTTGGTGCGGGAGCAAATCCGCTTCCAGGCGGAGTTCGGCCAACTCCTATGGCTGGGACTCGGGGACGGGGGAATCCGCGACGCAGTGAACGAGCGCAACCACCGGATCGCCAAGGCCATCGCCGAAGGGGATGGCGAACGGGCACGCCGCACGGTACGCGATGAATTGAAGGTGCTGACCACTTGGCTGCTCAAGACCAAGGAACGATTGGAGCGCGCGACATGAACCCCGCCCAGGAGACCGCTGAACTGCTCGGCATTCTTTTCAACAAGTACTTCTCGACTCTCGATCAACTTCGTACCCACGTGGAACACGGCATGGAGAGCGGCCTCGACATCGATGGCATAGTCCTCGGATTTGTCCAGGACCTACTCATGGCCGAGGAAGCCACGGTGGTGGGCGCGGGCTACATCGGCGGCCCGGAAGCACCCACTGCCCCCGGCGCCAGCAGTGCACAAGCCATGCACTTCGCCTGGTGGCTCGGGCCATTGGCCGAGAACCCGCTGCTGGGCACGACCACCGAAGTCACGCGGCTGGACCTCGCCTCGCGGGAGTACGCCGACTACCTCCGCGACTTCAGCTCCCTGGAGTGGTACTCGGTCCCCGAGTCCACCGGCTCACGGCATATCACCGGCCCCTACGTCGACCATCTGTGCACCTGCGACTACATGCTCACCCTGACCACCCCGGTGGTCACTGGCCGCCTCGGCATCGTGGGACTTGACGTTTTGGTGCGGCGGATCGAGCCAGAGGTCCTGCGCATCCTGCGCACCATCCCCGAACCTGCGGCACTGGTGACATCCACCGGGCGCATCGTGGTTTCAACGGCCGACGACTGGGACCTGGGTGCCCGGCTGAAGGGCCCTACGGGCCAGCCGGTTCCGGGAACACCGTTCTTGGTGACAACCGCGGAAAGTAATCATTCTACTTAGGATGATATGCGTGTAGTCTAGCTGTTGTGACGATGGTCACGAGGTGGACCCAAAGCGCTGCGCAGGCTGTGGATCCACGCCATGTCCCACTTGCAGCCACCGAAGGTCCGACACGCCATGAGCAACCAAAACATCGAAGACGGCAATCACCTCGCCGTCCTGGGCTACGAGCAATCCTTTGAGCGCTCCATGTCCCTATGGGCGAACTTTGCCCTCGGCTTCACCTACCTTTCCCCCTTGGTCGGGGTCTATTCGCTTTTCGCCATCGCACTGTCGACCGGTGGCCCACCCTCGATCTTCTGGATCCTGATCGTGGCCGGAGGACAGTTTCTCGTCTCCATGGTTTTTGGCGAGGTCGTCTCCCAGTACCCCATCCACGGCGGCATCTATCCATGGACAAGACGCCTGTGGGGTCGCCGCTACGCATGGATGGCCGCCTGGATCTACATCTGGGCCATGGTCGTCACCATCACCGCCGTGGCTCAATTCGGATCCGGCTTCGTTGCCAGCACCTTCGGGGTTGAACTTACCCGTGGCACCACGTTCATCTTCTCCGTCGCCCTGCTGCTTGTTGCGCTGGTGCTGAACTTCACCGGCACCAAGACCTTGGCCCGGGTGGCCCGCATCGGGCTTGCCGCCGAGCTCATTGGCGTGATCGCCGTCGGGCTCTACCTGTTGGTCTTTGCCCGCAAGCAACCCTTCAGCATCTTCCTTGACTCCATGGGCGTCGAGGGCGAGGGCAGCTACTCGGCGGCTTTCATGGGTGCGGCCTTGGCTGGGCTTTTCCTTTTCTACGGATTCGAGGCTTGCGGAGACGTGGCCGAGGAAGTCAGCAACCCTGCACGCCGCATTCCCACGGCCATGATGATGACTATCCTAATCGGAGGCATCTCCGCGCTACTGTCCTTCGGAGGATACGTCCTGGCGGCCCCGGACCTGCAGTCGATCGTCAACGGCGATGATGCAGACCCCATCCCCGCGATACTCGAGTCCACCCTGGGTCCGGTGGACGCGAAGATCTTCCTGGTTATCGCCTTGACCGCCTTCCTCTCCTGCGTGCTCTCGCTGCAGGCCGCAGCTTCCCGCCTGATGTACTCCTTCGCCCGCGACGGAATGGTCCCCGGGCACCAGTGGCTTTCCAAGGTTTCCCCAACCACGAAGGTCCCGACGAACGCCCTGGTCGTGGCATGCTCCATTCCACTGCTGATCTGCATCATGATCTACTTCGGTTCCGAAGCGCTGCTCACCCAGGTGACCAGCTTTGCGATCCTGGGCATCTACGTCTCCTTCCAAGCCGTCGTCCTGGCCGCACTGCGACAGCGACTCAAGGGCTGGAAGCCCGCCGGACCATTCAGCCTGGGTTCCGCCGGCTTCATCGTGAACATCCTTGCCTTGGCCTACGGACTATTCGCCATGGTCCTGCTGGCCAGGCCGGGCGACACCGGTGACTTCGTTGCCGATTGGATCGTGCTTATCGGACTGGCCGTGGTGGCAGGCTCCGGGGCGCTCTACCTCTTTGTTGCCCAGCCGGACAAGAAGTCGACGGCACCCACCGCCGACGCCATCGAAGTCGCCGAAAAGCTGCGTGCCGTCAAGGTCCGCAACTAGCCGCACACCGCGAAACAGGCCCCGGCATGCACCACGTGCCGGGGCCTGTTTGGGCACCAGCAGGGGCCCAGCCCTGCAGCAAAAACAATCAGTGGCTCCCGGGTGCTAGTTTCGAAGCTAAGCCAAACCCAAAGGAGCACCCGTCCCGTGTTTTTCCTCGATCAAGATTTGATCTACTCCGCCTCGGACCTTGTCCTGGCTGCCGGCTGCGAGTTTGCCTCGCTGCGCAAGCTGGACGAACGGCTCGGACGAAGCACCAGGCCAGACTTCGGGACCGACGAGATGCTTCAACGCACCGCGGTGTTGGGTGACGCCCACGAACACAAGGTGCTTGAGCAGCTGATCGAGAAGTTCGGCGACTACGATCCGGCCACGGGCCGCGGGGTCAAGATGCTTGCCGCAGGGGTCCGCGGCGACCGCCCCTCGCTGGTGGCCGCCCACCAGGAAACCCACCAAGCATTGCTCAAGGGAGCGGACGTGGTCTTCCAGGCAACCTTCTTTGACGGGGAATTCGTGGGCTTTGCCGACTTCCTGATCCGCAAGGAGGACGGCTCCTACGAGGTCTGGGACACCAAACTGGCCCGCCATGCACGCGTCACCGCCCTGCTCCAGCTTGCCGCATACGGCGACCAGCTCATGGCCGCGGGAATCCCGGTGGCCAAGAAGACCACGTTGGTTCTCGGTGACAACCAGCATTCGGTGCACCAAATGCATGAATTGCTGCCGGTCTTCAAGGACCGCCGCGCCCGGTTCAAGACCCTCACCGGCGCCCACCGCGCAGCAAGCACACCGGTCATCTGGGGCCAGGAGGGGCTCCTCGCCTGCGGCCGCTGCGACTACTGCGCCGAGCAGGTGGCCGCGCACCGGGATCTGCTGCTGGTGGCTTCGATGAGCACGGGCAAGCGCAAGAAGCTCATCGAAGCCGGGATCACCACCATCGACGAGCTTGCTGCCAGCAACACCAAGGCACACGATCCGCACCGCAAGCTTGCCGAACAGGCGCGCATGCAGGTCGGCCTCGCGGCCACCGACGGGACCATTGGCGGAGTCGCATACAAGGTCAACGCGGGCCAAACCATTTCCCGGCTCCCGGAACCCGACGCCGGAGACATCTTCTTTGATTTCGAGGGAGACCCGTTGTGGCAGGATCCCTTCGATGGTTCCTGGGGCCTGGAATATCTCTTCGGTGTCATTGAGATCGACACACTTGAACCGGTGTTCAAGCCGTTCTGGGCGCATTCCCGGGGGGAAGAACACAAGGCCTTCACCGACTTCGTCGCATACGTCGAGGCTCGAAGGGCCATCTTCCCGAAGATGAAGATCTATCATTACGCTCCCTACGAAAAGAGTGCCTTGCGGAACCTGTCGCTGCGCCATGTGGTCTGCGAGGAAACCATTGACCAGTGGTTGCGCGACGGATTGCTCATCGACCTCTATGACACCGTCCGCCACTCGCTGCTGATCTCCGAGCGCTCCTACTCCATCAAGAAGCTTGAACCGCTCTACATGGGCGAGCACCTGCGCGGCGGGGACGTGCTGGATGCCGGAGCCTCCGTGGTCGCCTACGCCAAGTATTGCGAGCAGCTCGGCGCCGATCAGGTATTGGCTGCACGGATCCTGGAGTCCATCCGCGACTACAACGAATACGACTGCCTCTCGACCCTGCGGCTGCGCGACTGGCTGCAAACCCTTGTCCCCCACGAACCGCGCGCCGAATGGGTGGACGAAGCGCCACTGCCCGGCCTCGACGACGTTGAGCCGAGTCCCGAGGAAATCGCCTTGCGCGAATACCTCCAATCCCTGCCACAAGACAGGATCCTGGAAAACGACGAGCGGGCCATCGCCATGGTCGCCGCAGCCACCGGCTACCACCGCCGCGAAGCCAAGCAATTTTGGTGGGAACACTTCGACAGGCTCGACGCTCCCTTCGATTCCTGGGCCGACACCCGTAACGTCTTCCTCGTCCACGACGCCCAGGTCATCGAGGACTGGCACAAGGCATCGGCCCGGGCCCAGGTCGAAACCCGCCTCACCGAACTTTCCGGCACCATGGCCGAGGGCTCGGATTTCCGCATCGGCAGCGCGTGGTTCGCCATGTATGGCGCACCGCTGCCACCGGAGCTGGAGCCCAGCAACGCGCAGCGTGCCGGCCTGTTCAACGCGGTGGTGAGGGAGAACGGGGACCGGTTCCTCATTGCCGAAAAATCCAGCAAGAAAGTCGCACCCTTCGGCACCTTGCCGGTGGCGCTGACCCCCGACCAACCCATCAACACCACGTCCCTGCGCGAGGCGCTGGCAGAGCTCGCCCGGACCGTTGGCGGCGCACTTCCCTCGCTGCCCAAGCATCCGGGAATCGACATCCTGCGCAAGGCGGCCCCGCGCTTCAAGACCCTCCCCGCCCCGCCGACGCCCACCTTGGTCAATGGCCAGCCCAACATGGTCGGCGCCATCGTCGAGGCCCTGGCCGACCTCGACCACTCGTACCTCGCCGTCCAAGGACCTCCGGGCACCGGAAAGACCTTTGTAGCCTCCCACGTGATTGCCGCGCTGGTGAAGCGAGGGTGGAAAATCGGGGTGGTGGCGCAGTCACATGCAGTCATCGACAATGTATTGACCAAGGCCATCACCAATGCCGGGGTGCACCCCGAACAGGTCGCCAAAAAACTCAAGGCCGGGGACAAGTCCCAGGTCCCATGGTCCGGCACCACCGACGACGCGGTCCAGGAACTGCTGGATTCTCCGGATGGGGCCCTGATCGGCGGCACCGCGTGGACGATGACCGGCAAGAGGGTTCCGGAGGGTTCGTTGGATTTACTGGTCATCGACGAGGCAGGCCAGTATTCGCTGGCCAACACGTTGGCGGTTTCCCGCGCCACCACCCGGCTGTTGCTGCTCGGTGACCCGCAGCAGCTTCCGCAGGTTACCCAGGGGTCCCACCCCCAACCGGTCGATGAGTCGGCACTTGGCTGGCTCAGCACCGGGCATCCCACCCTGCCCGGGGAACTGGGCTATTTCCTGGCAGATTCGTGGCGCATGCATCCTCGGCTGTGCGCAAAGGTCTCCGCGTTGAGCTATTCCTCCAAACTGCATTCAGCAGCGGCAGCTTCCAAACGGTCACTGTCCCAACTACCCGCCGGGGTCAGCACCGCCTTGGTTGACCACCGTGGCAACACGACCCAATCAGTGGAAGAGGCGCACGAAGTCATCAACCAGGTCCGCGCCCACGTAGGCCTGTCCTGGGTCGATGGTGAAGGCAAGGAACCGCGGTTGCTTTGCGCCGAGGATGTCCTGGTGGTCGCTGCCTACAACGCCCAGGTCAACCTGTTGCGCACCGAACTCGATGCCGTCGGGCTCGAAGAAGTGAGGATCGGGACCGTTGACAAGTTCCAGGGACAGGAAGCCCCGGTGGTGATCGTGTCCATGGCTTGTTCCTCCGCGGACGACGCCGCCCGCGGCATTGACTTCCTGTTAAACCGCAACAGGATCAACGTCGCGGTCTCGCGTGGACAATGGCGTGCAGTGATCGTGCGCTCCCCCGCCCTGACGCACTTTTTGCCAAGCACGCCGGAAGCATTCGCCCAGCTCGGGGCCTTCCTGGCACTGGGTGCTTGATATGGGTCGCTGTACTGTTCGGAACGACACAATGATTAACCGCAATGTCCGGGCGTCCGGCAGTGCATGCTAGACATTAAGCCATGACAACTCGCGTATTGGCCTCTAGGAACGTCAACCCTCTGGGCTTCGGCGCCATGAACATCACCCATGGCTACTCCGAATTCCCCACCGACCAGGAGGCCGGACGACTGCTGAACGAGGTCCTGGATTCAGGTGTCGACCACCTGGACACCGCTACCCTCTACGGCGCGAACCGCAGCGAAAACCTCATCGGGCAGCACCTGCATAAACGACGCAGCGAGTATCTCTTGGCATCCAAGGGCGGGCTGACCCTGGTGGACGGGCGCGGGAAGATCGATGGCCGGCCCCAGACCCTGCGGGCTGAGGTTGATGCTTCCTTGCAACGCCTGCAAACCGACCACATCGATTTGTACTACCTGCACCGGTTGGACCCCACCGTCCCCGTCCAGGAATCTGTGGGCGCGCTGGCCCAGTCCGTGGCCGAGGGAAAGATCGGCGGCATCGGTTTGTCGGAGATCTCGGCCTCCACGCTGCGCGCCGCACACCAGGTCCATCCGATTGCCGCAGTGCAAAACGAATATTCGCTGGCCACCCGCAACCCGGAGCTTGGAATACTCGATACCTGTGCCGCGCTGGGCACCGCATTCGTGGCGTTCTCTCCGCTGTACCGAGGGTATCTCTCAGGAAACATGCGCGATCCTGCTTCCTTGCCGTCCGAAGACCTCCGGCACTTCCTGCCGCGCTTCAAAACGGAAAACTACCCCCACAACCTCGAGCTGGTTGACCGGTTGGCCCTCATGGCCCACCGCCTGGGCACCACTGCCGCGGCACTGTCGCTGGCCTGGCTCTTGGCTCAGGGAGAGCACGTCCATGCGATCCCCGGCACCAAGCGCAGCGACCACTTGGCTGAAAACCTCAGGGCGCTTGATCTGCTGCTCTCCCCCGAACAAGTAGCCGAGGCCGGGGCAATCATCAACCAGTCAACGGTTGCCGGCACCCGCTACAACTCGCACCAGCAAAAGAGCATCGACAGCGAAGAATTTCCTGCCGCCAGGTAAATCCGTTCCGCTACTTTGACTTGGGCCGGTCGGCGTCGATGACATCCTTGACATCGAAGAAGTGCTTGAGCACCGGCCGGTCACCGCGTTTCTCCTTGGCGAACTGCAGTCCGTCGATGTTAATCCGTGCCTGGCGCAGGTACTTGTCACCCTTTTGCATCCATGCCGGAGTGGTGCCGTCCACACCGTAAAAGAAGTCAAAACCATGCTTCTTGAGCAGGTCGTACCTCGTGCCGGAGTATTTCTGGACGCTGGCAATGTCGGCTCCGAAGGGATAGATGAACTGGTCGGTGTCCCCGAGTATGGGGCGCACCTCTGTGTCCCACAGCTTCATGTCGTTCTTCACACGCGGAACCGAACTCTTACCCATGTCAATGTGCCCCCACGCATGGGAGGCAAAGACCCAACCGTCCTTCTTCAGGACGTCGGCAACCTCGGTCGCTGACTTGATGTCTTTTTCCAGAGTCTTGGAATCAGCGTATTCGCTCGTTGACGTCCGGTAACCCAGAACACCGTTGTAACCCGTCAATGCCAGGATGCCCTTGGCCCCGCGGTAGGAAAAGTCTGGATGCTTCTCCACGAACTCATCGATCACCGGTGGCATGTCGTAGGCTCCGATGTGTTTCTTGCCCGCGGCGTCCACGTACTCGTTCTTGACCTTGCCGTCGGAATCGATGAGCAGCTTCGTGGCGAATCCGTCGCCGTCCATGTATTCGTAGTAGCTCACGTCATCCTCGGAGAGCACCAGTGGAGTCTTGCCCTTGGGCAGATGGATGTCTCTGTACTTCATTTTTCCCTTGGCATCCAGTCCAGCGATGTCAGCGGGATTCACCAGGACGAACCCACGCTCGTATAGCTCTGCAATCATCTTTTTAAACTCGTCCAAGGTCACCATGTAATCCAGGTAGCCCTGCTGGCGGTCATCCCCGTCAAAGGCGCGCTTGGTGTCCACGACCAGCGAGTGGACAAAGAGGTGGGAGATGTTCGAGTTGTCTTCCCAGATAACGGTCTTGGCCTTGGCCTCTGCGAAGTCGGCGCGTGCGGCGCCTGCTTCCTGGCTTTCCAGTCCTGCCACTGCCTTTTTGGCCCCCGCGTAGTCGTAGCCCGCTGCCAGGGCCCTGGCGTCCTGGATCTGTTCGGATTCCGTGGGGCCTTGGTCTTGGGCCGCCGGCGTGGGCAAGGACTGCGGTGCCGAACCGATGGATGTGGGATCATACTGACTTGGAGGAATATAGGGAGGCGTCGTGCATCCTGAAAGGATGAGTCCCGAGACTGTCAACAAGGCCGCAGCGGCGGCCAGGCGGATGCGTGGTTTCATCACTTTCTCCCTCGCGTGTTCTTCCGGGTTGGCCGGAATCCGCGGCAAGCAATACCTCCGCGCAGGTAACTACAGGTGTGGTTCAACAGACCCTACCTTGTTCCCGCGCGACCTTAAATGGACGCGCCGATGGACTAGGATTGATTGGTCAATCCCCAGCAGAAGGACCGTGATGCGACCTACCCACCAGGCCAGCCCGCTGTGGAGCCAGACGCAACAATTCAGGTCGTCCGCAGCCTGGAAGTTGCTCTCCACCGCCCCCTGGGCCGTGGCGTTCCTCCGCGCGGAATTCACCAGTGCCAAGCCGAGGGTGGGCTTGGAAGTCTTCCATGCCTCCCTCGAATCCTTCCTCAAGGCCGTGCGATCAGAGGACCCCTCGTTCAATGATTCGATGACCGCTGCCCAGTATGCCGATGGTTGGGTGCGCAGCCAATTCCTTGCCCGCCCATTGGTTGACGGCCACTTTGTCTATGAGCCCACCGCGCAGACCGCGCGTGTCTTGAAGTTCCTGGCAGATTTCTCCGGAGACAGGACCAACCTGAACTCCTCACGGCTGAACACCTTGTTAGTGTCCCTGGAATCGCTGGCCCATGAGACCGATCCCGACCCGGCGGCACGCATCCGCGCACTAGAATCGGAAATCTCACAGCGGCAGGAAAAGATCGCATCGCTGCGCGATGGCAGTGCCCCGCCGGTATTGCCGCGCGACGGTGCCGTGGCGGCCACCCGCTCGGTGCTCGACATGGCCTCGGGGCTCCCTGCCGACTTCAAGGCGATGCGTGACGGGGTCCAGGAAATGCTCCACGCCCTGCGCGGGGAAATCATGGAATCTTCCTCCGTCAAGGGTGTGGCCATCGGCGCCGTGTTGGAGGGCGACAAACAGCTGCGCAGCACCCCGCAAGGCGACACCTTCCGCGGTTTCACCGAATTCCTGAACTCCCCGCAGGCCCAAGCGCGTTTCCGTGAGGCCGTCAACGAAGTCCTGGAACGCGACTTCGTGGACGGCCTTGACGCCCAGGAACGCCACACGCTGGCCAACCTCTTGCGCGAGCTGCGTCGGCAGGCCGCAGAGGTCCACCAGTCCTACGGACGGCTCTCCGAATCCCTTCACGCCTACGTGCAATCGGCCGAGTTCAAGGAAGCGGCGATACTTCGCGAGGCGGTGCGATCGGCGGAAATCGCCGTGGCTTCCTCCCGGGCCCTTCATTCACGCACACCGGTGTCCCCGATCAGGCTTTATTCCCCGCGCTTCACGTCCATTGCCGCCTTGGGCATCTACGACCCGGACGAGCACGTCGCCCCGCCACGCCTTGCCGCCCCGCCGTCGTTGTCAGTCGCCGATATCCGCCGCACACCCTCGACCCCGAGCCCCGACATCTCGGTGCTGAAAAACGCGATCGCCATGACCCGGGCCGCGGCCGGGGGAAGCGTGGGGTTGCGCGAAACCTACAACAGCCTCCCGGAGCCACACCGGCACTTGAACACCATCAGGTTTCTCATCGAAACCGCCCGCAACGGCGGGGACCACATCGATGGGTCCACGCACGAGGAAATCAGCTTCATCCAAGTCGACGGCACCACACGAACCGCATCGGTGCCGGCCATGAGCTTCACAAAGGATCCCGCATGAGCAGCCCACTTCCCTCCGGCGCCCTAGACGAGCGTCGCCTCTTTGAAGCTGACACCGGCTCCTTCGAGCTTCCGCTGCGCCAGCTGCTGGTGCGGCTGCTGCGCGGTCCCTACCTTGACGGAGTCGCTGAACCTCGATTATGGCAACTGGTGCTCGACCGCCGTACCGAGATTTCCGCTTACGTCTCCGAGATTTTTTTGCTGCTGGAGATCGATACCAACCGCAAGATCGCCGTGCTCAGCCCCGTGGAACTCGAAGCTGCGCACACCACAGCGATTGCACCGCGCCGCGCCCTGAAACGCGAGGAAACGTTGCTGGCCTTGCGGCTTCGCCTGCTGCTTGAACGCCATGCAGGATCGGGCACCGATGCGGTGGTCACCCGCGAGGCAGCCCGCGACATCCTGCGCGAGCACCGATTGCCCGGCGACACCGACGACAAGCGGCTGGAGGAAAGCACCGATGCTGCCCTGACCCGGCTGCTAAACCTCAAACTCGTCCTGCCCACCGAGCTGGTGGACGAATACAAGGTCTCCGGGGCCCTGGCACTGGCCTTGCCCTTCGCCACGATCGAGGAAATCCCCGACTACATCAAGGCCATTGAACGCGTCGGTGCCCCCGACACCGAAGAATTCGAATTGGAGACAGACGAGCTATGAGCATTGAAATGACCCTCCCGCTCTCCGATGCACTGAACCCCGGGCAACACCGATTGACCCAGATCCAGGTCATCAATTGGGGAACCTTCCACGGATTGCACACCTTGCACGTGGATCGTGCCGGGACGCTGCTGACCGGGCACCCAGGGGTGGGCAAGTCCACCCTGTTCGATGGCATCGGGCACATCTTCCACGCCGCACCGAGGCTCAACGAGTCGGCGCACGAGGCGTCCACCCGCAAGGACCGACGCACGACGTACTCCTACATGCGCGGACGCCGATTCAAAACCGAAGCTGGCATCCTTTACCAGCGCCCCGGCGCCACATGGAGCGCCATGGCATTGGTCTACGAAGACGGGCTAGGGTCCTCGGTTTGCATCGGCGCGATCTTCGACCTGCCGGCCAACGGCATGGAAGGCCAGGTCGGCAAGCACTATGTCATGGGCAACCGGGTATTGGACACCGAAGCGCTGGAAGACCACGGGGCACGGCGTTTCACCCCGTCTTCTTTGCAGAAATCCCTGCCAGGTTTCGAAGCCTTCGATGTGCATCGCACTTTTGCCGAGAAGTTCCGCCGGCGCCTGGGCATCGACAACGACAAGGCGTTCTCCTTGCTGCGAACGCTGCAAAACGGCAAGGGCCTGGACAAGGGCGTCAACCAGTTCTTCCGTTACGAGGTCCTGGAAATCCCTGCCACCATGAAGGCGGCGGCGGGGGCCATTGAAGACTTCTCCCACCTTCGCGGCATCCACCGCCAGTTGGAGGAGGCCCGCGCCCAGCGTGACGCATTGGCCGATGTGCCCGAGCAGAAACTGCGCCACGACGAGCTTAACGCCGAACTTGCCACGCTCGATTCACTGGTTTCGAAGCAGCTCCCGGCCTTTGGCGCCCAGTTGGCGACCCGCGCGTTGGAAGCCCAGGGCACCATGCTCGCCTCGGCGGTCGAGGCCAATACCGCATTGATCAGCCAAAGCGCTGCTCGCAAGACCGTCCTTGATGCCAAGGTCGCCTCACTGTCCGAGCAACACGAGGCCGGCGGAGGCACCGGCGTGGCGATGCTCGAACGCGAGGCCGAGACCGCTCGCAGGAACCTGGCAGAACGCGAGTCGGTGCTGCGCACCTTGCGAGACAACTTCGAGGCCGTGGGACTGAACTTCACCTTCACCGCATCCGGCCTGCAGGCCATACGGCGGCAGGCAGCGGTCAGCTCGGAAAATCTCGCCTCCATCGCCAAGGACGCCCGCACCATGGAGTACGAGGCCATGGCCGGCGTGATGAACCTCAAGGACCGGGCGAATAAGCTGCGGCTCCAAATCGATTCCTACGCCAAACGCGGTTCGAACATCGATGACCGTTCCATCGCCGCCCGTCGCGCCATTGCCGCGGCCACCAACATGGACATCGAGAATCTGCCCTTTGCCGGTGAGCTGGTCGATCTCTCCCCGTCCCACGGGCAATGGCGGCCTGCTGCCGAAAAAGCACTGCGTTCCCTGGCCACCACGTTGCTGGTGCGCGGAGAGGACAACAAGTCGGTCACCCGTGCCATCGACTCGCTCTCGGGCCTGGGCCGGATCCGGTGGATGGATATCTCCAGGATCCCGCGCGAGGTCATCCCCGGCCCCGGGGATCTGGTGGGCAAGCTTGATTTCAAGCATTCGGCACCCGGCACGTGGTTGCGTGCCAAGATCGCCGCCGACTATCCCCTGGCCTGCGTGGAAACCGATGCCGGACTCCACGTCCACGACAAGGCAATCTCCCTTGCCGGGACCATCAAGACCGGCGCGGGCACCTTTGAACGCGACACCCGTGCCGTTGCCGCGTCCGACTACTTGCTGGGTTTCACCAACGCGGAAAAAATCTCCGAGTTGCAGACCACCCTTGAAACCCTCGAGACCGAGACCAACCGCGCATCTTCGGTCGCCGACGACCGTTCTGCCGCCAAGGACCAGTTGTCCACCAAGCTCTCCTTGCTGGGCACCCTGGCCAGCGACGACCGCAGCTTTGCCTCCCTCGATGCATCCGGCGCGCTGCACCTGCTGCAGGACCTCGAAGCGCGCATGGCCGAGGCACTGGCCCAGTCCGGGGACCTGTCCCACGTGCGCCGGGCGCTGGACGGCGCCCGCGGGGAGCTTGAGGAATGCGTGGGCACCTTGGCCGTGGCACGTGCCGAGGCAGCCACGCTCTCAGCCTCGCTCGAGCGGTCGCGGGCCGCGCTGCGGGCCGCAGCGGTGCGCAATGCCGAAACGGAGGACTGGGCGGTTCAGAAGCTCTCGGCCAGCGGGCAGCTGGCGCCGCTCCTCAAGCGCTTGGAGGATGGTTCACACGTGGAGACCTCCGAGCTGGAGGCCGCGTTGAACGCGTTGGCACTTGCCCTCTCGGAATCCGGGGCGGCGCTCAAACGCGAGGCCTTCACGCTCGAATCGTCCTTGAAGGACACGTTCAAGTCCTTTGCCAAGGAGTTTGGGAACTCGGCGGCCGTCAGCTTCGGCACCGGGGTCGAATCCGCCGAGCACTATGTGTCCTTGCACCAGGGCATCATCGAGCAAGGCTTGCCACAGCACGAGGAGGAGTTCCGTGAGTACTTCTCCAATCGGTCCTACGAACGCTTTTCGGACCTTTTGCAGTTGCTGGAGGAGGAGCGCCGCTCGATCGTCGAACGCATTTCCCCCTTGAACCAGATCCTGTCCGACGTTCCCTTTGAACACGGTTCGAAGTTGGCCCTTGAAGTGTCCACCACGATTCCGGACGAGGCCCGGGCCTTCCGCCAGGCCCTGAAGGAAGCCCTTGCCGGGGCGTATTCCTCACGCGGGGCAGGAACGCTGAGCGAAAGCTACAAAGCCCTAGAGGCGCTGGTTGACGCGCTGGATGACTCCTCGAGGGCCGCGTGGCGTGACACCGTTCTCGATGTGCGCCAGCACGTGAGCATCAGCTGCAACGAGCACAAGCCCAACGGGGAGATCGAGACCGGGCTGGAACCGGGCACGCTTTCGGGCGGCGAGGGCCAGCGGTTCACCTCCTTCATCATGGGTGCCGCGCTGGCCTACCAGTTGGGCTTCGCCACCGCAGGGTTCACCGCTTACGGAACCGTCATGATTGACGAGGCCTTCATCCAGGCGAACTCCGAGTATGCCGCAGCGGGCATCAATGCGTTGCAGGAGTTCGGTTTCCAGCTGCTGCTCGCAGCCCCGGAGGACAAGATCGACCTCTCCAGGCACCTGGGGTCGGTCTGCGACATCATCAAGCACCCTGAGTCCAACGTCTCGGGCTTCGTGGCCTCGGGGCGTTCCCCCGCAGTGGCCACGAGCATCATTTTGGGTTAGTACCTCACATAATGCCCGTCCGGTCCGTTTACAGGGTGTGATGATGACAACGAACCCCGCCTTCGAGTTGGTGGTGCGCCGGCACGGCACCGCGGTGCTGCGCATGTGCACCGCCTTGCTGGGCCCGGGACACGACGCGCAGGACGCCTGGAGCGAAACGTTCCTGGCGGCCCTGCGCGCCTACCCGTCATTGGCAACAGGTGCCAACATCGAGGCGTGGTTGATCACCATTGCCCGGCACAAGGCCATCGACATCCTGCGCGCCAGCCATCCCGTGCCCATGGAGACGCTGCCGGAGATGGCTGTGCTCCCCGAGGGGCTCGGCTACACCGAGCTCATTGATTCGTTGCACTCGCTGAGCCCCCTGCAGCGCAAGGTCATCGGTTACCACTATCTGCTCGGGTTGCCGTACGCGGATATTGGGACTTACTTGGGCGGCAACGCGGCCTCGCTGCGCCGGGCCGCGGCCGACGGGATCAAGGCACTGCGCCAAAAACACCGGAACCCGGAGGAAACCCCATGAATGAGCTCGAAATCCTGAAACGCGACCTGGCAACCAGTGCCGCGGCCGAGGGCCTGCTGGATCTCTCCTATCGCCTCATTGATTCCCCGCTGGGCACGTTGCTGCTTGCCGCCACCGAACAAGGAATGGTGCGGGTGGCCTTTGCCCGTGAGGACTTCGACACCGTGCTGGACTCGCTCGCAGCCAAGGTGGGGGTGCGGATCCTTGAACGCCATGCCCCCCTGGATGCCGCAGCCCGCCAGCTGGAGGAGTACTTCGGGCACCGGAGGGAGGGTTTTGCCCTGGAGCTGGATCATAGGCTCAGCAGCGGATACCGCCTCGAGGTTCAGCTTGCGCTTCCCTCGATCGCCTACGGACAGACCATGAGCTACAAGGAACTTGCCGCTGCCACCGGCCGGCCGGCCGCGGTGCGTGCCGTGGGAACCGCGTGCGCCACCAACCCGCTGCCGTTGCTTGTCCCCTGCCATCGGGTGCTGCGCAGCGATGGAAGCCTCGGAGGATACTTGGGCGGGCCGGACGCCAAAAAGGCCCTGCTCGATCTCGAGCAAGGCCTTTTGGGCTAGGTGCAAACGGTCTTCCCTACTCGCTGGCCAGCCCCTGCACGGGAGCCAGCTTCGCGGCACGGCGTGCCGGAACGACGGAGGCGGCGAGCGCGGCAGCCACGCTGACCCCGATCACCGCGGCCAGCTGCAACCACGGGATGGAAACGCTCATGGCCCCGAAGGCACCCATCACCGATTGTGCCCCGAGCAACCCGTAGGCCGATCCGAGCAGTACGCCCAACAACGCAGCAACCCCGCCGATCAGCACAGCCTCGGTGGCCAGCATCCCCTTGAGTTGTGAACGAGTCAGGCCCAGTGCGCGAAGCAACGAGTTCTCCCGCGTCCTTTCGAGCACCGAGAGGCTCAACGTGTTGGCCACCCCAATCAGCGCGATGAGCACGGCTACCGCCAACAGTCCCGAAACAATGAGCAGCAGCATGTCGATGACGGTGTTGAACATCTGCTTTTGCATCACCGCCCCGCCCACGGCGTACTCATCGACGCCCAGCGTAGTGGACATGTCGCTGGACAGGGAACGCAGGGCCGCGGCATCGAGCTTGTCATCAACCTTCACCCACAGCACTGAACGGGCGTTCCCCGCCTTGGCAGCGGCTTCGCGCGTCACACCCAACTGCGCATTGGCGGTGTCCCACCCAATCACCGGCTGGAGCATGTTGCTCTCGGTGACAATCATTCGGAGCTTCGCCTCGGTGCCGCCAATGCCGGTGGCAGCGAGTGTCTTGCCTTTGTTGTCCTGACCCACCAGCACCTCGCTGGCACCTGGGACCTGCTTGGTGCTGTTGAGAACCGACTTCAGTGTCTGCGTATCGGTGGCAAAGATGTCTTGGCCCGACTCCGCGGTGCCCACCAGGGTGAGCTCGGCCAGCGCGTCGACACCGGTCATGGCCTTGACCTTGCCCAGCGCCTCGGGGGTGAAGGTGGTGTCCTGGTAGGTGTCGACCTCGACGTCCACCAGATACTCGCTGCCCAGCGCCTCGCCCAGGGAGTGCTTCGCGGTCTGCGCGCCGACCATCATCATGGAGACCAGGGTGACCCCGATCAGCAGGGCGGTGGCGGTCGCGGTGGTGCGTGAGGGGTTGCGCACGGCGTTCAAGCTGGCCAGCTTGCCCGGGACGGTGCCCCCGGAGGTCAGCGCGCCGATTGCCGATACGGTCCTGGGCAGGAAGAGCGAGCCCAGCATCAGTACCCCGGGGAAAGAGAGCAGCCCGCCGCCAAAGGCGATGAGGATGTTGCCCTCGATGGCCCCGTAGGCAAGTGCGGCGCCGCCGCCGAGGATCAACAGCACGCCGAACACGATGCGGACTTTGCCGGCCTTATTGCCCACAGCAGCGTCCTCGGCGGGGCGCAAGGCCGCAAGCGGGGAGACCGACATGGCCTTGCGTGCCGGAACCCAGGCGGCCAGCAACGTGATGGCCGTGCCCGCAAGGATCGGCAGGAAAACGGCCTGCGGGGTGACGTCGAGGGTCGCGAAGGACATTTCGGACACGTTGCTGGCCAGGATCTTGATCAGCCCGGCCATGATGCCCACGGCCAACAGCACGCCGGCGGCCGAGGCCAGGAGCCCCACCACGAGCGCTTCGATGAGCACCGAGGAACGGATCTGCTTGCGCACCGCCCCCAGGGTGCGCATCAGCGCCAGTTCGCGGGTGCGCTGGGCAATGAGCACCGCAAAGGTGTTCATGACCACCAGCCCGGTGACCACCAGGGCAATGAGCGCGAAGACCAGGAGCACGATGGTCAGCTGGTCGCTGCCGCCGGAGAAGGCGGCGACGTCATCCACGATCTGTTCGTCGGGGGTGTTGACCGCGAAGTACTTCAGTCCCGTGGCCTCTAGCGAGGCGGACAACGGGGCCTTGAGCGATTGCAGGTCCGTGGCATCCGTGGCCCGCAGGATGATGCGGCTATAAGAGACATCCTCCGGGCCGGTGAGGGAATCGAGCAGCGACTGGCTGATGGTGAGGTTCATGGTCGAGCCGGTGAACGGATCGTTTGATGCGGCGGTGATGCCGGTGACCTTGACGTGCTGGCTCGTTTCCTTGCCCTCGGAGGTGCTGTTTCCCACCTCGAGTACATCGCCGATCGAAATGTTGTACTCGTTGGCGTAGGTCGCATCGACGGCCGCCTGATCACTGCCGGTCGGCAGGGCGCCGGATTCGAGCGCGGAGCTGTTCAGCTGTTTGTCCTTTGCCGCGGTGTTCGCCACGGCGTAGTACTCGCGGTTTCCGGCATGCACGCTCAGGGCCGCACTGGTGACCCCGTGCGCGGCGGCGACCCCTCTGGTACCCTCGATGGCCTTAAGTGCCTTGGCGCCAATGACGTAGGTCTCTGGCTTTGGCTCGTCCTCCGGCGCCAACTCCATGGTGCCGCCGCTTCCGAGGACAAGGTCCGCACTGGCGTAGGAGGATCCGATGCTGTTTTTCAGGGATTCGGTGGCAGAGGCGTTAACCATGAGCGTCGCGGCCAGGAAGGCCGTGCCGATCATGACAGCAAGGCTCACGGCAATAAAACGACGCGAATAGGTCTTGAGGTTGGAGATGGCTAACTGCAGCACGGTTACACGCCCAGCCCGGAGAGTGCCTGGGTCACCGAATCCACCGTCGGCTCCTCAAGCCGGCCGACAAGTTGGCCGTCCTTCATCAGCAGCACGGTGTCGGCATAGGATGCAGCAACGGCGTCGTGGGTGACCATGATGATGGTCTGGCCCATTTCGCGGGTCGAGGAACGCAGCAAGGAGAGGACCTCCGCCCCGGTGCGTGAATCCAGGTTGCCGGTTGGCTCATCGGCAAAAACAACCTCTGGACGGGTGAGCAGTGCACGTGCCACGGCAACCCGCTGTTGCTGTCCGCCGGAGAGCTCGTGGGGCTTGTGGTTCAGCCGGTCGCTAAGTCCCAGCGTGGCAACGATCGAGGCGAGCCATTCCTTGTCATGTTTCTTGCCTGCCAGGGAAAGTGGCAGCAGGATGTTGGCTTCGGCAGTAAGGGTGGGAACGAGGTTGAAGGCCTGGAAGACGAACCCGACCTTTTCGCGACGCATCTTGGTCAGCGCATCGTCATTGAGCTTCGAGATGTCCATCCCGCCGATGAAGATCTGTCCACCGCTGGCGTCGTCCAAGCCTGCCAGGCAGTGCATGAGCGTGGACTTCCCGGAACCCGAGGGACCCATGATGGCGGTGAACTTGCCCCGGGCGAAGGCGACGTCGACTCCGCCCAGTGCCTCGACGCGGGTGGTTCCTTCGCCGTAGACCTTCCTCAGGTCGGTGGCGTGGACAGCAATATCTGTGCTGGTATGAGGTGCAGTAATGGTCATGGTTCCACGATATGTTCCCGGTGCATGGATTCGGATCATCCTCAGGGACGCTTTATTCCATCGCTTGGCTCATACCCGGGTATGAGCCAGCCACCTCACAGGCTCACCGGATATGATTCGTCACCTATGCTCTATTTCCCGGTTCCCGTCGTCGCGCTTCTTGTCGCTTTGGGGTTAGCTGCAACCACTGCGCTCGTGGCGCTGTTGATGCATTTGGCTTCGCGAGGGAGGCAGCAAGCGGTGCGCAGGGTGCTGGGCGTGGCTATCTTGTTGTGGGCTGCGGGCTTGGCAGTGGCTGTTCTTCCCGGCGCTCCGGTGCCTGATCCCTCGATCCCGGCCGGCACCTTCAACTGGGTGCCGTTTCTGGCGCACCAGGATCGCAACCTGGGTGTGGAGATGGTGGCGAACCTCGGGCTTTGTGCGCCGCTGGGGTTGATGCTGGCGTTCGGCTGGCGCGGTTTTTCGGTTGTCAAAACCACGATGCTGGTACTGGCCGTCTCAATCTGCGTTGAAACGACGCAGTTGTTGTTGCGCAACAACAGGGCCGCGGACATCACGGACATCATCACCAACACCGCCGGCGGGCTTGCTGCGGCGACTCTCGGTTGGGCGTTGGCGGCTTGGGCCAGGGGCAAGCATTCCCCGGAGCCGGCTTTTGCCCCGGCGTCGCTGCTCGAGCACTAACACCGTGCAGGCCGCATCCAGCAGACCGGAGTCAGGTGCCAGCCCGGTCGGTGGGCAAGGACATCCTTGGCGCGCATGGATCCGAGCACGGTCGGCCGCCCGGTGATGGTCCCTTCGCGTTCCTGCTCCGGCAGTGTTTCCGCCTGCGTGTGCCTTCGATAGGCCTTGCAAGGGGGTACCGGAGGGGAAATCACCAGCAGAACCGAAATCCCGATGATGGGTCTTGTTACAAGAGCAGGCAGCCCTGCCATCACCGCCCACAGCGCCGCTCGTTTGCCCAGGATCCGGCCACCCCACGAGCCAACGGCGGGCGAATCACTCGTGCCCTTGGTGTTCCGGGGTTTGGTGGCTTAATGCCTCGATCTGGAAGGTGGAGTGTTCGATGCTGACCTCGAAGTGGTCCGCGACGCAGGACTGCAGCTCCCCCAGCAAGGTCGCCGCCGCACCGGTGCGGAAGGCCTCGTCCTCGACCACCACGTGGGCGGAGAGGATCGGCAGGTTCGTGGCGATCTGGCTTGCGTGCAGGTCATGGATGGCCAGGACCTGAGGGTGCGCTGCCAAGTGGGCGCGGACCTCCTCGAGGTCCAATCCCTTGGGCGTGGATTCGAGCAGGATATGAGTGGTCTCCCCCAGGAGCTTTAGCGCGCGCGGGATGATCAGCACGGCTATCAGCATGGCAGCAAGGGAGTCGGCGCGCATCCAGCCGGTCGTGGAGATGACTATGGCGGAGGCGATTACGGCAACGGAGCCCAGGGCGTCGTTGGCCACCTCGAGGAAGGCCGCGCGCATGTTCAGGTTGTCGTCCTTGCCCGAGGCAAGGATCATCATCGAGGCGACGTTGCCCAGCAGCCCGATGATGCCGAATACCAGCAATCCGCTTCCGGCGATTTGCGTCGGCTCAAAGAGCCGCCGGATGCCGTCGATCAGGGCGTAGACCCCCACCCCAAGCAGCAACGTTGATTGGAGGGTTGCGGAGAGCACCTCGGCGCGGCGAAAGCCCCAGGTGCGTTTAGAGGTGGGCTTGCGCATGACCAGGGTCGCGGCGGTGAGCGCCAGGAGCAATCCCGTGGAGTCGGTGAGCATGTGGGCGGCATCGACGAGCAATGCCAGCGAATTGGTGAGGAACGCACCGATCACCTCGGCCACGAGGATCGTCACGGTGATCCCAAAGGCCCAGGCAAGCTTCTTCCTGTTGGTCGTTGACGAACCGTGATCGTGGTCGTGGCTCATCGCTTAGCTCCTTCGCAAGACGTGTCGGAGCCGTGGACCTCGGTGAAGTCGTGGGTGTCCAGTTCGTGGTCATCGCTGATGCCGATGTAGTGGTTGGCGTCGCACAGCAGATCCATCAGCAGCCGCGGATTCGCCAGCGAGAACATGCTCGCGCGGCCCTGTGCCCGCGATGTCACCAGGCCGCAGTCGCGAAGGCATGAGAGGTGGGCACTGACGGTGCTCTGGGCCAAGCCAAGGTGCTCGGTAAGTTCCTTGACCTTGTGTTCCCCGGTGCGCAGGTGCGCCAGGATCATCAGCCGGGTGGGGTCCGCCAGTCCGTGGAAAAGTGCGGCCGCCTCGGCGTGTGACTCCACGGCATTGTGGCGCTCATCGGCCACCTGTCTTATCATCGTCATATTACGATGATAGCGAACGCGGGCGATAAATAAAGAATCGGGTGCCGTGGCAGGATTGGAACATGGGCACTTCACTGATTGTTGGCGAGGACAAACTGGCCCGGCCCGCTTGGGCGGCGACGGACCCGATGCTGCGCAGGTACTACGACACCGAGTGGGGCATGCCGGTTCTCGACGAGCACGGGGTCTTCGAGCGGCTGAGCCTGGAAGCCTTCCAATCCGGCCTGTCCTGGGCCACGATACTGCGCAAGCGGGAGAACTTCAGGGAAGCATTCGCCGGTTTCGACCCCGAAGTCGTTGAAGGATTCGGGGACGCGGAGGTCGATCAGCTGTTGGGCAATGCGGGGATCATCCGAAACCGTGCCAAGATCCTGGCGACCATCAAGAACGCCAAGGCAACGGTTGCGCTGCGCGAAGACGGCGGACTGGTCGATTTCATTTGGTCGTTCCAACCCGAATCCTCCCCGTCGCCGGCAACCCCGGAAGAGGTTCCCATCACCAGCGCAGAGTCGGTTGCCATGTCCAAGGAACTGAAGAAACGCGGTTTTGCCTTCGTGGGACCCACCACCATGTTTGCGCTCATGGAAGCACTGGGCATCGTTGACACCCATCTGGTGGGCTCCCACCGCCGCGGCACTTCGGGGATCTGGCCGGCATGAGCACACGCTTCCTGAACGCCAACGGACACCTGGATCCCGGGCACATGATGCGCACGTTGGGCATCCACTCGATCCCCACGCTAGACATCCACGAACCAGAGGCGAGCCGGCACACCCGGGTCCTTTCAACCGGCTCCGGCACGAAGGCCGTAGAACTGGAATTCACCCCCGACGGCGTGCAGGTTGCCTGCGCCGCTGCTTGCGCCCAGGAGCTGGACCAAATCGAGGTTGCTGTCCGGGCATGGTTGGATCTGGACACCGACTTGACCGATATGCAACGGCATTTCGCCCAAGACCCCCTCCTTGGGCCCTTGGTCCGTGAACGCCCGTGGTTGCGCTTGGTCGGCTATCTCAACGGTTTCGAGGCGGCGGCCACAACCATCCTGGGCCAACAAGTCACCTTGGCGGCCGGCCGCACTTTTGGCGGACGCTTCCTGGAGGCGTACGGAAGCAACGGACCTGCGGGCCTGCGCATCTTCCCGACACCCGAGGCCGTTGTTGCCAAGGGAGCCGCGGACCTGCGCGAAGCCATCGGTTTGACCAAGACACGGGCAGCCACGCTGTTCCTCATGGCCCAGCATTTCGCCTCGAGGAACTTCAGCGGTGCACCCGGAATTCCCATGGACCGCGCCGAACTGCTGGCCCTGCGCGGCGTGGGCCCGTGGACCGCGGACTACCTGCAGATGCGCGGCCGCAGCGACCCCGATGCCTTCGTTCCCGGAGATCTGGTGGCACGGCGCGCCTTGAACCGGATCAGCGAGCGCGAGGCCGTGGCCTTGGCAGTGCCGTGGGCACCGTACCGGTCCTACGCCATGGTCCACCTCTGGGCCTCGGACTCGGTGGGGTAAAAGTGAAAGCGGATTCGCGGCGTGTTACCAGACCCCGCGAATCCGCTTCCGCGCCGACGGAACGGGAATCTTCCGGCGCTTGTTATGCCGACATCAACGTCGGATGCTGTGCTCCGGTGAGCGAATCCATGCACAGCTCTTTTGTTATGCGTTAAGCGGTTCGGGGTAGATCTGCCCCACGGGGCTCTTCTTCTCCGCCTGGAATTCGTCCTCGGCGCGACCGTAGGCCCAGTACGCGGACAGCGACATGTCCCGTCGGTCGACCCCGCGCTCGCCATTGAGGTAGCCGCGCAACGACTTCATGGTTTCACGTTCGCCATGGGCAAAGACCTGCACAGTGCCCTCGTGCCAGGGGGCATCGCGCACCACGGCCTCAAGCCGGGTGCTTTCGGGGGTGAAGTAACCACCGCGGTGCAGCCAGTGCACCGTGATCCCGGCGGGAACGTCGAGCTCGACTTCACTCTCCGGTCCGGGGACCTCCAAGTAGATCTCGCCCACCATCTCCGGTGTCATGTCTTCAACCGCTGCGCTGATCGCGGGCAGCGCCGTCTCGTCGCCGACCAACAGGTGCCTGTCGAACTCGGGGCTTGGCGTGTACAGCCCGCCTGGGCTGGTGAAGCATATCTGGTCACCGATTTCGGCATTCTGCGCCCACGGCCCGGCCAGGCCCTGGTCTCCGTGGATGACGAAGTCGATCTGCAAGGTTTGGGCCTCAAGATCGACGTGGCGCAGGGTGTACGTGCGTCGCACCGGGAAGTCTTCCGGGGGCAGCTGTTCCCTTAAGGCATCAAGGTCATAGGGCGGAACCAGCCCAAGCTCGGGCTTCGTGAAAAGGATCTTGACGTAGCGGTCTGAAACGGACTTGTCCTGGAAGCTCACGAAACCAGGACCACCGAAGGTCAGCCGCATCATGTGCGGGTTCAGGCGCTCACTGGCCAAAACCTCGAGGACCACCTGGGGCCGAACCGTACGTACTGGACGCTGCGTGCTCACTAACTACCGCCTTCTTGGATTAGGGAAGATAAGCCTATCCTAATCGACATAGCAGCGGCTTACCAATGCAAACCTCAGGCCCCCCTCCCGTGGAGCCGTCCCAAACCTTCCACCATGATACGAAGCCCAAGCTCAAAGGCTTCGTCGGCACGCGAACTATCGGACGCGGACTGCGCCTCCAACACCATCGACAGCCCCGGAGTCTGTACGGCAGCTTCCCCTGGGTCAAACATGTCGACGGGAGCAATTAGATCGAGTGCGGAACCCAAGATAAACGACTCGAGTGCCACCATGCTCCCCATAACCTCGGAGACTTCCCATCCAGCCGCCAGAAGCCCCTGTACCACGGATTCGTACATGCCCAAGGTGCGCGTCGCACCCGTAATAGGCTCCGTTGCCAGTAGTGCAATCGCGTTCGGATGGGCAGAAAATGCCACTCGATACGACCGAGCCCATCGCTCTAAGGCTTCACGCCAAGGCAGAACCCCAAACCCGCTGACGTCGATACTGTCACTAACCACTTCGCGCATGCCAACTAAGAGCGCCTGCTTGTTCTTGACGTGATGATAGAGCGCGGGAGGCTTGACCCCCAACTCAACAGCGAGCGCCGCCATGGAAAACTTCTCGGGACCCACGGAGTTGAGGAGCTTGAGTGCCGCACCAAGGATCTTTTCCCGGTCAAGGACCGATTTACGCGGTCGACCAGCGCGACGAACTTCTGATGAATCCACAGAGACCCCCTTGCGTGTGACGCCGCCCACAGATAATGTTAGCGACAGTTTATTTAATCTTATTAAATTTAGTTGAGAGCTATCACCCTTGACATTGACAGTCTTTCATTCTGGTTCGATCGCCGGAACTCCTGCCGGGCAAAACACCGCAGTGGCAGTCACAAATGGAACGATCACCGCCGTTGGCTCGACTGCCGAGGCACTAATCTCGGTGGCCGACAACCTCCAGAATTTACATGGAGGGTACCTGGGTCCAGCATTTGGCGACGGCCATGCCCACCCACTCTTCGCGGGACTCGAAGACGCTGGCCCTCAGATCCGTCAATGTGAAGATCTTGACGAAATCTTGGCCACCGTCAAGCAGTGGGCTCGCGATCACCCCGGGGATGGTTGGATCGTCGGCGCCAGTTATGACGCGACGCTGGCTGAAAACGGACATTTCGATGCGAAGTGGCTAGACAGTGTGGTCCCAGACCGTCCTGTCCTCCTACGGGCTTGGGACTACCACACGGTCTGGGTCAACAGCCGAGCTTTGGATATAGCCGGGATTACTGCACAAAGCCCGGAACCCGAGCTGGGCCGTATCGTCCGCCGTGTAGATGGTTCCCCGTTGGGGACACTGTGCGAGCCCGGCGCCATCGATCTTGTGACAGCATATATCCCCGCATACAGCACAGAAATACTTGTGGCGGCCCTCGCTCTGGCCACTGACGCATTCGCCAAGGTCGGGATCACTTGGGTACAGGATGCCTGGGTCGAGACGGAATCCTTAGAGGCATACTTGGCCGCAGCGCAACAAGGTGCTTTGCATACTCGCGTAAACCTTGCCTTCCGTGCGGATCCTTTTCGTTGGGCACAGCAGCTACCCGGATTTGTCTTGGATCGCGACCGTGTCCTATTTCTTGGTGAAGAACGGCTCACAGCCCACACCATCAAGTTTTTTCTAGACGGGATCATCGAATCTCATACAGCCCACATGATCGATGCCTACTCAGATTGTCCCGACAGCCACGGTCTGCCCAATTGGAACGATCAAGCACTCGTCGACGCTGCCATTGCCGTAGATGCCCTGGGTTTCCAACTGCACATGCACGCAATCGGCGACGCCGCAGTGCGCCAGGGCCTGGACACCATTGAAGCAGTGGTTGCGGCCAACGGCCCACGCGACCGCCGCCCCGTGATGGCGCATTTGCAGACCATCAACCCGATCGATTTGCCACGATTCAAGGATCTGGACGTCATTGCAAACTTCGAGCCACTTTGGGCGCAGCAGGATCCAGTGATGACTGAACTGACGTTCCCTCGCTTAGGTACCGAACGCTCAACACGGCAATTCCAGATCGGTGAGATTGCAGCTTCCGGCGTCAGGGTGTCATTCGGCAGTGATTGGCCGGTTACCCACCACCACCCCATGCAAGGCATTGGCACAGCAGTGACACGCACTGGTTCAGCCGATCCTGCTAGCACTCCGTTGGCAGGGGCATCCTACGACGTAGCAGCTGCTCTGGACTCCTACAGTACTCAAGTGGCCTACCAGGCCTTTGCAGAGAACAGTCGTGGCATCCTCGCCACAGGGCAGATCGCAGACTTGGTTTGGTTGGAAAGTGACCCGCGCATCAGTGAGCAACACGAAGTTGCAGAGCTCAATGTCCTCGGTACTTGGCTCGCTGGCATCCCTACCCACCATGTAGCACCCAAACCAGTATTGGACGGAACACGATGAACACCAGTAAAGTCGCGCAAACATCCACAGCAAGCGGTTTAAAAGGCAATCGTCCCACCCAACTCAAGCGAGTGCTGGGCGTCCCGTTCTTGGTACTCTTTGGGCTAACTTACATGGCGCCGGTGACCGTGTTCACCACATACGGAGTGGTGACAGGGGTGACCAACGGACACCTGCCGGCTGCCTACATCGTGGCACTTGTAACCATGCTGTTCACAGCGTTCAGCTATGCACACATGTCTCGAGCGGTGCCCCAAGCTGGTTCCGCGTATGCCTACACCCAGAAGGCTTTTGGCAGCAGCGTGGGATTCGCCACCGGTTGGACATTGATGCTCGACTATCTATTTATCCCTATGATCAATTTCATGCTGATCGGGATCTACCTCAACACGCAGTTCCCTGGAGTCCCCGCGTGGATATTCTCCATTGTGTCGCTGGCTCTAGTGTTGGGTTTAAACGTCATTGGCATTAAGTTCATCGGCAGGTTAAGCGCTACGGTGGTCGCCTCTTCAGTGCTCATGATCGGCATCTTCGTAGCTCTGGTGCTCAATCAAGTATTTAGCACCGATGCACCAAGCCTGCTGGCACCTTTCTCATTTGGTGTCGACGGTCTCGGTCCAATCTTCTCGGGTGCTGCCATCCTGTCTCTCTCGTTTCTAGGCTTCGACGCAATTTCAACATTGTCGGAGGATGCCAAAAATCCGAGTAAGTCGATCCCAGCATCAATCGTGCTTACCACGCTGGCCGGTGGAACGATCTTCATCATCGTAGGTTGGGCCGGAGCCCTCGTTCATCCTGATCACACCACGTTCACAGACTCAGATGCCGCAGGCGTCGAACTCATGGCGGGGGTCGGCGGGGTAGCGCTCACAGCGATCTTTGTGGCGGTCTACGTCGTGGGAGCCTTCGGCTCGGCTATGGCTTCTCAGGCCAGTGTGACCCGAATCCTCTACTCCATGGGCCGAGATGGACTATTACCATGACGTCTGGGTATGCTCAACCACCGTTTCGCAACCCCGGTATACGCAACGTTGGCGGTCTCTTTGGTATCACTGACATGCCTCTTCGCCAGCCTGGAGCTTGCTGCCTCTGTGGTCAGCTTCGGAGCGCTCGTGGCATTCTCGATGGTGAACCTCTCCGTCATCAAGAACTTCTTCATCGATGCCGAGGCACGCGGGCCTCGCTCAATAATCATTTATCTTCTGATGCCGCTGGTTGGCTTTGCGTTGACCATTTGGCTGTGGACTTCGCTTTCTGGAACCAGCTTGGGCGTAGGTCTGACCTGGTTCGCCCTGGGCACCATTTTTTTGGCTGTTCGAACCAGAGGATTCCGGGTCACTCCCCCGAAGCTGAGCTTCGAGGACTGACTTCACCCGGGATTTAGCAATGCCGCCCTCGTCGCGTTCCACAGCAGCGAGGGCGGTGATTCCGTTTATGGGAATCATTCCTAGTCCAGGTGCCTGTCCTGCCAGCGGCGAAGCCTCCAATTGGAACCCGCCGCCGTCTCCAGTGTGACCACGCCGGTGTTGGCCAGTGGCAGCGGTGAGAGCAATGTCGAATCGAAGTTGATGCTCCGGGTCGCAAGCCAGGTCACCAGCATCGCGGCGTGGCTGACCACCACCAGCTTTCCCGCACCCTCCGCCCTGGCACCTTCGATGACCGCGTCAAAGCGTTCCAGTGCGCTGCGACCGTCCTCCCCGCCCGGGATCTTGGCCTCCAGGTCTCCCGATAACCACCGCACGAATACATCGCGGTAGGCAAGCTGGGCGTCGGGGTCGTTGCGCATTTCCAGTTCCCCGGCGGAGATCTCGGTCAGCCCGGCGTGCTCGGCCACGTCCAGGCCCCGGGAGCGGGCCAGCGGAGCGGCCGTCATCTTGGCGCGCAGCAAAGTCGAGGAATACACCGCATCGACGTCATCGCCCTCGGTGCCCAACCGTTCCACCAAGGCTTCGGCCTGGGCCAGCCCTGTTTCATCCAGCGGGGCCCCCGGGGCTGCGGTATCAAGTGCCTGGGCCAGGTTCGAGGCGGTCTGGCCGTGGCGGATCAAGATCAGTCTCATGCCTTCAGCCTAAATCGTCGTACGGGTTTTGCTAGGATGAAAACAGCTTCACGAGATGCGTACCAGCCCAGGGCTCCGACCCGGGACGCACACCAACCCCATGCTTCACGGGTGGTTCGGATGACGAAGCGGTCCTTGGCAGCAGCCGCTGCCTGGGGACAAGAGCACACGAAAGGCGCCCCCCATTGCGCAACCAGCCACTGACAGCTGAACCCTGCACGTCCTACCACCGCGGCCACCACACCCACCCCGGTGCCCTCAGGAGACTGATGACCCGTCCCACGTTGTGGGCCCCGGCCGACATCGAGGTCATGCGGACCTTCAATTTGGAGCTCACGCTTCATGTCTTTGCGGCCGGTGCGCACCAACGTATCCATACCCACGACATCGGCGCCGTCCATCGGCTTTTGCGCATTGCGCCAAGACCCGGGTCCGGAGGTTCGGTGGGCCGGGTGAATTTCCTCAACGGCGCGATCGCACTGCCGGCGGATCCTTCGCTGGGCGCCGGCCTGCGGTATTTCTCGTTCACCACCGAGCCGCTGTCCCCCTGCCGCTTCGAACGCAACGAGTCGCTGGCCCGGGACTTCGAGGCGTTAACCGCCGACCTGCAGCTGTCCTAGCGGAAGATCGGATCGGCGGAGTAGCGCCCCAAGGCTTGCCTGCTCGCGGCATCCAGGCGCAGCAACCGCTGGGTGCCAACGGAGAAGAACGCCAGGGTGGTGGCGGCTCGCACGCGCACCCCGCCGTCCACCGGATCGTGGAACTCGTAGCAGATATCAAAGCTTGCGGCCTTGATGGTGCTGATCCACAAATCCACGCAGGCCGGTATATTGCGGTAATCCAACGGCTTCAAGTACCGGACCCGGTGCTCGACCACCAGTATCTGCGTGTTTTCAGGAACCGTGGAAAACAGGTCGACCAGCGGTTCGGTGCCTGGCTTGCCGGTGCCTCCGGGCACCCCAAAACCGGCAATGCGCGCTTCTTCCATCATCCGGACCAGGTTCACGTTGTTGATGTGGCCGTATGCGTCCATGTCGCCCCAGCGCATGGGGACGTTGACGCGGATCTTCGCATCGCTCACCTACATCGTTCCTTGCGCGCCGTCGGAACTAATGATGGCCAGGGACTCCAGCTTTTCAGCGATGCGTGCCCCATCCGGCTCGTAGACCCATGGCACGCCGGGGGTGGAGTTCAGCAGCCCCTGGCTGCGCCCGCCGGCGAGCACCGCCTCGGAAGGTGTTAGCTGGCGGATCACGATGGCCTCGACGTGTTCCGGGAAACGCCTGGCGAATTCGGCGTAGAGGTAGGGGTCGTGCTGGCCGTCGTCACCGATCAGCAGCCACTTCATGTCCGGGAACTCCACAGCCAGCCGACGCAGCTGGTCTGCCTTGTGCTGCATTCCCGAACGGAACCAGCCGCGATCGGTGGGGCCCCAGTCGGTCAACAGCAGCGGCCCCTGGGGATACAGGTTGCGCGAGAGGAAGCGAGTCAGCGTCTGGGCGACGTTCCAGGCACCGGTGGACAGGTAGAAGGTAGGAGCACCTGGCTTGTCGCGCATCAGCCGCTCCATCATCACCGGCATCCCGGGGGTTGCCAACCGGGCATGTTCGGAAAGCACGAAGGAGTTCCATGCCGCCAGCAGCGGGCGGGGCAGGGCGGTGACCACGATGGTGTCATCCACGTCCGAGACCACTCCGAATCCGGCAGCCCCGTCGACGATCAACACCGGCGAGGTGGCAGCGGGGCTTCCCTCGGTGTGCAGGGTGATGTGGTGCCAGCCAGGTTCCAGCGTGGCAGCAACTTTGACGTCGAGCACTCCCCCGCGGTCGGCCTCCACGAAAAACCGTTCACCGTTGATGTGCACCTCGAGTTTCCCGTGCGGGACGATCGGGGAGACGAAATTCCGCCAGCCGCGCACCCCGTCGGCAAGGACCTTGGCACGGTGGCGCGAGTCCTCGAATGCGCCGGGCTTGGCCAGGACCACGCGGGCGAAGATGCGCACCCACCCGTTTTCGGCGTTCGAGAGGCCGTAGCCGGTGTAGGGCAACACCGTAGGGACCAAACCGCGCTCGCGGGCCCGTGTTGCCCGAAGCTCCAGGGCTCGGTCCTCGAAGCGTGCGGCGATGTGCCGGGCACGTTCGGCTCCTGTTTCCTTGACCATGAAACCCAGTCTTCCACGTACCGCGGGCACCGGGTGGATCGAAAGGATGAACCGGCGACCCTTCGGGGGTCATTTATTCGGTGAACCGCGACACACTGGTATTTTTCTACGCTTAGTAGAATGATGAAGGCATGATGTTTGACCATGACGCAGATCAGCCCGTACTTACGCTCACCGAGGAACAGTCCTGGAGCATGCTTGAGAGGACCTCCCACGGACGGCTGGCCACTGCGGTGGGCGGTGCCGTGGATATATTCCCCTTGAACTTCGGCCTGGTGGACGGGACCATTTACATCCGCACGGCACCGGGCGAAAAACTTGCGGCACTCACGGTGCACGATACCGTTGCGTTCGAGGCCGATGGCATCCTCTCCGACGAGGCATGGTCGGTGGTCGTCCACGGCACCGCACTGCAGCTACAGACCATGGCGGAGATCGAGGTGGCCCGCAGTTCCGGAGTCACCCCCTGGATCCCCACACCGAAGGAATCCTGGGTGAAGATCGAGGTCAAGCACATCAGCGGGCGCCACTTCCGCCTCGGGGAACAGCCCGAATCGGATTAGGCCTGCCGGCGGCTACGAATAGTCGTAGAAGCCGGAACCGGATTTACGCCCCAGCTTGCCCTCGGCTACCAGCGCCGAGATGCGCTCATCCGGTGCGTCTTCGGGCGCACCGCTTTCGGCGTAGGTTGCCTGCGCAATGAAGTCGATGACATCCAGGCCCACCATGTCCATGAGCGCAAACGGGCCCATCGGGTGGCCCAGTGCCGTGCGCGCCGTGGTGTCGATGTCCTCGATGCTGGCGATGCCCGCCTCGGCAAGACCCAGCGCCTCGCGCTGGATCGCGCCCATCAGCCGGTTGGCAATGAACCCCGGGATCTCCTTGTTGATCAGCACCGGCTCCTTGCCCAGTTTCCGCGCCAGCTCCATCGTGGTGTCCACCGTGGCGTCGCTGGTCCCCTCATGGCGCACGACCTCCACGCACTTCATGACCAATGCCGGGTTGAAGAAGTGCATGTTGCACACCTGGGCCGCACGCCCGGTGACCTGAGCGACCTTGGAGGATCCCAGGGTCGAGGAGTTGGTGGCAAGAATGGTGTGGGCCGGGGCGAGCTCCCCGAGCTTCTGGAAGATCTGCGTCTTGATATCCAACCGCTCCGTCGCGGCCTCGATCACAAAGTCCGCATTCGATGCCGAAGAATCCAGGTCGGTGCTGTACTCAAGCGCGCCCAAGGCTGCGTCGGCCGCTTCGCGCGCCAGCTTGCCCTTGGCCACCCGGCCGGCGGCCCAAACCTCGAGCTCGGTCCGCGCGGCTGCAAGCCCTTCGGTGGAAATGTCTTGGATGATCGTGGAGTATCCGGCCAGCGCCGCGCTCATAGCGATCTGCCGTCCCATCGTTCCGGCACCTATGACCAGGATGGTGGAAATGTTCTCGATGCCAGTTGCTGCGCTCATAGTCGTTTCCGCACTTTCATGGTTTATCCGTCGGCTCTTGGCCAGGTCCTCTTTATCCTAGACATGTATGGGGCACGCTCTATTTCCGAGCAAGCCGGATGAGAGAAAGTGCCCCACACATTTGGCCTAGGCGCCGCGCAAATACACGGTGGTGGTGTGCGTGAAGAATTCCTTGGCAGCACCGCCTTGTTCCTTGGGTCCGTAGCCACTCTTCTTCGCTCCCCCGAACGGCACGTGCGGGTCTGCACCGGCCGATTCCGAATTCACGTGCAGGATGCCCACGTCAATGACCTCCATGGCGGCCAAGACCTTGGAAACGTCTTGGGTGAACAGTGCGCAGCTCAGCCCGTACTCCGAATCGTTGGCCAACTCGAAGGCTTCTGCGGTGCTTGCCACACGGCGCACCGCCAAGACGGGTCCGAAAAACTCGTCGCGCCAGGCATTGTTAGTCGCGTCCGGAACCTCCAGGATGGTCGGTGCCACAAAGGCATCCCCGAGGTCCGTGACATCTCCCTCGAAGCCAAGGGTTGCACCCTGGGCGATCGAGGCTTTGATTCCGGCACGGATGTCGGCGGCAGCAGTCCCGGAGACGACCGGTCCCATATGGACCGCAGTGTCAGTAGGGTCCCCGGTCTTCCACGCGGCCAGTCGCTCGCACAACCGGGCCAGGAAATCCTCGGCAATGGAATCCTGAAGGATCAGCCGCGAGGTCGCCGTGCACTTCTGGCCGGTGGAGCGGAAGGCCCCGAAGAGCACCTGCTCCGCCGCCAGGTCCAGGTCCGCGTCCTCGAGGACCACCGAGGCGTTCTTCCCGCCCATTTCCGCCTGGATCGGCACCCCGGCGGTTGCGGCCGCGGCCGCAAGCTTGCGCCCCACACCAGTGGATCCGGTGAAAGTGAGCCCGTCGAGATCCGGGTGGTTGACGATCCCGCTGCCCAGCGAACCGGAACCGATCACCAGGTTCAACACTCCGTCCGGCAGTCCCGCCTCGACAAGTGCTTGGGCCAGACGCATCGCCAGCAGCGGCACCGCGGATGCCGGCTTCCACAGAACGGTGTTGCCGAAGACCAACGCCGGGGCGATCTTCCAGGCCGGGATGGCGATCGGGAAGTTGAACGGGGTGATGACCCCGATCACGCCCAACGGCTTGCGGGTGACGAGGATCTGTTCACCGCGGCGCGGGGAGGAGAAGACCTCCCCGGCTAGGCGGTCGGACTCGGCCGAGTAGTAGGTGAGGATCTGCGCGGCGCGCAGCACTTCCCCGCGGCCCTCGGCAAAGGTCTTGCCTTCCTCGCGGGCCAGCTCGGTGCCCCACGCATCGGCGTTGGCGGTGATGATTGCCGCGGCCCTGAGCAGGTATGTGCCGCGTTCGGCCATCGGTGTTGCAGCCCAGCCGTCGGCTGCCGCGCGTGCGGCAGCCATGGCTGTGTGTACGTCGGCTTCGGTGGCGGTGCCTCCGGCTGCCACCACGTGCTCCGGGTCGGTCGGCGAGCTGGAAACAAGCTCCGTGCCGGTGCCTTGGATCCAGTTACCGTCAATGAGCAGGTTCAGCTGAACGGTCTGGGTGTGCGTCATGGTTTGTGTCATGTCTTCCCTTTCATGAATTGCCGGGGCGGCGATTTTAGCGGAAGGCCGGAACGCCGGTGAGCTTGTTACCCAGGATCAGAGTGTGGACCTCGTCGGTTCCCTCATAGGTGCGCACTGATTCCAGGTTGTTCGCGTGGCGCAGCGGCGAGTATTCCAGGGTGATGCCGTTCCCGCCCAGGATGGTGCGTGCCTCGCGGGCGATCTTGATGGCCTCTCGGCAGTTGTTCAGCTTTCCCACCGAGATCTGGTGCAGGTCAAGGGTGCCTGCATCCTTCATCCGCCCGATGTGCAGTGCTAGCAGGTAACCCTTGTTGATTTCCACGGCCATATCCACCAGCTTTTGCTGTGTCATCTGGTATCCGGCCAACGGCTTGTCGAACTGCATGCGCTGCTGCGAGTATGCCAAGGCGTCCTCGAAGGAGTCGCGGGCAGCGCCCATGGCGCCCCAGATGATGCCGTATCGCGCCTCGTTCAGGCAGGAGAAAGGTCCCTTGAGACCGGTGACATTGGGCAGCACGGCATCGGCGGGCAAGCGTACATCGGTCAGTTCGATCTCGCACTGGATCGAGGCGCGCATCGAGAGCTTCGGCTCGATCACCGTCGCCTTGTACCCGGCGGTTTGCGTGGGCACCACGAAACCGCGGATGCCTTCCTCGGTCTGGGCCCAGATGACGGCGACCTGGGCGACGTTGGCCAGTCCGATCCAGCGCTTGGTGCCGTTGATGACCCAGTCATCCCCGTCGCGGCGGGCGAAGGTCTTCATGGCGGAGGGGTCCGAGCCAGCGGTGGGTTCGGTGAGCCCGAAGCAGCCGATTGCCTCGCCGGCTGCCATTTTAGGAAGCCATTCCTGTTTCTGCTCCTCGGAGCCGTGCTTGTAGATGGCGCTCATGGCCAAGGACCCCTGCACCGAGACGAAGGTGCGCAGGCCCGAGTCGCCGGCTTCCAGCTCGGAACCGGCAAGTCCGTATTCCACTGCGGTGCCCCCGGCGCAGCCGTAGCCCTTCAGGTGCATGCCCAGAAGGCCGAGCTTGGCCATTTCGGGGACGATTTCCAGCGGGAAGACCCCGTCGGCGTACCAGGAGGCGATGTTCGGCTTGATGGCTTCGTTGACGAAACCGCGCACCTTGGTACGCAGCGCAAGTTCTTCGGCGGTGAGCAGCGCATCGAAGTTGATCAGGTCCGAAGGGTCCAGCAGGTGTGCTTCGTGTGTCGTGAGGGTCATGGTGGTGCTCCTTGTAGAGTCCGTGGATCGAAAAGCCTTGGGGGGGGGCTTATTTGGCGGCTGTGGTGATGGCCTGGGACAAAACTGCCAGTCCGTCACGCAACAGGTCCTCGCCGATGACCAGCGGGGGAAGCAGGCGTACGACATTGCCGTGGGTTCCACAGGTCAGGGTGATGACACCGGCGCCGTGGCAGGCCGCCGAGACTTCCTTGGCAAGGTCCGCACGCGGTTCCAGGGTCCCGGCATCGGCGAACTCGATGGCGAGCATGGCGCCGCGGCCACGGACATCGGCGACGATGTCGGTCGAGAAACGCAGCGGTTCGAGGATTTCGCGGGCGACTTCCTCGATGCGGGATGCGTTTGCCAGCAGGGAACCGTCCTCGAACTGCTCGAAGACAGCCAGGGCGGCCTCGCAGGCGAGCGGGTTTCCGGCATAGGTGCCACCCAGTCCGCCGGCATGCGGTGCGTTCATCAACTCCGCGCGGCCGGTGACAGCCGAAAGCGGGACGCCATTGGCAAGCGCCTTGGCGGTGAGGATCAGGTCCCCTGCGACGGCCTCGTGCTCGGAGGCAAAGAGCGTGCCGGTTCGGCCCATGCCTGCCTGGATCTCGTCGATGACCAGAACGATTCCGTACTTGTCCGCAAGCTTGCGCAATCCGGGAATGAAGCCGACGGCCGGGACGATGAATCCGCCTTCCCCCTGGATTGGTTCGATGACCATCGCGGCGAAGGTCTCAGCCCCGTGTTCGAGGATCGTTGCCTCCACGGATTCAAGGGCGGCTGCCGCCCCGGCGGGAAGCCCCTGGGCCGGACGCAGCGGGTTGGCCGAAGCTGCACGGATGATTTCCGCCGGCAGCGGGCCGAAGTTCAGTTTGTACGGGTTGACCTTTGCGGTCATGGCCATGGTGAGCAGTGAACGGCCATGGTAGGCCTCGTCAAAGACCAGCACGTTTGGCCGGCCTGTGGCGGCGCGGGCGATCTTGATGGCATTCTCCACGGCTTCGGCGCCGGTGGTGAACAGGCCCGTGCGCTTTTCGAAGTCCCCGGGGGTGTTGGCGTTGAGCCACGCGCAGACCTGGGTGAAGGCCTCGTATTCGGTAACCATGAAACATGTGTGGATGAATGCCTCGAGCTGGGCCGCGACGCGCTGGGCGACACGCTTGTTGCTGGCGCCCAGCGAGGTCACGGCAATGCCCGAGGCAAAGTCGATGAGGCGGTTTCCGTCAACGTCTTCAATGATCCCACCGTCGGCGCGAGCCACAAAGACCGGCAGCGCCACCCCGAATCCGCTGGTCACCTGCGCACTGCGTTCTGCATGCAAGGCGTTGGAGCGCGGCCCCGGTACGGAGGTTGCCAGGTGGCGGGTCTGCGGGATGCTGGGCGCGTCGACGGCCAGGGTTGTTTTGGTCATGGGTTCAACGTTAGGCGACCATGTGACACGCGTCATTGGATAAAGCGCACAAGAAGGATCGTTTTATTGGATAATTCAACCCATGATCTCCATGTTGCAGTTGGGCGCCGAACTCGGACCCGAACTTTTGCCCGGCCTTGACACGGAATTCAGTGCCAAGCCAGTAACCGGCGTGCACGTCTCCGAGCTTGAGGATCCCACCCCGTATCTGGAGGGAGGGGAGCTGTTGTTGACCACCGGAATGCCCTTTACGAAGTCCGCTTCGCTCTCGGCCGCATACATGGCGCGCCTTGGCGCCAGGGATGTACGCGCCGTGGGACTGGGTTTGGGTCCGTGGCTGAAACAGGTACCAGAGCACGTGCTGCAAGCAAGCAAAACCGTTGGCATTGAACTGGCCATAGTTCCGGACGGGGTGCCTTTCCAGAACATCACGCGCGCCTACTGGCGCCTGTCCAGCAGGACCGACACCACCATCCTCATGGATTCACTCGGCACGCAGACGGCCTTGGCCCGGGCCGCCATGCGCCCCGATGCCGCCAGCGCTGTGGTGCGCGGCCTAGCCCAGGCACTGGGAGGTTGGGCCGCGTACCTTCCAGCGGATGCCGGCAGCGAAACAGTGTGGCCGGCTTCGGCCGGTTCGCTCATCTCACAGCTTCGGGCCGAATCGATCCGCTTCAACAAGGCCGGGGTGCCCTCGGCCGCGACCTTTGAGATCCAGGGCCAGCCGGTGGTGCTCTACCCGATCCTTGTCGATACCCGCATCCATGGGTTCCTGTGTATCGGTTCCGGGCGCACCCTGACCAAGGCGGATCGGCAAATCATCATGACGGTCTCCACTCTGCTTGCGCTGCGGGCCCGCCAACGCGAGGTCGTGGTGGGAACCACCAATGCGCTGGGCACCGCCACCACCAAGCTCCTGCTCCATGGACAGACGACCGCGGCCCATATGGTCGCCGCCGAGGTGGGGTTGGCCGAGCTTCCCTACCGTGTCCGGCTGCTGGGTGTCAGGCTCTCGCCGGGGGACGACCCGGGGTTGACCGCGCGCGCCGCAACCCGGCTCATTGCCGACCCGGGACTGCCGGAGCTCTCCTCCGCCGTGGATCAATGCACGTTGCGCCATGTCCAAGACGAGATCCTCTACCTGGTGCTCCCGGCCGCCGGGATCGGCAGCAAGACAGCGGGCGGGGATGACGGTTCCCTGGAACAAAATGCGTTGCTGGGCATCACCGGGGCTGCCGATCCCGAGGTGTCCGGTTCCCTGGCCGCTGCCTTGGGCGACCCGGTGGGCCTGGAAGGGATCCCCGGGAACGTCGCGGCCTTGCGCAGAGCCACCCTGCAGGCAGCCGCCGGGCACCTGGTGGCCGTGAACGTCAGTGAGGATTCCCGGGCCGCCGTGTGGGTCAGGCTGCTGGCCGGCTACCCGCGCACGGATTTGCTGGGCACCGTGCGGGCGTACCTCAGGGCCCGGGGCACCTGGGAGGATGCGGCGCGGGCCCTGGGGATCCACCGGAATTCGTTGCGGCACAGGATCTCGGTGGCCAGCAATCTCATGGACGTCGACCTTGATGATCCGGATGTCGCGGCCCACCTGTGGTTGGCGCTGCGGCGCGAAGAGTCAGGGGCAGACCCGCGTTAGGTGATCGCTCCAGGGTGGCGGTTCCGTCCCGCTGACCAACCAAGCGCGGATCTGTTCGGTGTGTTCCCCCAGGCCCGGCGGGGCCACTGTTGGCGCATCGAGCTCAGGAGTCCAGGTGATCGGGTGGCGGATCTGTTTTCCGACGCTTTCGCCCTCGGCGTTGTGCACTTCGATGACTGGGTCCAGGCCGAGCGAATCGGCGTAGGCCAATCCCGCGTCTATGCCGGCGACCTTGCCCGCAGGTACGCCAACGCCGGTGAAACGGGTTTGCCAATTCGCCCCGGTGTCCGCGCGCAGGGCCTCTTCGAGAAGCGGGACCAGCACTTCACGGTTGGCCACACGTGCCGAGTTGGTGGAAAATCGTTCGTCACCGGAGAGCTGCGGCGCGCCGATTTCGGCACAGAGCTTGGTGAACTGGCCGTCGTTGCCGCAGGCCACCGCCACCGAGCCATCGGAGCAGCCCAGCAACTGGTAGGGAACGATCGAGGGATGCTCGTTGCCCATGCGGGTGGCAACCTTCCCTGCGCCCAAGTAGGCCTGGCCCTGGTTGGCCAGCGCCCCCTGGAGGCTGGAGAGCAGGTTGACCTCCACGTGGGCGCCGGAGCCGGAGACATTGCGCGCAGTCAGGGCGGCAAGCACCCCGATGCTCGCGTCCTTGGCGGTGAGTACGTCCACCAGCGCCACCCCTGCCTTCATCGGTTCTGAACCGGCCTCGCCGGTGATCGACATCAGCCCTCCCAGGGCCTGGACGATGAAGTCATAGCCCGGCAGGTGCGCTCCCCCGGTGGAACCAAAACCGGAGATCGAGGCGTAGACCAATCCGGGGTTCTGCGCAGAAAGCTCCGCGTATCCCAGTCCCAGCTTCTCCATGCCACCGGGCTTGAAGTTCTCCACCAGCACGTCGGCGCGCAGCGCCAGTTCCAGGGCGGTTTCCCTGTCCGCCACCTCGGTGAGGTCCAGGGCAATGGAGCGCTTGTTGCGGTTCACGGACTCGAAATAGGTCGATCCGGTGGCGGAGAATGGAGGTCCCCAGCTACGGGTGTCGTCCCCCGCCCCGGGTCGCTCGACCTTGATGACCGTTGCCCCTAGGTCTGCCAGCGTCATGGTGCACAGGGGGCCGGCAAGCACCCTGGAGAAATCTGCAACGATGATCCCCTCGAGGGGACGGATCTTGTTCATGCGTGGTCGCCTTCCTTCACGTTCCGGTCTGTCGACGCCAGTTGGGGGACGTCCTTGAAGAGCGCTTCGGCCTTGGCCGCCTTTCGCATGGCCAACCGGGCCAGCAGCTCGTCTTCGGCGTTGATGCCCGGGACTATCCCGCGCGGAACCTTGAGCAGGAACACCACGCCCAGGGCCCACCATGCACCGAATAACAGCCACGGCTGGATGCCGATCGCCGCGGGCATTCCCGGCAGGTAGAGGCTGATCAGCCCGGCGCACAGGATCACCGAGGCCACGCCGATCGCCTGGCCGAAGTTGCCCTTGCCGCCAATGCGCAGCGGACGATCCACGAGGGGCTCTCGGCGGCGCAGGATCACGAAGGCGACACCCACCAGCAGGTAGGCCATCACGATGGAGGGCGAACCGGAATCGACCAGCCAGCCAAGCATTCCCGATCCGAAGAACGGTGCAAGCACCGAGAGCCCGCCGATGAACAGCAACGCGTTGACCGGGGTGTGGAACTTCGGGTGGAGCTTGGCAAACCAGGCCGGCAGCATCCCCGAGGCGGCCATGGCGTAGAGGAGCCGCGAGGCGCCCATCAGCAGGGAATTCCATGAGGTCAGGATGCCGGCAATGCCACCGGCGATCAGGATCTTGGCCATGGCCGCCGAGCCGAAGAGTCCGCCCATGGCATCTGCGGTGGCCAGGTCCGAGGTCAACAGCGCGGTTGGGCCCATGCCCGATGAGGTGGCAAGGATGACCATGACGTACCAAGCGGTGGCGATGAGCACCGCGATAATGACGTACTTGCCGATGCGTCGCGGCGGGATGTCGCACTCCTCGGCGGATTGCGGAATCACGTCAAAGCCCACGAACATGAACGGGACGATGATCATCACGCCGAAGAACCCTGCGACGCCGTTGTTGAAGAACGGTTCCATGTTGGCGGTTGACCCACCGGCGAAGGACCCGAAGAGCAGGATCGCGCCGATGGCGAAGAGGAAGAGCACCACGAAGGTTTGTACGACTCCGGCGGTCTTGATGCCACGGATGTTGATTCCGGTGATGACCACGGCGCCGAGTACCCCGACCAGCGCCCAGGTGAGGTCGACCTCGGACCCTGCGATGTCCCAGAGCTTGACCTTGTTCAACTCGGGGAATAGATAGAGCGCGGTCTTGGGCAGCGCCACCGCCTCGAAGGCCACGATGGTGATGTATCCGCCCACGATCGCCCAGGACCCGGCGAAGGACCAACGGGCACCCATGGCGCGCAGCAGATAGTTGTGCTCGCCACCGGCCCGGGGCATTGCCGCCACCAGTTCGGCGTACGTCAAGCCGACGACCACCATGATGCCGCCGCCGACGATCATGGCCAGGGATGCACCCAGGGGCCCGGCACTGGTGATCCAGTCGCCGGTGAGGACGACCCAGCCGAAGCCGATCATGGCTCCGACCCCGATGGCGAGGGTGTCCCAACGCCCCAGGACCTTCTTGAGCTTGGGTGCTGCCGTGCTGCCTTGCGTGGGAGTGCTGGTCATCGCGGTTCCTTCCGTAAGTACGACGCAGCTCACACTACGCAAGGAGTGTGAGCACAGTCTCGGACAGATCATCCAAGCTCATGGTCAATTTGTCCCAAACGCCTGGTCTGTCCCCACGTCAGATATCGGACCCCGGGGCTCAGACAGTGGTGCTCAGCGAGACTTCCCTGATCAGCGCAATGCACAACAGAACCACGACCACCACGAAGGCAGAGGTCGTGAAGACCACCCCCGTTGCATCCCCGAACGCCGTCTCGTACATGGCACGCAGGGCGGCAACCCCGGCAGCACCGCCGACCGAACGGAACAATGCGGCCGAGGCGCTGGCTGTCCCGATGTCGGTGACCTTGACGGTGTTCTGCATGGCCAGCACCAGGTTCTGGACCATGAAACCCATGCCCAGCCCTTTGAAGAACATGCCGATGGCAAGGAGCCAGCAGGCCGAGGGCCGCGACGTTGAGCGCGGCACTAACGACCAGGAGGGTCTTGCAGCGACCTAAACGCGAAATCCGATGGCCGGGAAAACCGAACCAAACGGGTTTCCCGCGCTCATCGGCAGGATCATGAGTCCGGCAACCTTAGGAGTCGCCTCGAGAGCCACCCGGAAGAACTTGCCCAGGAAGGCGCCGGAGCCAAACACCGCAACACCGATGGAAATCGAGTTAGGGATCGCCAGGGCGGTGGTACGGGTGAAGATGACGCGCAGCGGGATCACCCCCGCTGCCATGACGCCGCCGAAGTAGCCCGAGTGGCGGCCGCGCTCGCGGGGCGGAATGACCGTGCCAATCACTGCCATGCCCATGCCGATTCCCCGGACGACGCGAGCACTCATCAGCATGGGGATGTTGATGGGGAACCCTGTCAACATCGAACCGGAAACGATGATCACGATTCCCAGTTGCAGCAGCTTCTTCGTGTCGAAGAGGTCGGCAAGCTTGCCCCCAGATCGGGGCCGTGGCGGCATTTGCCAGCAGCGCCGCGGTAAAAACCCAGTTGAAGTCGGACTGTGTTCCATCCAGGGAATCCATGATGGTCGGCAGCGCGATGGCAACGATGGTGGTTGCCAGCATGGCGGCAAAGAATGACGGCAGGAACCCCGGTGATGGAGTGCAGAACCTCCCTGCTGCTCATCTGCGGCTGGTCACCATGACGCTCAAGCGTCCGCATGACCGACTGCTGTTCACTCATTTGATGTCCTCTTCAGAGGCCGGCGGGCTGCTGGTGTCTTTCTCGCGGCTGGCCCGCATGCCGACTCGAAGCACAGCCTGGATCGTGTCCACCGTCGTAGCGGCGACGGAGATTTCCGCTCCGTCCCAGCCCTGGAGCAGCTCGGCAAGGCCCACGGCTCGCCTGCCGTAGGCCTGCGAGATCTCCTCAGCGCCCTCGCCCGTGAACGAAATCAGCTGGGCCCGGGCGTCAGTGGGACAAGGGCTCCGCATGAACAATCCGGAGCCTTCCAGTTCGACCACCTGTCGACGCAACGCCGCCGGGCCGACACCGATCCAATGGCCGACGTCGGTGGCGCGGGTGGGTAGGTGACACTGGACGTAGGCAAGCACACTCGGGGCGGCAAAGCTCGGCGCACCCGGATGCTCCCCGAGATGCTCAACGCTACCCAACGTGCGCTTGAGCGCGGTGAGGCTCTCGACGAGCTCAAGGACTGGTTCCTTCGCAAACTTGGCCGACCAAGGTAAATGTTGCCCTTGGCGACCATATTGGGAACCGCATCACAGCGCCAAGCTCTTTTGGCGCAACTCACATCTACTAGGCTGGTGGCTCGTGAGCACAGAGAACTTAAACACCTCGGACATCGCACTGGCTGCACGGCTGCGTTCCATCGCGCTCGATGCCGCGCACCTCGCTGCCCCGGTCTTGCGCGATGCTTTTCGCTCCGGGGTTGCCAGCGAGAACAAAACCAATTCCCATGACCTGGTCACCGACTTCGACAGGCAAAGCGAAGCTGTCATCCGCGATCATCTTCGGGCAGCCGAGCCGGACTCCCGGGTGTTGGGTGAAGAGGGCGGAACCGTGGGGGAAGGCAACATCCAATGGATCGTTGACCCCATAGATGGCACCAGCAACTTCACCCACGGGGTTGCCTTTTTCTGTATTTCCATTGCCGCCGCGCGAGACGGGATATTGCTCGCGGGCGTCGTACTGGATCCGATCGCCGAGCTGGAATTCACCGCCGATGCGCAGCATGCCTACCTCAACGGGACGATCATGGCACCCCCGCAGCGACCCGATCAGCAGCACGCAAACATCATGACTGATTACCCCTCGGCCGAGGCGCTTGCCACTGACGGGGATGCGGCCCTGGAGGAATTCGGTTCATGGGTGTCCTCATTTGCCACGGTGCGCCGCAAGGTCTCTGCCGCGCTGGCATTGGCCCATGTTGCCGCCGGCTGGTGCGATGCGACCATAGGATTCGACACCAAGGCCTGGGACGTCTCGGCCGGCGCCTTGCTGGTGCGCCGTTCCGGCGGACGCTACCTGGGATATCGCTATGACGATCTAGAGTTGCCTGCCCATGAAGCCCCGTGCTTCCTGGCCTTGGGCCCCGGTGCCGACTATCCGGTGCTGGACCAGTCGATCCACAAGATCATTGGGGCACGCACGGACCGGGGAATCGGCTCGTAGTCAGAGGGCTTCTTTGGCGCTGATTTCTCCGGGAAGTTTGACGTCCTCGACTGTGCGCAGCAACACGTCGTTGAGCCGGCAGACGGCGGTTGCGTGGTGGCCCGAAGCACTGTTTTCCAACAACAGGTTTCCAGCCGAGTCATAGATCTCGCAGCTGACGGTCTCGTCTCCGCTGCCGGGGTTGGTGGCGGTGATACCGCCAAAGAGCATGGATGCGTCCACGTTCTGGGTGAAAGGCCCGCGTTGGTTGCTGGTTTTCGATTTGGTCGAGCTCGTGCTCACCGTCACTTTGTATTCCGCCGTTCCGTCAGCCATGAACGCAAAGCTCTGTGTATTGGCGGAAAACGAGATGAGGGCGCTAAACAGCACCGTGTAGAGAATCGACACCAATAGTGCGAAGGTCCCGGTCACCAAGGCCGTGACACTGAATCCACGCCGACTCAAACGGCCCACGATTCCCACGATTCCCAGCACCATGGCCACGGGCCCAAGTGCAAAGGAGACGAATCCAATGAACGGCACCAGCGAGATCACCGCTGAAACAATGCCGACGACCATGGCGAAAATCGTCATGGCGTGCGTGCGTGGCTGCCCGAAGGAGCCGTTTGGTTCGCCATACCCGTCTTGATACGGACCGGTGTAGTGTCCGGGAGAGTTTCCTGCGTAGTACCCGGGATATTGCTGCTGGTTCGGTGCATGTGCCCCGGGGTACCCACTACCGGTAGGCCACGAACCAGGGATTGGTTCATTGCCATGCCGGGCGCTGGTGTCAGACATGGGGCTCCTGGATCGTGGGTGGATGGAAGCGGCAAAACCGCAACAGGTTCACAAAGAAATTACCTTCTGGGACGCCGAAGGCGCAATTGGCGCGGCTAGTCCGATCTTTCAACCAGGTGGTACACCGATCCGTCGCTCTGGCGTCCAAGCACCCCGTAGTCCACGAGGTACCGGCGCAAAAGTGCGGTGTCTTGGGTGAACTCCTCCAGACGGACGGTTAATTCAGCTTCGGTGAGCTGTTGCCCCGGGTCGATTGTTTTTCCTGCCACCAGCTGCAGCATTTCGAGGCGCTCCTCATGTTTCCTGGGATACCGTTCGATCCGGCCCTCGGCGTCGAAGAATCGCTGGGGCCCTTCCCGGGGAACCTTTCGCGCCTTGGCTGCCAGGATCTTGCCAAACAGCTGCCCATCCACGGTCTCTTTTTCGTCGATCAGGCCCGCCCTTTCCAGATTCTGCCGGGCTTTGGCCGCGCGCTCGGTCCCAAGGTCGCTGTCCTGGCCCAGCACCTGCTGGGCATAGTAGCGGAGGGTCTGCTCGTTGGCCAGGGCACCGAAAACCGCACGCCAGTCACCGATTGGTTTCTGCACTGGATCCTTCATGATTCCTACCCTCGTATTTCCCCATTTATGGGCCTATTCTGAAAATATGGCTACTCTATTTCATCGAAATGCACAGACCGCCGTGCAGCACCACGGTGGTGGATCACTGGTCCTTGGCGGGATCTTGGCCGGGCTGCTTTTTACGGCCTACATCGTTTTTCAGATCTCCGTTCAAGGGGATTGGGCGCCTATGATTATCGGTATCGCATTCAGCCTTTCGGCAGTGCTCTTTGGGATTTCTTACCACTTCACACACTGACCGTTCCACCCAACCTGAGCCACTGATTTCCCGCAATGCCGAACGGCACGGGGAAGTTGGTGGCCGGACCTATGTCTGTTTCCAGGCAAGGGAAGCGTGCCGTCCCGCGGCCCTGCCGCTGAAGAGGCAGCCGCCTAGGAATGTGCCCTCTAGCGCCCGGTAGCCGTGGTATCCCCCGCCTCCGAATCCGGCGGCTTCTCCTGCCGCGTAGAGACCATTGATCGGGTCGCCCACCGCATCCAGAACCCGCGAATCTAGGTCGGTCTGGATTCCGCCCAACGACTTGCGGGTCAGGATCTTCAGCCGAACGGCAATCAACTGCCCGGCCTTTGCGTCCGTGATTCGATGGGGCTTGACGCTGCGGACCAATTTGTCGCCCAGATAGTGCCGTGCCGACTCGATTGCGGCAATTTGTCCATCCGTGCCGGGGCCGTTCTCTGCTATCGAGTCCCTTGCCTCCAGGATGCCGGCGATCTGGGCAGGGTTCAAGAGGTCCTGGCCGGTGAGTTGGTTCATCTTGGCTACCAATTCCTGGATCGTGCGTGCTTGGAGGAAATCTTCTCCGTGATCGAGGAAGGCTTGGACCGGACCTGGCACGTCCACCCGCGCACGCGCCAGTACCGCGAGCACGTCCTTGCCGGTGAGGTCGGGATTCTGTTCGGAACCCGAGAGCGCAAATTCCTTGCCGATGATGCGCCGGTTCAAGATGAACCAGCTGTAGTCGTATCCGGTTCCCCGCAGGTGTTCCAATGTCCCCAAGGTGTCGAAACCCGGCCACAGCGGGTCAGGCAGTCTGTTTCCCGTGGCATCGATCCACAGCGAGCTGGGGCCCGGCAGGATGCGGATTCCGTGGCGTTCCCAGACGGGGTTCCAGTTGGCGATGCCTTCGGTGTAGTGCCACATCCGGTCCTCGTTGACCAGCCGCGCCCCGGCACGAGCGGCGATATCCAATCCGCGTCCATCCACATGCGCAGGAACCCCGGAGACCATGTTTTCCGGTGGGGTGCCCAGTCGTGCGGGCCACGCGGCACGTACCTTGTCCAGGTTTCCGCCCAGGCCACCGGTGGCGATGACGACCGAAGGCGCATAGTACTCGAAGGTCCCGGCCTTTATGCGGTTACTCGCCACGCCCCGTGGTGCGGCATCTGCTTCCAGCACTGTTCCACGCACACCGGTGACTGAACCTGAGCCGGTGACCAGCTCGTCGAGTTGGTGCCGCCACAACATGGTTAGTTGGCCCTTGGCTTCGGCGGTTCGTGCCGTACGGATGAAGGGCGCCAGCAGGCCAGGACCGGTTCCCCAGGTGACGTGGAAGCGTGGAACAGAATTTCCCGGCCCCCGTGGGCCGCTTCCTCCACGTTCGGCCCAGCCGACCACGGGAAAGAAACGGACCCCGCGTTGGTGCAGCCATTCCCGCTTTCCACCGGCAGCCCACTGGACGTAGGCACGCGACCATGCACGGGCCCAGTCATCCTCGTCCCGGTCAAACCCGGCGGTGCTTTCCCAGTCCAGAGCGGCCAGCTCCACGGAGTCATTGACCCCCAGCCGGCGTTGTTCGGGCGAGTCGACAAGGAAGATGCCGCCGAAACTCCAATGTGCCTGTCCGCCAAGGTTCGCCTCGGGTTCCTGGTCCAGCAGCAACACACGTGCACCGGACTCGGTGGCCTCGGTGGCTGCCACCAGGCCGGCCAGCCCGGCGCCGACCACGATGACATCGAAGTGTTGCGAATGCGGGGTGTTCGACATGGATCCACACTATCGGGAAGTGGCGCGACCCACACTCATTGGTTGGCTGCTCGCACCGCGCGTGCCGCTGCAAGGGAACCGAAGGACGAGAAATCCTTGCGCCCTTCCTCGCCCCACACCACCAAGACCCGCAACGTGCCCTCACCGGTGTTGCGCAGGTCGTGTGGCACCCCGATTTGCGCCAGGACGCTGTCCCCTGCGACCAGCTCGTGCTCCTCGTCGCCGACACGCATGGCAGCGGTGCCTTCCAGCACCAGGTAGAACTCTTCCAAGGCAAGTTCCGCCGGGTCGTGGGAATGCATGCCTTCATGCCCCCCTGGCGGAAGCTCCCAGGTCTGGATCGCCACGGGCATGGCCATCTCATCGGCAAAATGGAATTGCATGCGCGTCTTCGTGCCCTCGTGCAACGAATACTCGAAGGTGTTCTCACCACGTGGTTCCAACATGTCTGTCCTTTTCCTAGGCCGGCTGGGCTCCCAGCCGGGTGCCGATGTTTCGTGCCGCCCGCATGCAGGCGACACCGAGTTCGGAGAGTTGCTGCTCCGAGACCCTGTAGTACGGGGCAGCGATCATCACGCAGGCCACCACCGTGCCCCGGTGATCGAAGATCGGGGCCGCGACACCGACTTCTTCATTCGAGGTCTCCCCGTGGTTCGCTGCACAACCTCGTTTACGCACCGTTTCCAGGCGCTCGAGGTACTGGTTCCGGGCCTCCGGTGAGTTCTTCGGAATCACCACGGCCCCTGATTCGAGCAATTGCGCGGCACAGGCCGGCTCCATATGGGCCAAGAACACCTGCACCGAGGCACTGAGCGCGGTGTTGTACCGGCTGCCCATGGCGGAGGTGTGCTTGACCTGATGAATGCTGGGTATCTGCTCGACCGAGACCGATTCAAGGCCGTCCCAGATATTCAGCACCGCGGTTTCCCCAGTGGCCGCGGCCAGCGCTTCGAGGAAGGGGAAGGCCACGCGCCTCACATCGAGATTGGCCAGCAGCGGGCCGGCCACAGCAATGAGGCCAAGCCCCAGCGAGTACTTCCGCGTTGTTGCATCCTGCGAAACGATGTGCTCCTGCTCCAGAGTCGCCAGGATGCGCGAGATGCTGGATTTGTGGAGCCCCACTTTCGTGGCGATTTCCGTGACGCCGAGCACCGGGTTCTCCACGCTGAAGCACCGCAGCACGTCAATGACGTTGACAATGACCGAGGAACTGCGTGGTTCTGTGGCGGGTGCTTCTGTCCTTTGGACAACCATGGTGCTTCCTCCGGTTGATCTGGGGTTGGTGAGGGGCTTAAAGAAGAACGCTACATCGATTCGGCCGCTTGGCTGCCACGCTTAAGTCTCCTCGACGCCAATGTCTTCGTTCCACAGGGTCGGCTCTTCGGCAATGAACCGGGCCATCAATTCGGTGGCTTCCGGGTCATCAAGGACCACCACTTCCACACCTCGACTGCGCAGCAGTTCCAGCTCACCGGGGAAACTTGCGTCCTCCCCCACAACGACCCGGGGAATCCCAAACTGGATGACAGCGCCGGAGCACAGCGCGCACGGCGCAAGGGTCGAATACAGCGTCGTTGTGGCATACGAAGCACGGCGCCCGGCATTTCGCAACGCGTCTATTTCTCCGTGCGCGGTGGGGTCACCATCTTGCACGCGACGGTTGTAGCCGGATCCGAGCAGTTTCCCGTGCTCAAAGAGGCTGGAGCCAATGGGCACACCGCCCTCGGCCGCACCCCGTCGGGCTTGTTCCAATGCACTCGCATAGCCGACCCGGTCGTGCTCGGCCAGAGTTGTGGGGCTCATCGTTTCCGCTGCTTTCGATAGTGACGTGGAGGAGCAAGGTTAAACCATGATGGGTTGGACGGAAGCGCACTGATGCACTCCGCCCAACCCATCATGCCAGCTAGGTGCTAGGCATCGATGATGTTGTTTTCCGGACCGAAGCCAAACTTCGTGATGTTCTCTACGCCGCCGTCCTCTCCGATGACCAGGATGTCGTGCTCGCGGTACCC